>CAJUDC010000018.1 GCA_910584955.1 uncultured Paraprevotella sp. | reverse complement strand
ATTGTGCAACTTTTTCATTTGTAGATATTTAAAACTTTAATTCAACCAACGAGTAGCATAAGTTAATTATGAATGATAATAGCTCATATCCTCCTAATGGCTTGCATCAAGGGGGAATGGTGCAATTGAAAAATGGAGACTGGTGGTTTGTGATTATGCAAGACCGAGGTCCTATGGGGCGAGTGCCTTGCTTGGTTCCTGTGACATGGGTTGAGGGCTGGCCGATGTTAGGTGATTGTGGTAAAGATGTGGTTACCTATTCTAAACCCTCAGTCGGGAAAAAATCAAAACTTAAGAGTCCGGCGACAACGGACGAATTCAATAAACGGAAATTGGGGCTGCAATGGCAGTGGAACCATAACCCTGATAATACTCGGTGGTCTTTGAACGAACGCAAAGGCTATATGCGTTTGAGAGCATCGCAGGCAGAAACGCTTAAAGAGGCACGAAATACGTTGACACAGCGCGTTCAAGGACCGAATTCGGAAGGAACCGTTGAAATGGAGGTTACAGGTATGAAAGACGGAAATGTGGCCGGTTTCGGAATATTTGAATTTCCTTATGCCTATGTGGCTGTACGGAAGGAGTACGGGGTGCGTACAATCATAATGTGCAATGATGATCGGGAGATGGAAGTCGTGGAAAACTTTACTGGAGACCACATTTGGATTCGTGTGCGAGCAACAGATAAAGATTTCAGTGCTTTGTTTTATTACAGTTTGGATGGTGTTCATTTTAAACGTATAGGAAACGCACTTCAAATGGGATTGGGACTCCCCTGGACAGCTAATCGTTTTGCTTTGTTCAATTTCAGTACTACTGAACCGGGAGTAGATGGTTATGTGGATTTTAATTGGTTTCGTTTTACTGACAAGTAACCGGTGACTTTTTATTTGTTAGCGGAATTTAGGGATAAGATATGCGGAATGGAGAATGTTCAGATTGGTTGCTGCTGGGTATGAAGCTTTAGAATACGGAACGGATTAAAGTACGTTTTTATTTCCATCAAAATCCGTTCTGTATTTATCAACATGTTCAGTTGGTAGCCTGCATAGATTGGTCTAACTTCATAATTTTAATCGGGCAGGCCATAACGCATTTCCCGCACTTAATGCAATCGGGATGTAAATAGCCGTCTTCTTGTCCGCGACTGTCATAAGGCGTGAGCTGCATGGGACAGACACGGGCACAGCTTTTACACTTCATCTGACATTTGCTGCTGACGCGTATGCGGCGGTACTTTTCGGGTAATTTGCCTTTGCGGGGAGCCACCCACGAAGAAAGTGTTCCCATCGGACAAAATGAGCACCAGGTTCGAGGTGCATAGATGAATGCCAAAACGATACCTACGAGCGTGGTAAGCAGAATAATGTTCCAGAATACTTTTCCCATGGCGTTCCAGTCGCCCCAGGCAAAATACATCTGACTGCCGAACATACCGAAAATAAACAACACCATAAAGAAGCGAAACCCGAATGAACGTACAAATGCGGGTATCGGACGATGAGGCGAGTATTTAGATAATATGCGGTCGTAGAAGTTGCCGCGCGGACAGGCGTTCCCGCACCACCAGCGGCCTTTGCGAACGGAAAAAGCCACAGGGGCTATCATACAGATAAGGGCCAGGAAGCCGATGGCCGGATAGAAGAAGCCTATGATAAGATAAATAAGGAGAATCCAGTAGAGCGGTAGCCCTTTGACCTCCAGATGACGGTGAAACGGTTTGGTTGACATGTGAAATTCTTTTTATAATGGTTACTCCGTGATGTTGACGATGCAAAGTTAAACGATTTATGATTAGTAAACGAATAATTGCTTTTATCTTTGCATTGATAAAATCTATCGTTATGACCTTACAGCAATTGAAGTATATTATGGCCATCGACCGTTTCCGCAGTTTTGCAAAGGCAGCGGAGGCTTTGGGAATATCACAGCCCACTTTGAGTGCGATGCTTGTGAAATTGGAAGAAGAACTGGAAGTACGTATCTTTGAGCGTACGAACAAACGGGTGGTTCCTACTGCGATCGGTGCGGGCATTATCCGGCAGGCGGAACGTGCTGTCAGAGAAGCGGAGCGTATAACGGAATTGGTGAATGAAAGCAAGGGGGAAATATCAGGTTCCATGGTGCTTTCTGTCGGTCCGATAATTGCTCCCTATATATTGCCTCGTTTCATCAAGCATTATCTGGAGGATTACCCGCAGGTGGATCTGTCTATTCGGGAAATGAAAACGGAGAATATGCTGGACGCTTTATTGCGTGGACAAGTAGACGCAGGGATTGCTGTCAGCGGGAACGGGAGGCGGGGAATATATGAAATTCCGCTTTATACGGAAAACTTTTGGGTGTATCTGGCAGAAAGCTGTTGGCGCAAGCTTCCCGTATTCAGCCCCGAGAAATTGGAGCACGAGCAGATGTGGATCATGAAAGAGGCACAATGCCTGCGGGAAAGTGCCTTTAGTTTTTGTAAAGCCCGGGCTCGAGGTCACCATCTTTATGAGGCCGGAAGCATAGACACGCTTATTCGGATCGTTGATCAGAACGGAGGGTATACCATTATACCGGAGATGCATTTGTCAATGCTCACGAATGAGCAGCGCAGGAATGTACGGCGTATTGAAGGCGATTCTCTTTCTCAACGTCGGGTTTCCCTGTATATAAAAGAAGATTATATTCGTGAGCGTATGTTGAATACATTGGCGAATACGCTCCTTCGCTTTATGCCTAAGGGAATGATGGAAGAGCGGATTGTGAAATACGGTATTAAGTTGGAATAACAATGCTCCGGTCAAATACGTATGTTGACCGGAGCATTGAGAATTACGGTTGAGGAACCGGAGGTGTGGTGAAATCAACCCAAGGCAAACGAACGAAACCGAAAGTAGGGCGTCCGTCCCTGCGTCGGACAAGTACTTTTCCGACAAAATCGGCGGTACCGAATGAAGCTGCTTTCATCCTGAAAGTAACGACAAGATCTTTCCCGTCTGCATCTATGGAGACAGGAGCGGCCCCTCGTCCGAAATCGACTTCATGGGGAGCGCCGAAGCGCAGGGTGTTTGTATCCAGATCGCTTATAGGCGACATGCCGTCTTCGGCATGGATATGCAATTTGATGTAACGGTCTTTCTTTTGGGTGTGGCTAGGCAGGCTTAACAGCAGACCGGGATCGAGCGGGATACAGATATTTTTAGAACTATGCCGGTCAAGCGGCCTGTCTTCAAATTTCAATGTATCGATGACGGCAAAGTTTGCTTGTACGGCACGCCCTTGGGCATCCTGTACGATACGCATCCGTTCGTATTTGAACCAGTGTTCCTGTTTCCCGTCGGAGTGTCGGGCAATTCCCGGAGTATAGGCCTCGCCCGCATCCGCAGTCCAATGCAGACCGTCGGGTGAGCGCAGATAGTAAGCGATGCGTCCCAACCAGTCGTTTACAATCAGGTTATATTGTACCGAATCGCGCCATAATACGGGATCTTCAAAACGACCGTTGACTTTGGGATAAACGCTTTCGTCTGAAATTTGCATCCATGTAGAAAGCCCGTCACGGCTTACCCAGATGCCTCCTCCACGATCTACCATCAACCATGAACCGTCAGGGCGCCGCGCGAAAGACAGATTCGAAAGTCCTTCGATAATACGGCGACCGCACGGATCGAAGTCGAAGTTTCCGTATGTCCAGGGACCGTCAAGACTGGGTGCGGTGTAACGTCCGTTGATGACATAAAGCACCCATGTGCCGTTGTCCGTACGGTAAATTTCGGGATTGTGTCCTCGACCGATTACCTCCTGTGGACGGAAGGGGCCGTAACGGTTTTCGCTTATGGCATGGATGACCCATGAATTAGGCCATTCCATGTGACCTTTTTTTGAGGCTTCCGGCCATGCTGCCACGAACAAATGCCAATATCCGTTCTCATCGCGGACAATGTTACCGCCCCAATAGCTCCAGGAACTATCTTCTATACCGTTGTCGATAAGACGCGGTCGGACGGAATCGGCACCCCATACATCGTCAGAGAGACGGTTGCCCTTCATGGGCTGAAAACGATCCATGAAGCGGGCACCCGGAATGAGTTGTTCCCATTCTTCCGGTCGCTGCCGATCGGCAATCTGTGCGCTTGCAGACAAAGGAAGCATGGAAAGCATAAAAAGCGTAAAAGATAAATGTTTCATGTCTGTTTAAGGTGTTGTGAGTAAACCAAGGCAAAGATACGAAGAATGCGACAAATGGAAAATTATGCTTTCTTTTTATTACGGTTGTCTTCTGAAAATAACAACACCCGGTCGATTCCGACCGGGTGTTGTTATAGCTTTGCTTTTATCTATTATTGGCAGCACTGGGTTTGATTGCTTTCACAGGCTTGGCGTTTACAAGGCCTAATTTCACAAGTTTGTTGAACATGAGCTTGCCGGCATATTCCGTCCATGGACCGTTGAAGTGAAGTCCGTCTTCTTGCAGGCCGGCATCACTTAAATCTATGACATAGACATTGGATAGCTCTTGTGACGCTTTGAGTTGAGCTTTCTCTATGATAGGATTGTACTGCCGAGAGGCATGTGACACGGTTCCGAATATGAAGGGCAATGTTTTGTCTTTTTCTTTTTGGGTTATGGCATAGATCTGCTCCCGCATAAACGTTATCATGTCTTTAAAATTTTGGTAATAGTCATCGGCTTTGTTACGGTCGCTCTCTCCTTGATGCCACATAATCGCTTTTACATCATAGCCTTCCGGCAGATGCGAAAGGGTTGAATCAACACATCTGGCAAACCCCTCTGTCAACGAAAGCGTCAATGACATACCGCCTTTGCTATCGCTGTACGCTCTGTTCCTGTTGAGCCATTCGGAATTGGCATACCAGATGGGTTTGTTGGGTTCGGTTATACCCGGAGCAATGGCGGTTCCGCCGTAAGTACATTTTATCGCATAGAAATCGGCGTCTGAGGCTTGGTCTATAAAATAATGAGCCACATCGCAAAAGGCAAATGTCTTTCCGAACTTGAAGTCGCTGAACTTTCCCGATTGCTCCGAGCGTACGAAGGCGTAACGGAGATGCTTGTAACAGGAATCGTTGAGATAGGGAGGAAGATGGTTTACCGATTCTCTTCCCTCTGCATTGGATTGACCGGCCGTAATGAAAACGCTTACCGGCTTCTGTGATGAAGCGGTGATTTGTATCGTAGCAAGGATGAGAGAAAGTATTATTTTATAGTATCTCATAATTTTTGATAAGAATAATGGTACAATATGTGATTATTTGCTGGCATTGCTTCGATGAGAGGGCATGTATATAAGTAATCGATCGAGTACTACCCCTTCATCGAGTGCGGTTAGTACGATCCTGTGCCGTCTCTTTTTCTCCAATGGAAGAATGAGGCGTCGGACGGCTTGGTTTCTTAATACATTCTCTTTCCATTCTTCACTCCTTCCTTTTGTTTCATAAGACAATACGTTGGCTGATGCTTGGTCAAGCATGACGGATAGCCGCAATCTGTCTCCTTTAACCGGATGATTAGGCAAGAGTTGTATTTCGATCTCAATGGAGTCCGTTCCCGATGCTGTGAATTCATAATGAATATTTTCACCTTTCGGGAGGATGGCGGATTTCCCTTCGTAACCCAATCCTTTACATGGGATGCATTGCCCCTTGGTGCATTCTACGGCATTCCATTTATGGAGCAACGTATATCCGCTTTTCAGTTTACAAGTATCGGTTGTAGGCCGGATGGGTTCGAAAACCGGCAGTCTGCGTGGCTGAAAGTCCATTATCCGTTTCCATTTAGCCTTGCCGTCTATTCCGTTGTTGTAAATCCGGGTTAATGTAACAATGCTGTCATAAGCAGTTTGGCTGGACACCCAGTCCATCTCGCCATGGCGGGCCAACTGGGCATATAGCATTTTTTTATTCATTTCGGTGGCTGCCTGTACCGGATATTTTATCAGCTGGAAGTAAGTCTCTTTACGGAAATCCTGAATGGCGGATGCTGTTGCTTCCACTTTGTCTGATAGCTTCTTATACGCTGCTAACCGTTCTAAGATAAATTGTCGGTTCCATGGCAGGTCTTTTATAACACGGTAAGCAGGTGAATCCTCTACACGTGTGTTTCCCATGAATTCCGGTTTGCGGATGTAGGCCAGACGGTAATGTTCTTCCATAACCGGATGTAGGGTACGACCGACAGTCTTTCCAAATTCACGTTGCAGAAAGCGCTTCAAATGATCGGATACGCCTTTTTGAGTGACTTCGTTTATGTTCCAGGCCATATCCATGAATAGTTCTGTCTGGTACTCTGCCGGTTTGATGTCTCCTACATTCAGTATCCATATTTTCCGAATATCCCGATCGTAAGCTTGTTTCAGTTGCTGGTAAAGCAGAGCCGGACTGAAAGTACCTAACCATAAATAGTCGTGCGGTCGGCCCCAATAGGAAATATGATAATACAGACCGTTGCCTCCTTGGCGTGCCCGTTCTTCGTCGGTGGGGAAGTGCCGGATATAACCGTAATTATCGTCGCACCACATCAAAGTCACGTCATCGGGGACCTGTAAGCCGGCGTTATAAATGTCCAATACTTCTTTATAAGGGATAAATACCTGCGGAACTTCTTCTACATTCTTATTCACGTATTTTTTCAATAGATAGCGCTGGTCGGTGAAAACGCGTTCCAACACGGCTTTCTGTTCTGCTATGCTTTTGGCTCCCTGCATTTGTCCGTCGTGTACGCCTCTCATACCGATGGTATAAAGGATCTCTTGCTCGGCGATTTCCTTTACGCGTTCTTCCCAAAAACGATAGACCGAAGTCTTGTTGTTTACGTAGTCATAGTCGCCTTTGCCCCGTAGACGCCATTCACCGGCTGTGCTTGAGGCCATTGGCTCGCAGTGTGATCCGCCGATATATATGCCGAACTTTTCGGCTGTTTCCCGGTTCCCTTCGGTCAGGAAGAAAGGATGGGTACATTCGTGCATGGCCGGCCAGTATGTGTTAGCCCGCAATCGGAGTAGCAATTCGAAAATACGTTCATGGGTGCGGGGACCGATATGTCCTTTGAGAGCTTGCGGTTCGTAAGTCTCGCTGCTCCATGGCATTAGTCCCCAGTCTTCGTCGTTGATGAATATTCCTCGGTATTCGACAGACGGAGATTGTATGTCGGTGTAACCGGCAGGAAGGGTAAAGATCGCTTTCTTTTCCGGTAGGGCGTCGGCCCACCATTCCCAAGGAGAGACACCCAGTAAGCGGGATACTTCCATGATACCGTATGCAGTGCCGTGGCTGTCGCTGCCGGCGATCAGCAAACGGCCATCGCTAAGAACGGTCAGTAGGAAAGCCTGTTTCTTACCATTCAGCGCAGACAGATCGGCTCCGGTTGTTTCCAACAGTTTGTTTGTTCCTATTGTCCCGATGAGGATCTGGCCGTTTTGCGACTGGATATGGGCAGGACATTGCAGAATGGACATCATATCCCGGCTTAATATATTTAGGGCTGTGTGCACGACTGGTTTTTCCGAGGTGTTCCATACGATATGAACCGTCTGTTTGCTGTGTAGTGTGAAGGCGTTGGAGGCTTTTGCGTTTGTAACCTGTATAATGAGACTTGATAAAAGGAGGATTATTGTTCTTTTCATATAGTCAGGTATTAGGTTAAGGGTAGGAGGACAGATAGAATCTATAATACGATTTTCTGTTTCTCGGTAGTATGGTCTTTGAAATAAGTCTTTTTAATGTAGAGCCCTTTGTAACGGGGAGCGGATATTTCCGCTCCTCCGATAGTATAATATCTGATACGATTTATTTCCCGGTTGTTCTTTGCTGTGTTTCTGACAGAGGTGGTTTGTGGAACTACGGTCAATTGGTAGTCGGTATTGGAAGTACAGCCGTACATGTCGAGAAAAGCCATGCGATAGGAACCGGACACGGTTGCAGCCACATTATTCAGTGTGTGTTCTCGTCCGCTGGCATGAAGGCTTGGTCCATAGATGGCCCAAGTTCCTCTGCCGGAAGATACACTGGGACCGAATGTTACCGATTGGCCTTCCGTTGCTACAATATTCCGAGAGGCATTCCACTCGTTTGTGTCAAGCTTGTAATAAGGAGAAATGGGAGTTGCGGTGTAAACGGGGCATTGGGTCAGCATGTCTATTTCGGCAATGGACGCATAGTCTCCTTTTAGAGAGGTCAGTTTGAAATAACGGGCTTTTATCGGCTGGAAGTACATTTCACTGCCGTAAGGCATCCAACTTCCGCCTGTTGCAAGAGTCCAGTTCTCTCCGTCTTCGCTTACTGTCAGGGTGAATTCCCGTATCAAGCCGTTGGTGCTGTCGTCCATGCGCGGAATACAGCAGAATCCCGATATTTCGTGAACGGTGCCCATGTCTACGGTAATGTAGTGCGGGGCTTCGGCTTTTGTCCCGCTGTATCGGGTATGCCATTTGGTTCGTATGTTTCCGTCAATGGCCAGACGGGCGGCGCCTTGTTCGCTATTTGTCTCTTCGCTGCTGCATGCTATGACTTTCCACTGAGATTTGGAAATCCGTGTTCCGTCATCCGGTGTCTCACGCCATTCTCCTGTGACGAAATTAATGTCGAATTGCTGGTGGTAATCGAATGTACAGCGGTTTTCGTGGAATGAGATGGGAAAGATGATTGTTTTCGACTCGGGTAGTCCGGGATCCTGCCAACGGTCGCCCACATATAAATAAGTGGTGGCTTTGGATCCTTTTATCGTTAGGATATTAGCTGCCTGTGTGTCGTAGGCTATCGGGTTCCCTAGATTCGATAAAGAAGACCAACCGGAAGTAAGCGAACGGGAATAAGACAATTTGCATCGGTTAGGATCCCACCCGCTGCAGGCCGATGAGAGCATATAGTAAACCTGGTTTACTTTCACGATAGCCGGTGCTTCGCGACTTTGCCATTTGAATAGCTCCGTGTATTCCACCGCACTCAGATAATCGTCCGACAGGCGGAACAGCCCTAAATGCCGGTTCTCATCAATAGTAGATATGAAATAGGCTGTATCGTCATCGTCAATGAACACGTTGCAGTCGCGCGACTTTACACCCAAAGGACGACCGGCCCAGTGGAATTTGTATGCTCCGTTCACGGAGTCGCAGTAGAAAACTCCGGCTTCCGATGCGCCGTAATTACTGCTTTCCCAATGACACCATACCACGAACTTACCGGTCTTCCGGCAATACATCAATTTCGGACGTTCTATCATTCTTCCGTTGCCTAAAGAGGTATGTGTCACTCCGTTCTCTATAATTTTGCGTTCGAATTTCCAATTGACAAGATCTTTGGAAGAATACATATTCACGTCTGGATTCCATGAATTTGAGCGGTCTTCTCCAATCATATACCATGTGTCGTTGACCCGTACAAATCCGGCTCCGTGAGCTTGTACATCTTTTTGTCGGTTATCTTTCCACATGGCTCCGTTTTTGATTGTAAACCATTCCGAAGGACGTGCTGCCAGATAGCGATCCGAAGCTTTTTGGAGGTTTACGGCTGCTTCTTGCATGGTCATTATATCGGGTTCTGTTGCGTTGTATGCTTCTTCCGCTGCGAGAATGGCTTTCAAAAAGTCCTCCTTCCCCGAGTAGTCGCTGTTGCGGGCAAACTGCCGGGCGATGACGAGGGCGCTGTGCAGGGTTGTGCTGCATGCTGCGAGTTCTTGGTAGACAGATACAGCTTGTTCCAAGGCTGTAATGGCTTCTTTCAGTTTGCGTATGTCGTTACCGGCTTCTTTCGATAGTGTGAAGGCGTTGTCAAATGCTTTTTTATTGTAATGAGGTAATGTATTTCCTAGTAACATCCTTTTTGCAGAACTGGTAATTAGGTTCAGGTAATTGCGATAACCTTCGGATGTTTCGCCGGTATAGTACAGACGGAAGTTATCGGCGGCAATCCAGTTGGCATTTGTAGATTGGGATTGGAATCCGATTTCCAGCGTGCCGTTAGCTACGACGGTTTGTACGGTATATTCTCCTCCTTTGTTGATAACCTTTTTATAGAGCCCGCCGAATATGATTGTACCTTGGGTAGGGCGTGAGGGGAGTGCTTGATTGACGGCATGTGCCGTTGCCCGCAGTTCGTAGTTCCCGTTAGGTAGGTTTCGTATTACTTGCGAGATGGAAGCATCCGCAACAGTAGCCGGTGTTGCCGTCCATTTTTCAATATAGACGTTGCCGTCTTTGGCCCATCCTTCATCGGCAGGTGAGTTGTTGGTCTGGAGTTGGAAACCGTTGTTGATCCAACCGTCGGTGGTGTGATTCTCAAAACTGGGATTTTGGATGGACGAAGTGAAATCGGCTGGATTCTCGAGAGACTGCGCGTCGGTATTTTGGACGAGAAAGGAGACGGCAAGCGTTGCCAGGATGGTAAAAATGCGTTTCATGTGTTTTAAAGTTTATTGATGCAAAAATACGCACATTACCGCGTGTCTTTACGGATGAAATCATGCAAATACACGAATAAACCTTGCAAAATAGCAGATTAAACCGGTTTTCGCAATGCTTTCATGTAAGCGGAAGGTGTCACACCGAATTCTTCCTTGAAAGCTTTTCTGAACGTTTCGGGAGTGGTGTAGCCTACTTGCTCTCCTATTTCTGTCAGCGTATATTTGCCAGAGTGCATGAGCTGTTCGGCTCGGCGTATGCGTGTTTTGCGTATAAATTCAGCGCTAGACAGATGGGTGGTTGCTTTCATGCGGCGGTACAGGTTTGACGGGCTCATGCACATTTCTGAGGCCAGGAAGTTCACATCCAGTTTTTCCGACGAAAGATGCTGCTCTAGAATACGGGTTATCTGAGCTACGAATTCTTGGTCTTTGGGATTAAGTCCATTAGTGTTATCGGCTCTGTTAACGTTGTTGGAGGCATCGAATTCCATCTTTCGTGAGCGGATCAACCCCTCCAGATAGGTCTTTTGATGCCAGAAATAGAGAAGAGTACCGGCTAAGATGAGTGCAGTCAGCAAATAAAGGCTCTTAGCCCAATTCGTAAGCCACCAAGGTGGAGTGATTTGCACCGGTAATGCGATAGTAGCGGCAGACCACGTCTGTCCTTTTGTACCCGCTCTTAATTCAAATAGGTATTGTCCCGGAGGAATGTGGTGATAAGTAGCTTGGTAGGTACCGTCATCCAGTGTCCATATATCGGTCAACCCTTTCAGCCGATAGGAATAGCGGGTTTGTGCGGATAAAGCATAATCGGCGGTACTGAAGTTTACGGTAAATGTGTTTTTCTGATAAGGTAGTGTGATGCCAAGTGTGTCATGTACCGCGAGCCTCTGTTCGTTGGTCAGACTGTCTGTCCATGTAGCCGGCAGGGTGATATGTGTGATGAACGCCCTTGGGGTGTCTGTGCTGTTTAGAAGCTGTTCGGGAAAGAAAGAGCACATTTTATATCGTGTGCCGAAAGTGATCTTGCCTTCTTGGCTCCGCTTTACACGGCCATGCACGAATCCGTCCGACGGAATCCCGTCGTTCCAACTGTAATTAAGGACCTCGCGGTTAGGGCGGATACAGCTGATTCCGGTTTTCGTGCTGCACCAGATATTATGCTGCAGATCCTCCGTTATGGCCAGGATATGCTCGTTTTGCAATCCTGACGAAGCATCGTAGACGATAAAAGCATCAGATCCTTCTCCCGTAAAACCTACCACCCCTTTACCGGTTGCAACCCAGATACGCCGGCGGCTGTCAGTCGTCAGGTCGTTGATGATATTCGAAGGGAACGAGGTACGGGTATTGAACTGATGTATGAGTTTGTGGTTGCTGTTGTAGATATAAAGTCCGCCACCGTATGTACCGGCCCAAATGTTGCCTTCGTCATCGGAACGAACGCTCCATACCCAATTGACCGGACAATTAAGCGTTTCTACAGTTTGTCGATTGTCGCTGTCGATGATGTCGATGCCTTGGTTGGACGCTACCATGATACGGTCTGTTCCTAAAAGGGCCAGGTCATGTATTTCGGAACGGTGCAACAAAAGCATATTTTTCTCGTTTTTTCCTGATACATACAGATCACATCCGTCTACTATATACCAGTCGTTGCCGTTTAAATGCACACTTTTTAGGCTGTCTGCCAATCCGCTATTGCGGGTGGTATGGAATAAAGGTCTCCGGTGTGAATAGAAATTCAGCCCGCTACCGTTGCCGGCAACCCATACGTTCCCGAAAGTGTCTTTAAATAGCGTACGTATGATCGTCTTATGATCTGCGCATTGGGGTAATAAAAAAGAGGAAAAGGACGTGCTGTCGGGGTTCCATACATCATGGGCCAGGGAAATGACGACGATTTGTGAGGATTCGGTTGTCACCCATAATTCTTTGCCATTGATTTCTTCGATGCCGTAAATGGCGTCTGCCAGAAGCGGTAGACATTTCCCATAATCTTTTAAACGCCCTGTGGAGGCATCGATGAGCACCAGACCGTCTTTGGTGCCTGTCCAGATATGGCCCTTGTTGTCGCGGTGCAGACAATAGACATTGTTGGACGGGAAGCCGCTTCCGTCGTTGTATTTAAAATTACGTACGGTGTGATTGAAAAGATTTACGATACTGAGGCCGTCGTATACGTGTCCGATGTAAAGATTCCCGTCACCCGGTTCTGCCACCATCCAGGTTTGGTCGCTAGGCAATCCGGGCCATATTCGTTTGTTGAAACGCTCAAAATGTCCTGTTCGGGAATCGTATTTACTGATTCCACCCCAATAGGTGGCGATCCATAACCGACCGTCAGAAGCAGGAGCCAGACAGGTAACGGAATTGTCGCTGATGGAATGCAGGCTGTCGGGGTGATGCCGGAAGGTTTTCCATTTATCGTTCATGTAGTTAAATCGGTACAAGCCGTCACGTGGCGTGCCGATCCACAAAATGGGATTGTTGGGTTCGGCATAAAGACAATTGATTTCGTCGGAATTAATGACCTCTCCTTTCAAAGTATGGAACCGGTGTCCGTCGAACCGGCAGAGACCATTGTCCGTAGCTAACCACAGAAAGCCTTTGTTGTCTTGCACGATACTTCTTATTTCGTTTCCGCAAATGCCGTCATTCATGGTGAATCGGTGCGCGAAATAAGGTTGCGCAATGACAAGAGCATAAGATAGTAGGAACCCTGCCAGTAAAGTTGCTCTTGCCGATATCACCCGGAGATATGACTGTGTTTTCATGGCTTGTTTCAGTAAAAGGAAGACTGACAGAGGCAAAGATACACAGATTTTTTGAGACGGCAGACGAAATCCGATGAGATTCGTCTGCCGTTTTGTGGGCAACAAAGGTGCCCGGAACATGAAAAACAATGGGGAGTTATAGGCCGCCGTCCAGTGTCCAGATGCGTTGGTCGTTGTCGCGTCGGAGAGCCAGGTGCCCGGTTGTCGTTTGACCGTCGGGTGAGGTCAGCCGGTAGGATACGAATACGCCGGGATAGTCTTTCCTTGTCACGGGAGCACTGAAGTCGGATACGCTGCATCCTTGCAGTTGTTTGCACAGTCGGCTGAGGTGCGGGCGGTAATAGTATAAAGCCTTGTCGGCATCTTGCGGCCGGTTGGCGATGAGGGCATTCATAATGCGTCGGGCAGCTTCTGTGGCAGTTTCTTTTTGCAGTGTTTTCAGCGTATTCCGCCGGGTTATTCTCGGTAAGGCTACATCCTGCCATTCCGTTCCGTTGCTTTCTGGAAGTCGAACTATATCGACCCGGTTCAACGGTAGGTTGTACCGGATGTCTGTGCTGCGTAGCATCTGTATCTCCCGTCCCTGATGCTTCAGCCATACTTCCATCCGGCAGAGCAGACCGGTGGCTTTTACAAATGCTGTGACGATACGGTATGTGCCGGGACCTTCCCATGCACCGTCCTGTTGTCCGCAGGTGGTGAGTACGACGGTGGAGTCGGTGTATGTCATCCGCGTGTCGGCTTGTTCCGTATGAGGCAGTAGCAAGGCTTGCTGTTTCAGCAGATTTTCAGGCTGAAATCGTTCTTCTACAAAACCGGCGTCGCGTGGTCCTTTTATTCTTATGCCGTTGCCGGTCCATAAATATTGTGCCTTGCCATCAAAGACGACGGTGCGACCTCCGGCTTTTTCCAGTCGCCAGAAAAGAGAGTCGTTTTGATGCATCACCTGCATCTGCATCGGTATGAAATCAGCCTCAGGATCCAGTGTAGAAAAATTTTCATCGGGTAGGGCGCGTACTTCAAACGAAATCAAATAATTGCCTACACTGCTCAGATTGTGCGTGAAGTGCTCCAGATGAAGCGACATTGTACGTTCGGCCTGTGCCCGGGTAGAAAAAAGATTGCTCAGTCCTACGCCAACTCCGCATAGAAAAACGGTTATAGCGGCAGCTATCTGCATCAGTCGCTTGCGGAAGACCGGGCGCCGAGAAGGTCGGGCGGCATGTTGTTGCAAAGGAGAGTGTCGGGGACGCAATAACATGGCGGTGGCTGTCATTTCGTCGAAATAGCGCGCACAATCGGGGCATCCGGCTTTATGTGCCTCGCATTCGGCATTCAGGGAAAGAGGGCTGTTCGCATCGAGATGTTCGATAACTTGGTTTTTAAATTCTTCGCATGTCATATAAGTTGTTTTTTAGGAGTGAATGGAAAGGTGGGGTGAGCGGAGCAAACCGCTTTTTATTTTTTCAAGTCCGTAGCGGAAGCGCGATTTTATGGTGGGTAGCGGTGCATCGAGCAGCAGGCTGATTTCCGCAAAACTCTTGTTGCCGTAGAAGCGTAGACGGATTACTTCGGCCTGTTCATCGGGCAGGGTTGCCAGCAGCGATAGGATGATACGCACCTCTTGGTCGAAGTCGGAGGGCGGTTCTTCGCACATATCCGGTAGTTGGTCCAGCGGGATGAGCGGTACATGGTTGCGACGTAGTCGGTCGGTGCATAGATTTCGCAGGCTTCGATACACAAAGCGTTGCCAGTGATCCGGTGCCGTATCGGCAGAGGGACGGCTGTGGAGCTGGAGGAAGAGATCCTGTACGGCGTCTTCGGCATCCTCCAGACTACCGAGGCGATAGCAGGCGTACTGCAACAGATGAGGACGTTCTTCTTCCAGTATGCGGCTCAGCTTGTCGTCTTTTACAGATGAGGTTCGTAAGGTAAATTTCATAAGTTGTTGATAAGTCATTCTGCTTATAAGACGTAAAAGTATGGAAAAAGATTTATATATTCTTTTCTTTTTTGGGGATGTTGTGTGTATGACATCCTCGTCAATCTCTTCCTATTTGATTATCCCAAAGGTTTTTATGGGGTAAGGTGTGTTTATGGTATGTACTAGATGATTGTAGTGTACCTTAAGTTTTAAATGATAATCTTGATCTTTCTGCTGGATAATTCTGTATTATTACTGAACCTATCGGTACTGGCTATAATGGGGTTTTCTTCGGTCTTATTTATATAGGATGAGAATAATCCGTTTATCAATTAGTGGTAGGTCCGGCTACGGACAATGTGTAGTGGTAGCTTTGTTTATTGTATAAGTGAAATGTTCTTCTCAAATACGGCGAACCTTTGTTATATACAAATTGTTTAAAAGGGGTGATTGATTATGATAGTTGTTTACAGTCATTATTATTTTAGTCGCTATATTGGTCTTTGACTAATTTGTTTGAAAAATATTATTTATAAAATGGAATCGATATGAGTTTTTCCTGTATCTTTGTTTAGGAGGTTTAGATTTATTTGTATATTGAATGTTTAATTCAAAGGGAGAGTTTATATGACAATCCCCTTACCACAATAATAATAGTGTTTTTTATTCGTTAAAATCAATTCCTAAATAGAAGGTTAAAATGAAAATCCTGCAATTTTATTTTTTACTTATAACATTTCTTTGTCTGTCTTGCGCGGAAATACCCAAAAAGGATACTCGACAATCAAAAATTGGGGGAAAGGAACAAGGTCAAGATAGTGCAAAGGTGCAAGAGTCCGATGTCAGGATTTGGCATTTCCCTTATACGGGCAAGAAGGCTATTCCCTGTTTTGCGGATATACCTTCTCATAGCCTGACTATTTCGGGCTTTGACACAGACGGACAAGGACGATTTTATATAGCTGGTGGTGATCCGTTGGTTGTGGCGGCGTATGAGGGCTGCCGTGAGATATATCGGCGTGTATTGGATATTCCTCGGATTCAATATGGTATGATACATTTATATGGTGACTCGTTATACATATTTAATGATCGTGGGATGGAAGTGATAAGTATGCATTCGGACGGTGAGGGCGACATAAAAAGTTATTCACTTCCTATAGATACTTGTATCGATTGTACTTGTAGTCTTTCGGAACCGTTTTACTTAAATATAAGGGGAATACCACAAGATTCGGGTCGAGTATGCAGTCTTGCGGATATACATACATTTTCTTTTTTTCGGTTTCGGCTTTCTGATAAACATGTAGAGGAACTGTCGGATTATGTGGATATGCCAGGCGATTATTATGGGAAAAAGGATTATCTAGACTCGTTGGAAATGGGATGTAAACCTCCTGTGAAAAGTAAAGAGGCAGGAGAGCTGGGTGATTATGTAGGTACTATAGGCGATAATGTGATTTATGTGTTTCGTGACGGTTATGAGGCGGGTGTAGTGAATGTGTATAGTCGTCAATCGGGCAAGCATCTATTGAAATATTCTATTCCGGGTATGCCGGATTTATGTCCTTTTAGTGATGATGGAACGATAAATGAGCATTGCGTAACGCACTTTTCGGGAAATGTATTGCTCCGTATGGATTGTATCTATCTGATAGGATTTACGCCTAAAAGACTGGATTTTCAGATATTGGAAATCGATATAAAGAATATCATTAAAAAGAATGTACATGGACGTTAGTATATTATCATGTGCGTATGATGCGGAGTGTTTCGTAGGAGAAGCTATAACAAGCACTTTGAATCAAACCTATATGGAGTTTGACTTGGTGCTAGTGGATGATGGTTCTACTGATGATACGCTCCGTGTGATGCGCTCTTTTGAAGATTAATGGATAAGGTATAAGAATTATCCTTAAGCAGAGGATTACAGATTGTGAACAGATATAGCACAGTGCGGAGGGAATTTTTTTGTTTTTCCTAAACCTATTATTCGTCATAGGGTTGGTCTTACTCAGGTCTCTAGAGTTTATGCCAATGAGCAGTGGTAAATACGTTTGAGAATACAACAATGGATCTGATACCGGAGAATTGGGTTGCCATTTAGCATAAATGTTGCCCATTTGCTCTTGATAATATAATTGAAAACCGAGATTCGGGCAGATTAAACCGTGTTGTGTCGAAATCGTGTCGGGATGTGTCGAAAACAAGGTGTGAACTGAAGTTGTTTTCCGCAGGCCGGAAAAGTTTGGTCTACGGCGCTCTGTTTAGTCTTTTTTCCGGTTCTATATTCTTTCTTTGCCCGGCCTTGTCGTTGCATTATGTTTCTACGGAGACAGATGCGTCCGTGACTGTGATGCTTTTGTGTTAGAGGGTGGGGCGTTTCCCGGTGATGATAGGGGCGATTGGCGAAAATACGCCATTTTCACTAGGATTTCATACAATTAAGATAAAGTCCATAACGTCGTGGCGTGTACCACATCGTTATGGACTTTCTTCGTTTCAGCCTCATGGGGCTTAAGGCCCATCTTCTGAAACCAAGGCGGTTGTTTTTTGCTTTGTAGCGGGACGACGAGGTCAGCTGATGCGTGTCACCTCCTCTATTTCCTCAATCTGTTTCAAGTTTTTGCAGATGGTACGTACGTCTTCTACGTCATGTACTTCCAGTTGGATCTCGGCTTCGAAGATACCGTCCTGCGTCTCTACGGTGAGTTTATGGATATTCACGTTGAGTTGTTGCGAGAGCACGTTGGTGATCTGGTTCAGTACGCCGATACGGTCGATACCGCTCAGTTGGATGGTAGCCGGGAAATACAGTTTCTTGTGCGTGTCCCATGTGGCGGCCAGAATGTGGTTGCCGTCGCTGGTCTTCAGTTTGGCGGCCACGGGGCAGTGGCGTTTGTGGATAACGATGTGATTGTGTTCGTCCAAGTAGCCCAACACCGTATCTCCGGGGATGGGATGACAACAGTCGGCGATGATGAAGCGCCGGATGTTCTCTTCGTTCAGTATGACCGGCTTTTTTTTGTCGATATTCAGTTGAGGCCCTTCGGCATTCTCGGTATCGGCTTGCTGTTGTTTGCTGCGTTTGTGCAGGAAAGGGATGTAGCGGGTCCATGTTCCTTTTGTCGTATCCTTTCCGTGCAAGGCGTTCAGGTCCTGTTCGCCCAGAATGATTTTCTGGCTGCCGATGGCCGAGAGCAGTTCTTCCCGCTGCTTGACATTGTGGATGCGGCACAACCGGTCTATGTTCAAGCTGTTGGGTTCCAGGTCAGCGGTTTGGAAGAACTGGTTCAGCAATTCTTCGCCGGCTTTCTGCATTTCACGTTCTTCCCGTCGCAGGATGGCCTGGATCTTTCCTTTGGCTTTGGCGGTGGTCACGAAGTCGATCCATGATTTCTGTACTTTCTGTGATTTGGAGGTCAGGATCTCTACCTGATCCCCGCTCTGCAACTTGTGGCTCAGCGGGACCAGTTTGTGATTCACCTTGGCTCCGATGCAGTGGCTTCCCAGGAAAGTGTGCAGGCTGAATGCGAAGTCAAGCGCCGTACAGTCGGCCGGCATGGTCTTGAATTCTCCTTTGGGGGTGACGACAAAAATCTCGGATGCGTACAGGTTCAGTTTGATGGCATCCAAAAAGTCCAGGGCATTGGGCTGCGGATCGTCCAGAATCTCTTTGATCGTGCCCAGCCATTTCTCCAGTTCGTTTTCACTGTCGGCGGTTGTCTTGCCTCCTTCTTTGTATTTCCAGTGAGCGGCAAATCCCTGTTCGGCCATCTCGTCCATGCGTGTGGATCGTATCTGCACTTCGATCCATTTGCCCTGGTCGCTCATCAGCGTGACGTGCAAGGCCTGGTAGCCGTTTGCCTTGGGATGGCTCAGCCAGTCGCGGAAACGTTCGGGGTGCGGCTTGTATATGCGGCTCACATTGGCATAAATCTGGAAACATTCGGTGATTTCGTTTTCCGGCTGTTTGGGTTCGAAGATGATGCGTACGGCCAGAATGTCGTAGATTTCCTCGAAACTGATGTGTTTGTTTTGCATCTTGCACCAGATGGAATAGGGTGACTTGATGCGGGCTTTGATTTCATAGTGGAATCCCAGTTCGTTGAGCCTTTGTTGAATGGGATAGGTGAAATTGTCGAATATATAGGAAAGCTGCGATTGTATCTGGGCCAGTTTGTCCTTTATCTGTCTGTATTCCTCGGGGTGTTCGTACAGGAAACTCAGATCTTCCAGCTCTTCCTTGATTTTGTTCAGTCCGAGGCGATTGGCCAGCGGCGCATAGATGTACAGGGTCTCCCCGGCTATTTTATATTGCTTGTTCGGCAACTGCGAACCCAGGGTGCGCATATTGTGTAGCCGGTCGGAGATTTTAATCAGAATCACCCGTATATCGTCGCTCATCGTAAGGAGCAGTTTCTTGAACGATTCGGCTTGTGCCGAAGCGCGGTCGCCGAAGATACCGCCCGATATTTTTGTCAGGCCGTCTACAATCTGCGCCACTTTCGGACCGAAGATATTGGAAATATCCTCTACCGTGTAGTCGGTGTCTTCCACCACGTCATGCAGCAGGGCGGCGCAGATGGATGTGGAACCCAGACCGATTTCGCCGCAGGCTATCTGGGCTACGGCGATGGGGTGCATGATATAGGGCTCTCCCGAAAGCCGGCGTACGCCTTTATGAGCCTGTTTGGCGAAGTTGAAGGCTTTGGTTATCACTTCCACTTTCTTCCGGTGGCGGGATGCCAGATACGTATCGATCAGATGCTGAAAAGCATCGTTCACCATCTTTTCGTCATTTCGTTCTTTTTGAGTTGCATCATCCATTTTGACCTCCGCTTTAAATGTTGTTATCTTATTCGAATCCTTTTCCCGGCGCGTATGTTGCTGCCTTTGATGCCGTTCAGCCGGCGCAGTTGATTGACGGAAACGCCGTTGCGTTTGGCGATTGTGGAAAGCGTATCGCCCGGACGGACGGTTACCGACCGGCTGCCGGTGCGTCCGCGACGGTTGTTGCGTTGAGGTTGTACGTTCTCCACAACGGCTGTTTCTTTCCGGTTGGTAAACAATTCGTCGGATTTATAGTTGTAGATTGAGTCGCCGGCTTCGATAAAGGCACTGATGCCGTGGGTGGGCAGACGGAGCGTGCACGGCCTCGTCTCTCCCGGAATCATCTGTGTGCGGTATTGCGGGTTCAAGGCTTTTACCTCTTCGGGAGTGACGTTGCACATGGCTACGATCTGGTCGAAATGCACGTTGCGGTGGATGAGGATGGTGTCGGTGCTGGCCGGCAGGCGGGTGTTTACCGGGCAGATGTTGTGGTCGCAATAATAATTCATGATGTAATTGGCGGCGATGAATGCCGGCACGTAGCCGCGTGTCTCGCGGGGCAGATACGGATAAATGGTCCAATAGTCCCGGGCGTCTCCGGCCCGCCGTATGGCTTTGTTCACGTTGGCCGGTCCGCAGTTATAGGCTGCAATGACGAGGGTCCAGTCACCGTAGATGCCATATAAGTCTTTCAGATAATGTGCGGCGGCATAGGACGACTTGATGGGGTCGCGCCGCTCGTCGATCAGACTGTTGACTTCCAGCCCGTATGTTTTTCCTGTTGTAATCATAAACTGCCACAGTCCGGCAGCTCCCACCCGGGAGGTGGCTTGCGGATTCAAGGCCGATTCGATGATGGGCAGGTATTTAAGTTCCAGAGGAAGCTGGTAGCTTTCGAGTGCCTCTTCGAAGATAGGCGTATAGAAGTTGCAGGCTCCCAGCATATAAGATACGGAGCGGCGCAGGCGCCCGCTGTACTGGTCGATGAATTTGCGCACCACTTCGTTGTAAGGCATCTCCATGATATTGGGCATCCGGCTCAACCGTGAGATATAAGTCTCTTTGGGGAAAGTCGGGTTTTCCTGAGACGACTCGCAGTTTTCGTCAAAAGCAAGGTAGTTCTTTACGTTCCATTCCTGTAGCAGGCTGTCGATGTCCGACGTCATGCCTTCGGGCAGATCGATAATCTCGTTCTGACCGGTCCGGTCGTCGTATACCGTTATTTCGTTCTGGGCGCCCAAAGGACTTAGCGTGACGAACAGGGAAAGGCAAATGGTTTTTATTCGTTGGATCATGGTACTTAGAAGTTTAGTTTGCAGTGAAGTCCCAAACCGGATTTTTGTTTGCGGGAATGACTGCCGGTATTATTGAATAAAGCGGGCTCCACCTTCAGACTTAAGTCTTTGGATATGTCGAAAGAGGAGAGTTCCGCATCTACATAAGCGTCGATTACGGAGAGGAGATACACACCGACAAAGGCAAAGATACTCATGTCGCGGTACTTCCTGAAGTAGTTTTTCTTGTTCTTGAAGATTTCTTTGAAGCGCTCCTCTTTGCCGGTAATGTCGTAGTTCAGCGGGAGCATGGCCTCGTAGCTTTTGGTATTCGGGTCGTCGTCCATGATGTCAAGGTAGGCCTGCGAATAGTCCCGATACATCTGATTGTTCCAGCTCAGTGCGTAGATACATCCGAGAAAACCGCCGTAGACGATGGGGAGCTTCCAGTACTTGCGGTTGTAGATTTGTCCGGCTCCCGGCAGGACGAGCGACAGCCATAAGGCCCGCTGGGGATTGGGGATGAAGATGCGGGTGGGCCGGTGCATTTCGTTGAGGAGGGAATCGCTGATCTGGGCAAAGCGGGCTGTGTCCACAGGAGATTCCTCATGTGGCGTACGGAAAGCCGGAAAGACAGTGGCGCTGTCTGCGGGCAGGGGCTGCGGTTGCGACAGACTGTCGTCGGGGAGAGGAGGGACAGGATGATACAAGGCGGCAGAGTCCGTCTCGTGTTGTGCCCAAAGCGAAGAAATCCCGCCGGGCCATCCTAAAAGCCCCAGCAGGATAATCCATGCGTGATATGTAGCTTGTCGCTTTTTCAATTTTTCAGACGATCAAAAAGTTCGATAATTCGTTCCAGTTCTTCTTCGTTGGCAAAGGGTATGCTTATCTTGCCTTTGCCTTTGTCCGAGCAGGTGAGTTGCACCTTGGTCTGAAAGAATTTGGACAGACTGTTCTTCAGCAGATTGAATTCTTCGGGCAACTTGGCGCCTTTGGGCGTAATCTTCTTGGTTCCGGGCTTTACGCTCTCTCCTTCGAGCAGTGACTTTACCGTTTCTTCTACCTTACGTACGGAGAGATTCTCTTTGCGGATCTCGTTGAAGAGCTTGATCTGAAGGGTGGGGTTGTCCAGTGCCAGCAATGCGCGGGCGTGCCCCATGTCGATTTCCCTGTTTTGCAGCGCTACCTGAATGGGGGCCGGAAGTTTCAGCAGGCGCAGGTAATTGGTGATGGTGGTACGGTTCTTGCCCACACGCTCGCTCAGGCGCTCCTGTGTCAGATGGTATTGTTCCAACAGATGCTGGTAGGCGAGGGCGATTTCCAGCGAGTTCAAGTCTTCCCGCTGGATGTTCTCGATGAGTGCCATTTCCATCACGTTCTCGTCATCGGCCGTGCGGATGTAGGCCGGCAGGGTTTGTAGTCCGGCTAATGCGGAAGCCCGCCAGCGCCGTTCGCCGGCGATGATCTGATAAGTGCCGTCTTCCATAGCGCGTAGCGTGATAGGTTGTACAATGCCTATTTCGGCGATGGAGTCCGCCAATTCCTGCAGGCTCGTCGGATCGAATTCCCTGCGGGGCTGATTGGGATTCGGTTTGATCTTTCCGATTTCTATCTCGTTGATGGAAGAGGAACCTTCCGTCTGAACTTCACGGGTAGAGATCAGTGCGTCAAGACCTCGTCCCAAAGCCGGATATTTTTTATGTACTGCCATAGTCTCTACTTGTTCTTTTCAATGATTTCTTTGGCGAGCGCCAGGTGATTCTTGGCTCCGGTGGAGTCTGCATCATACAGGATGGCGGGAATACCGTGGCTGGGCGCTTCGCTTAATTTGACATTGCGTTGGATTACGGTGTTGAAGACCAACTCCTGGAAATGGCGTTTCACTTCGTCATATATCTGGTTGGCCAGGCGGAGGCGGCTGTCGTACATGGTGAGCAGGAAGCCTTCGATCTCCAGCGCCGGATTGAGCTTCGACTTAATGATTTTGATTGTGTTCAGCAATTTGCTGATTCCTTCGAGTGCAAAATATTCACATTGCACCGGTATGATTACGGAGTCGGCGGCCGTCAGCGCGTTTACGGTGATAAGACCCAGCGAAGGCGAGCAGTCGATGAGGATATAGTCGTATTCGCTTTTCAAAGGCGTCAGCATTTGCGTAAGCACTTTTTCCCGATTGGGTAGATTGAGCATCTCGATTTCGGCACCGACCAAGTCGATGTGGGAGGGGATGATGTCCAAGCCGTCTATATCGGTGGTATAGATCGTTTCGCGTACATCGGCACGGTCGATAATACAATTATAAATGGAACAATCCACTTCGTCGATGTTTACACCTAAACCGGAAGAGGCGTTGGCTTGCGGGTCGGCATCAACCAATAACACTTTTTTTTCCAACGTAGCCAGCGAGGCTGCCAGATTCATGGATGTGGTGGTCTTGCCTACACCGCCTTTTTGGTTTGCTAATGCTATAATTTTACCCATTTTACCTGTCGTTTGTTGGTTGCAAAGTAACGTATAATCCTACACCGCTCCTAATTTTTGCAAACTTGTTTTACGAAATTGTTGAAAACTTGGCAGGATTGTTGATAACTGAACCTGCAAGTCTGAGAGGTGCAAAGATAATGTTTTTCTTGGAAAAGAGAGACTTTTAAACCTTTTTTCGTATTTTTGCAAGGCTTAACGGAAAGGAAAATGAATACAGCAAAACCTTTAATTCTTTTGACAAACGATGACGGGGTCTGTGCGAAAGGCCTGAATGAACTTTTATCCATGATAGCTTCTTTAGGTGATGTGGTGGTGATGGCTCCGAATGCGGGACGTTCCGGTTCGGCTTGTTCCATAACGCCGAACATCCCCGTGAGATACAGCCTTGTAGAGGAAAGGGAAGGGGTTACCGTATATCAATGTACGGGTACGCCGGTGGATTGTGTGAAGCTGGCATTGGAGCAGGTGCTGCCACGAACACCGGATCTCGTCGTAAGCGGGATAAACCACGGCGACAATGCTTCTGTGAGTGTATTCTATTCCGGTACGATGGGGGCTGTTTTTGAAGGGTGTATGAAAGGTATTCCTTCGATTGGTTTTTCTTTGTGTAGCTGCATGCCTGACGCCGATTTCTCGGCCTGCGAACCTTATGTGCGACAAATTGCGGGGCGGGTGCTGGAAAAAGGATTGCCCGAGGACGTGTGCCTGAATGTGAATTTTCCGGCATTGAAGAAACTGAAGGGAGTCAAGACGGTGCGGATGGCTCGCGGTGTGTGGGGAAGCGAGTGGGTGAGTGCCGCTCATCCGAAGCAGGAAAAGTGTTTCTGGTTGACGGGAAGTTTTACGAACTTGGAACCGGAAGCGGAAGATACGGATCTCTGGGCGTTGGAACGTGGTTATGTATCGGTGGTTCCGGTGCGGATGGATGTTACGGCAACAAGGGCAATTGCCCAATTGAAGGACTTGGAGGCATTATGAAATATTACCTGATTGCCGGTGAAGCGAGCGGCGACTTACATGCTTCGGAACTGATGCGTGCTTTGAGGCATGAAGATGCGGATGCGGAGTTTCGCTTTGTGGGCGGCGATTTGATGCAGAAAGCGGGCGGTACCTTGGTGAGGCATTATAAAAACCTGGCTTATATGGGATTCATACCGGTGCTGAGGCATTTACGTACGATTCTGCTTTGGATGAAACGATGCAAGCAGGATATTGTGCAATGGCAGCCGGATGTGCTGATTCTGGTCGATTATCCGGGATTTAATCTTTCCGTGGCCACATATATCCATACCCGTACCCGGATCCCGGTTTACTACTACATAGCCCCCAAGATATGGGCCTGGAAAGAGCATCGTATCAAGCGTATCCGGCGCGATGTGGACGAGCTGTTCTCGATATTGCCTTTTGAAGTGGATTTTTTTGAGCGGAAGCATCATTATCCCGTTCACTATATCGGCAATCCTACGGTCGATGAAGTGGCTGCTTTCCAAGCGCGTTCCTTGACAGACTTTAATGCCTTTATAACGGAAAACGGATTGGAGGATAAGCCGGTGATAGCGCTACTGGCCGGTAGCCGTCGTCAGGAGATCAGGGATAACCTGCTTCGTATGGTGCAGGCGGCTTCTGCTTATTCCGAGGATTATCAGTTGGTACTGGCCGGTGCTCCCGGTATTGACGAGGAGTTTTACAGTCGGTTGTTGCAAGGGAAATCCGTACGAGTGTTGTACGGGCAGACTTATCCCATCTTGCAACATGCGATCGCCGCTTTGGTAACTTCCGGTACGGCTACACTCGAAACGGCGCTGTTCCGTGTGCCGCAGGTGGTGTGTTATTATGTGGCTATGGGGCGGCTGGTATCGTGGTTGCGCCGTTGTTTTCTGAAAGTCAGATACATCTCTCTTGTAAATTTGATTGCCGATCGGGAGGTTGTTCCTGAGTTGGTGGCAGACGGCATGACGGTAGAAAACATCCGTAGCGAGCTGCATAAAATTTTACCGGGAGGCTCTGCCCGTCAGATCATGCTGTCCGGTTATGAAGATATGGCTGCCCGGTTGGGAGAGCCGGGTGCGCCGGTACGGGCCGCTCGCCTTATGGTTCGTTTGTTGCGGAAAGCTTAGGCGGGAAGAGATAGGCCGGCCCTGATTTACGGTATTGCCGGGGACCTGTTTTCTTTTTGTAGTGAGAAAGCGATGGGTATGTGCATTAGGTTTGTAATCGGGGG
>CAJUDC010000017.1 GCA_910584955.1 uncultured Paraprevotella sp. | reverse complement strand
TTTCCGTATTGCCAACTTGTATGCTTATCCCCACTGATTTGCTACTGAACCGGAAGTACCTCAATTTTGGGATGCCATCCGATTTGAGGTAGACCATAGAGACAAGGATGGACAATTTATGCTCACGGGGTCTGCGGTGCCTGCTGAAGCCAAAGATATTCATCACACAGGTACTGGAAGATATGGATGGCTTACTATGCGTCCTATGAGTTTATGGGAATCTGGAGACTCTACGGGTGAGATAAGCCTATCGGATTTATTTCTTATGCCGGATAAAATAGGAGCCTTGAATAAACTTACATTGCCGATGCTCGCATTTGTCGTTTGCCGTGGAGGGTGGCCTAAGGCTTTGCTAAAGAAAACAGAAAAGGCGGCACTATTGCAAGCGACAGAATATTATAAGGCTATTACGAATAGCGATATATCACGGGTTGACAATATAAAACGTGATGCAGAGCGAGCAAAGAGAATTATGCGTTCTTATGCCAGACATCAAGGCTCTCAAGCAAGTATCGCTACAATCCTTGCCGACATATCAACAAATGAACCAGAGAATGTCAGTGATGAAACGATAGATTCATACCTTACTGCTTTGCGGAAAATATTTGTAATTGAGAATATGCCGGCATGGAATCCTAACTTGAGGAGTAAAACAGCTGTCCGTACATCGGATACAAGGTACTATGTCGATCCTTCGATTGGCGTGGCTGCTCTTGGCCTTGGTCCGAATGACTTGATGAACGACTTGAATACATTCGGACTATTTTTTGAAACAATGTGCATTCGAGATCTTCGGGTTTATGCCGACGCTTTGGACGGTACTGTCTATCATTATAGAGACAAGAACGGTTTGGAATGCGATGCCGTGGTACATTTGCGCAACGGTTCGTATGGTCTTATCGAAATAAAACTGGGTGGAGAAAAGTTGATTGAAGACGGCGCAAAAACACTGACAGCACTTTCAAACATCATAGACACTTCGCGAATGAAAGCCCCTGCTTTTTGTATGGTGTTGACAGGTGTAGGCGATTTTGCGTACAGACGTACAGATGGAGTATATGTTGTGCCTATCGGATGCTTGAAAAATTAATCATGAGGCTATCAATTAAAAACAATCCAATTGTGCCGACACCGCCCGAAATCATAAGACGTATGAAAACAACAGAACTGAAGGCATAAGAAAATAAAGTAGTAAGGATGATAACGGAATTTTTCTGACAGGCGACCGCCACTTCCGTACATCACCAGACTGCACGCGTTGCGGAAAGTGCGTGCGCGCTTGTCCTATGAAGAATATCGTCATCGATGACCGAAACAGGCCGACGTAGAACGGTCGGTGCGCAGACTGCCTCGCCTGCTATCATTCCTGTCCCGTACATGCGGACCTTTTTCCCGAAAGAAAGGGCAATATCTCATGAGAGAACGGCCGTGAACGGCTGCCCATGTACGAGGAACCAGTGCCTGCCATAAACATACTTCTTTCTTAAAATAGGAATAGGAAAAACTGTCAGTATCTTAGTTTTCCTAAGATAAGGATAAGTTGTGCTTATCCTAAGGATTGCAGCAGTTCAAATATGGCTTACTTACACTAAGGACAAAGTCATACCGAAATCCCCACGCCGATTCCCATCCGTACATACATCCGCCTTAAACTTCCATTGTTGAACCTACCGGAAAATCCCAAACAATGTTTTTGAGCTACTAATATTTATTTTTCTTAATTTACCTTGGGAACTATCGAATAAATGCTTAATTTTGCCATTGATTCTTAATGTCTCTTTTGTCCGCATGATGAACCGGGAGCGGTAAATCTCCGAACACGCGAAAGGGGCACCTGCGCCGAAGCCGTCAGCATTTATCTCCTGTATCACAAGGGAGGAACATTCTTTCGGCGGATGTGGAGGGAAAAAGAATCGCTATATTAGAAAAGCGTTTATCAAGCGCTTGTTCTTGACGTCTTGGAATCTCGCAAATTCTTGATACAGTCATGAACATAGCAACGATAGATGCTCATGGGATGTTTTTATAGGCATCTTTATTTCCATATTCATACCTGAATACAAGGTATGCGCGTATGGGTATAGGGTGAAATATATAAAATCATCGGCGTGGGTTTCGCGTTGCTCGTTCAACTGTATCGGGCAATGCGAGAGCCTCAAGACGTGGGACGAGTAACAGGTACGGATCTCCACGCTTTTTTTGTATAGTCAAATCAACAACTTTTTATGTACGCCAACGCTGGGAGGTCAATAGGCACAATCTTCAAAAATATGAAGAATATTAAAAAATTAAGGGCTGGCTTCGTGTATAAGTCCCTACAAAATGCAAAGTATTGCTTACTGTCATTATTACTTTTAATTCCTATTTCATCTTATGCAGATGAATTATGGGAATGGTCCCCTCATTATTATGGTGAATTCCGTGCAGGTTATGGTACATCCCATCACATAGATGGAGCAAACCTATATATTGGTAGAACTTTGTTAGGTACAATTCAAGGTGTAAAACTTAATGAATACGCTCAAATTGGTATTGGTGTTGATGGAGTAATGTATACTCATTATTACAAAGGCGGAGACTTACGTTGGGCACTTGATTCCTACGTAGACCTCCGTGGTTTCTATCCTATTAATAAAAAATTTAAAGTATTCCTTGATTTAGGATTAGGTGCATATACTAATTTTAAAGTAAAAGGAGATGCCACGAATTTCTTTTGCCAATTTGGCCCAGGACTTCAATACCGAAAACTCACACTAAATACAGGTCTACAACATCTTGCAAAAAAGCAAAATACATTTTATGCCACTATTGGCATCACATTTTAATAACTCCTAAAAAGAATTGGCTATGGATACAAAGAAAAATAATAACGAAGAGATTATTAATAGAAGAAGATTTTTTAAGAAAACTGCAGGAATTATACTTCCTACCATTGCTATCACTATATTTCCCAACCTTCTTACATCTTGTGAGATAGATATACCAGAAATAGAAACTCCTACTACATGCAAAGGGAATTGCTCATCAAGCTGCGGCATTTTATGCGGTACAGGCTGTAAAGGAGGTTGCACCTCGAACTGTAGTATTACATGTGGTACAGGTTGTCAAGGAAGGTGTGGAGGTGGTTGTTCTACCAGTTGCGGTTCTTCTTGTTATGGATTATGTACAGGTAAATCAAAGTACATCTAATGGGCGTTACAAGAAACATAAAAAAAGATTGGCAGTCCAGCGTAGCTAAGAACATCACTTTCATCGTTACTAAGGACTGCCAGCTAGCCTGTAAATATTGCTATCTCGTAGGGAAAAACACCAAAGAACGGATGCCTTGGGAGATAGCCAAACAGGCTATTGACTATATATTGGATCATGAAGATGACTTTCGGGAGGAATCTGTAATATGGGATTTTATCGGAGGAGAGCCGTTTCTGGAGATTGACCTCATCGACCGGATTTGCGACTATATCAAAGTGGAGATGTTCCGACGAAATCATCATTGGTTCAACTCCTATCGCTTCAGCTTTTCCACAAACGGCATCAATTATCACGAAGAAAAGGTGCAACGGTTCATCCAGAAGAACCGGGAGCATTTAAGCATAGGAATCACCATCGACGGAACGGAAATAAAGCATGACCTGAACCGCGTATACAAGATAAGCGAACGCGGTTCTTATAAGGACGTTGTACGCAACATCCCGTTGTGGCTGGAACAATTTCCGGGAGCCGGTACGAAAGTGACCATCAGCAGCGCCGACATCCCTTACATCAAAGAAAGTGTGTTGCACCTTTATTCACTCGGCATCCACGAAGTAAATATCAACTGCGTGTTCGAGAACGTATGGGTCGAAGGGGATGACAAACTCTTTGAAGAACAACTCATGCAACTTGCCGACGCCATTATCGACGGCGGGTACTATCAAGATTACGCCTGCTCGTTTTTTTCGGAACACATGGGCAAACCGCTGGACTGCAAACTGCAAAACCAGAACTGGTGCGGTGCCGGACGCATGCTGGCTGTCGATGCGGCGGGCAACTTCTACCCCTGCACACGATTCGCACAGTATTCCCTGCGCGATAAAAAAGCATGGATAATCGGTAACATACACGACGGTATAGACAAGAACAAGCTACGCCCGTTCCTCACTCTCGACCGCTGCACCCAGTCGACACAGGAATGTATAGACTGCGAGGTGGCAGAGGGCTGCGCCTGGTGCCAGGGCGAGAATTACGATGCAGCCGACACACCCACTATTTACCAGCGTTCCACCGCCATCTGCCAAATGCACAAAGCACGGGTACGCGCCAACAACTACTATTGGAATAAGCTATTCCGCAAACTGGAACTGGAGAACCGGCACGCCAAGAACGAAAATCCTGCGTCCCCAATCACTCATGTAACCTGCTGAACGATGATACAATACTTAGTCATTCTATTAGACGATACGAGCACCTCCTATTGTCATTACGAGAACACACGGACCGAACGAAAGCTCATACCACTGGCTGATTTACAGGCAGGCATTCTCTTTGCTATGAAAGAGAACTTAACGATTCAATTCGTTTATCCTGATTATGAGTTACCGAAATCCTACCAAGAGGCCATTGAAAGCATTGACCATGGCCTGATTGTACCAGCCACCGCATCGACACAAATGAAAAAAGAAGCCGATGTTGTGGTTCTGAACGGCTGGAACGAACTGGTCCAACTGCCAAGAACCATGCCGGAAAGATCCGACACCACAGCCTACGTACTGCGAACCTGTCGAACGGACTTTTTTACTCGACATAGTGAATTGATAAATGCACTGTTCCACGTGGCACGCCTGAATGTCGTACCAACCGATGTAACACACTTTACGGAACCGGACTTCGAAACGTACCGTACAACACTGGATACGCTTTCCAAAGGCGTAGAGCGACTTTACGCAGAAGGCCGTAACCCGCAATTGAATCTGCTGACCGACCGCATGATGCTGACAGGCATGAACAATTGCGATGCCGGATGGAAAAGTCTGACACTGGCACCTAACGGTAAATTCTACATTTGTCCGGCCTTCTATTTGGAGAATGAGGCAGACAACGTAGGCGATCCGACAAACGGTTTGGATATAAAAAATCCGCAATTATACCAATTGGATCACGCTCCACTGTGTCGTCGCTGCGATGCTTACCAATGTAAACGATGCGTCTGGCTGAACCGCCGCACGACACTCGAGGTAAACACACCCAGCCACGAGCAATGTGTGACGGCCCATTTGGAACGAAATGCTTCGCGGTTGCTTTTGCAGGACATTCGCAAGCATGGAGAATTTCTACCGCAACAGAAAGAAATAAAAGAAATAGCTTACCTGGACCCGTTCGAAGTCCGGGAGGAATGGTAAAACCGCATAATAACATACTATCATGAAAAAGCAAATAGGACAGGTAACTCCTGAAGAGAAAAATGAAATCCAAGCGCTATTTGAACGACGTAACGGGCTGAATGAACTGGCCAAGATTCTCACGGCGGATAATACCGAATTGTATGAGAAATTGGTAAAGGATTTGGGAGAGACCAACACCCGCTTCCAACAATGGTGGGACCGGACGGGTGCCAAATACCAATGGGAAAGCGCAGAAGAGGGCAATTGGGAGATCAACTTCGAGACCTGTGAGATCTATCTGGTAACAAAATAAACACAGCAACTATGACAGCTTTACTTATTCATTCCCTGTTTATTGGCACCACGGAACTACTGCTTATCGGCGGCATGGCCCTTTTGCTGTTCGGTGGAAAAAAACTTCCTGAGATGATGCGCGGACTGGGACAAGGCGTAAAAGAATTCAAGAAAGGCATGAACGAAGTGAATGCCTCGTTCACCGATGAAGAAAACGACAATAACAGCGAGGAGTTGAAACCATCAGAAAATCCACCGACCGAAATCTTAAAAAACAAAGAAAAGAATGGAAGTCAACAAAGATGAAAACAACCTTCTGACATTCGGCGGACATCTGGAGGTGTTCCGCCGAATGCTTTTCCGCATCCTGGCCGTAGTCGGCTGTATAGCCATAGCGGTGTTCTATTTCAAAGAAGAAACCTTCAGGTTGCTATTGGCACCCAGCGAATGGGATTTTATCACCTACCGTCAAATAGAAAGAGCCGTGCATACACTGGGCATGCCGGATTTCCGTTTCGAAAAATACCACGTCGAACTTATCGCCACCGAACTGTCGAGCCAGTTTATGACACACGTAACGGCGGCTGTCGGTCTGGGCTTTCTGGGCGCATCACCTTACGTATTGTACGAACTGTTCCGCTTTGTTTCGCCTGCTCTGTACGAAAACGAACGGCGCTACTCGGTACAGGCCGTTGTCATTATCTACTTACTTTTTATCGTCGGAATGTGGATGAGTTATTTTGTGCTTTTCCCTATTTCTTTCCGTTTTTTAGGAACTTACAGTGTATCCAGCCGAATACATTCCACCATTACACTAGACAGTTACATCGCTACATTTACCACACTCACACTGATGATGGGCCTGGTTTTTCAGCTCCCTGTCATCGCTTTCGTCTTTGCCAAATTAAACTTCATTACAGCCGACCTGCTTTCACACTATCGCAAACATGCCTTACTGGCAATCATGATGATAGCTGCCATTATCACTCCGCCCGACCTTATGACATTAGTACTCGTCAGCATACCGCTTTACCTACTTTATGAGATAAGTATACGGGTTGTAAAATGGACCCATATTAGAAAAGACAAACAGAAAGATTAACTCCCAATAGCCTTGTCGGGAAATCATACAATATATAGAAGTAAGACTTCGCAGCCTTAAACCTTAACTGTATATCTTTCTTCTGCAACAGCCTAAACAGCATAAGCCCATTGGAAAAACAAAAGCTTATCGCTACATTTGCGGCAGATGAGAAAGATCATACATATCGACATGGACGCTTTCTATGCTTCGATCGAAGAACGCGACCATCCTGCTTACCGACAAGTACCGCTGGCTGTGGGACATGCCGGAGAACGGGGCGTTGTGGCCACGGCCAACTATGAAGCACGACGTTACGGGGTGCATTCGGCCATGTCGTCGAAACGTGCTTTGCAGCTGTGCCCGCAATTGGTGTTCACCCCTCCGCGTTTCGATGTATATGAAGAGGTGTCGCGACAGATTGGCAATATCTTCCATGAATATACCGATAAAATAGAACCGCTTTCGCTGGACGAAGCGTATCTGGACGTAACCGAAAACCATCTGCAAATGCCGTCGGCCACCTTACTGGCACGGGAAATAAAAGAACGTATTCGGGAAACAACCGGACTAACGGCTTCTGCCGGAATATCCTACAACAAATTTCTGGCGAAAGTTGCATCCGACTACCGCAAACCCGACGGATTGTTTGTTGTAACCGAAGAACAAGCCGAGAACTTTATAGCGACACTGAAAATAGAACAGTTCTGGGGTATAGGCAAACAGACGGCAAGGAAAATGCACGAAATGGGAGTGTTTACAGGAGCTGACCTGAAACAACTGAGCCGAGAGACGCTGATTGCCTGTTTCGGGAAAGCCGGACTGGGGTATTATCTGAATGCAAGAGGAATAGACCATCGCGAAGTGACACCGATACGCATACGTAAATCAGTGGGAGCGGAACACACGTTCCCGACCGACCTCACCGATACCTCTCTACTGAACGAAGAGCTGGAAACCATCGCCCGGGAGGTGAAAGAACGCATCGACGAACAACAGTTCACCGGTCGAACCATTACACTGAAAATAAAATTTGCCAACTTCAGGCAGATCACACGTAGCCGTAGCGAAAATCACTTCCTGACAACGGCAGAAAAAATACACAGCCTGGCATACGCCCTTCTACAGGAAGCCCATATCGCACAAGTCCCTATCCGACTGCTGGGCATCAGTATCAGCCGAACCGTTGATCCGATACGCTCATTCGACGGGCAGTTGAAACTGGATTTTGCCGACTGGGATTAAAAGAAAAGTTAGGCAAAGCGGTCTATCACAAAATCTACATAACGGCGCAATGCCTCGCTCACTTCGGGATACGGACAAGAGCGCAACATACGGATCGCTCGGTCACGATATTCGTCCATTACCCGACGGGCATAATCAATGCCTCCGCTCTGCTTGGTAAAATCTACCAGTTGCGCTATTTCCTGTTCCGATACCTGACCGGAACGTACTTTCAAAGCCAAATCACGCATACTTCCGGCACCGGAACCGTTGACAGCATAAATAACCGGCAGAGTAAGCTTGCCCTCCTTCATATCATTACCGGTAGGTTTACCCAATTCCGGTGTCTCAAAATAATCGAAAATATCATCACGCAACTGAAAACAGATGCCCACACACTCACCGTAACTGCGGGCCTGCTCCACGGCTTCTTCGGAAGCTCCGGCCAGAATGGCCCCGGCCTGTGCGCATACGGCGAAAAGAGAAGCCGTCTTTTTACGAATCACTTCAAAATAAGACGCTTCGTCTATCTCTACGGAGCCTGTATTTGACAACTGAAGCAGCTCGCCGTCGGCCAACGTACGGCCCAACCAGGCCACCAGTTCCACCACCCGATTGCTACCGGTGAGCGCAGCATGTTGCAACGCTGCAGAAAGCACGTAATCCCCCACCAGCACAGCGGCCTTGTTGTCAAGCAAGGCATTGACAGACTGCTGACCACGCCGGCGGTCGCTCTCGTCCACCACATCGTCATGCAGCAGACTGGCCGTATGAAGCATCTCCAACGCCGCCGCCGCATGAAGCACAGCCTCACCGACAGTCCCGTTGCAACGGGCCGCCAACAACACCAGTATCGGGCGCATCATCTTTCCCCGACGGCGGAGAACATGGCTTAAGGCCATCTTCAAAAGCGGATTGGAGACGGACAAAGAAGATGCAAAAAGCCCTTGGAACTGCTCCAGCTCCTTCTCAATGGGTTTGCGAATCAGGGATAAGGCATCCATCACAAGCATAACTGTTTATTCACGCAAAATTACATAAAAATCGGGAGGGAATCATATTTTTTCCGTAATTTTACGGAGAAAATAACGTGTCATTATGAACAAACTTTTCCTACTCGACGCATACGCGCTTATATTCAGAGCGTATTATGCTTTCATCAAAAACCCGCGTATCAATTCGAAAGGGCTGAACACATCGGCCATATTGGGCTTCGTAAACACTCTGGAAGAAGTGCTCGGCAAAGAACGTCCCACCCACATCGGAGTGGCATTCGACCCGGCAGGTCCCACCTTCCGCCACGAAGCGTACGAAGCCTATAAGGCACAGCGGGAGGAAACACCCGAAGCGATACGGACCGCCGTGCCTTACATCAAACGGATACTGGAGGCTTACCGTATCCCCATCCTCGAAGTGGCCGGTTTCGAAGCTGACGACGTGATAGGCACACTGGCCACACAGGCCAATGCACAAGGCATAGACACGTTCATGATGACACCCGACAAAGATTATGCGCAATTGGTAACGGAGCGGGTACGGATGTACCGTCCCAAATACGGCGACAAGGAATTTGAAATCCTGGGACCGGAAGAAGTCAAAGCCAAATACGGATTGACCTCACCGGCGCAGGTCATCGACATGTTGGGACTGATGGGCGACGCTTCCGACAATATCCCGGGCTGTCCGGGTGTAGGTGAGAAGACGGCTGTCAAACTGATTCAGGAATTCGGGCACATAGACAATCTGCTGAATCATACCGACCGGTTGAAAGGTGCACTGAAAACAAAAATAGAAACCCACCGCGAACAGATCACTTTCTCACGATTCCTGGCTACCATCAAGACGGACGTACCCATCGTGCTGAACATGGAAGAACTGAAAGTGGAAGAACCCGACACGGAAACGTTACAGAGACTGTTCGAAGAACTGGAGTTCCGCTCGTTGCTGAACCGCAAACTGAAAACAGAAAAGAACGAGGTTAAAGCACAACCGCTCCAAGGCTCTCTCTTTGCCGAATTTGCGGACACTGTGACGGAAACGAACGTACAATCGAATCTCAGCAGTCACAAAGACCTTATTTTGGACTATCAACTGATTGATACCAAAGAGAAAAGAAAAGAACTTATTGACTTAATCCTTACATCCGATTCCGTCAGTCTGGACACGGAAACCACCGGAACGGACCCTATCTGTGCGCAACTCGTAGGATTGAGTTTCAGCATACGCGAAAATCAAGCCTTCTACGTGCCCATACCTGCCGAGCAGGACCAAGCCCGACAAATAGTAGACGAATTCAGAATCGTATACGAAAACAAGGACCTGTTGAAGATCGGACAAAACATCAAATACGACCTGCTGGTACTGGAGAACTACGGCATCCGGTTGGCCGACCGTATCTTCGACACAATGATTGCCCATTACCTGCTGCAACCGGAACTGCACCACGGCATGGATTATATGGCCGAAGTATATCTGAACTACCAGACCATAAAGATAGAAGAACTTATCGGTCCGAAAGGCAGAACACAGAAAAACATGCGCGACCTGCCGCCGGAAGCCGTTTACATCTATGCCTGCGAAGATGCTGACGTGACGCTGAAACTGAAAAAAATCCTCGAACCGAAACTTCGGGAAGAAGGATGCGACAGTCTGTTCCGCGACATCGAGATGCCGCTGATGCCGGTACTGGCCTATATGGAGCGCAACGGTGTATGTATCGACACTACAGCCCTGAAAGAGACCTCCCTACTCTACACCGAAAAGATGCAGCAACTGGAACAGGAGATCCACCGGATGGCCGGAGAAACATTCAACATCGCATCGCCCAAGCAGGTAGGAGAAATTCTGTTCGACAAGCTCAAAATCATAGAAAAACCCAAGAAAACGAAAACAGGACAATACGTCACCTCGGAAGATGTACTGGAAAGTCTGCGACAGAAACACAGTATCGTGGAAAAAATATTGGAACACCGGGGACTGAAAAAGCTCCTGGGCACCTATATTGATGCGCTTCCCAAACTGGTGAATCCGAAAACCGGGCATATCCATACCTCCTTTAACCAAACAATCACTACTACCGGACGACTGAGCAGCAGCAACCCGAATCTGCAAAACATCCCGGTGAGAAACGAAGAAGGCAAGGAAATCCGCAAAGCATTCATACCGGAACCCGGCTGTGCGTTCTTCTCCGCCGACTATTCGCAAATCGAACTCCGCATCATGGCACACTTGAGCGGTGACGAGAATCTGATAGAAGCTTTCCGGGAAGGGCACGACATCCATGCAGCCACAGCAGCCAAAATCTTCAAAAAAGCGAGTATCGACGAAGTGACCCGCGAAGAGCGCAGCAAGGCCAAAACGGCCAACTTCGGCATCATCTACGGCATCACCGTATTCGGACTGGCCGAGCGGATGGGCGTCAGTCGCGGAGAAGCCAAAGATCTTATCGACGGATATTTCAACACATACCCCAAGGTTAAGGAATACATGAACGAGAGCATCCGCATAGCTCGGGAGAAAGGTTACACGGAGACGATCTACCATCGGAAATGCCATCTACGCGACATCAACAGCCACAACGCCGTGGTGCGGGGATATGCCGAGCGAAACGCTATCAACGCTCCCATACAAGGCAGTGCGGCGGACATCATAAAAATAGCCATGATACGCATTTACAACCGCTTCCGCGAAGAAAACATCCGTTCGAAGATGATACTGCAAGTGCACGACGAACTCAACTTCAGCGTGTATCCCGAAGAGAAAGAACGGGTACAGACCATCGTCATCGAAGAGATGGAACAAGCCTGCCGGATGCGGGTGCCGCTCATCGCCGATTGCGGATGGGGCGGAAACTGGCTGGAAGCACACTGATACAAAAAATACAGAAGACAACTGTTTTAATCTCATATTCCCGCCATTTCATAGAAGAATGTGCGGGAATTTTTTGTAATAAGCCTACCGCAACTGTATTCCATGACTTGTTCTGTGCACTTCAAATCTTGAAATGCACAGAACAAGTCATGATCTAACCCATTCAAGCCTTGATGTATACTTTTCATCCGCCCCGCATCTTCCTCCTGCTTTGTCCATCTTTCTTTTCTGTTCACTCTATATAAATCCGCATTCGACATGAAATATAAACGCCATGCTTTCCGCTTACAAGATTTATTGTTAATTTTGCAGACTATTAGGTAGATAATTCAATAAAACGACATACGACTATGGCATTAAAGGCTGGCATTGTGGGACTTCCCAACGTGGGTAAATCCACTCTTTTCAACTGTCTGTCGAGCGCAAAGGCGCAGGCAGCCAATTTCCCGTTCTGTACCATCGATGCGCAGATGGGGCAGATTTCCGTTCCCGACGAACGGCTCACCAAACTGGCGGAACTGGTACATCCGGGACGCATCGTGCCCGCCACGTGCGACATTGTGGACATTGCCGGACTGGTGAAAGGAGCCAGCAAGGGCGAAGGATTGGGTAACCAGTTTTTGGGTAATATCCGGGAAACAGATGCCATTATCCACGTGTTGCGCTGCTTCGACGACCCGAACATCGTGCATGTGGATGGATCGGTAAATCCGGTACGCGACAAGGAAATCATCGACACCGAACTGCAACTGAAAGATCTGGAAACACTGGAAAACCGCATGAAGCGGGTGGAAAAAGTGGCCAAAGTGGGCGGCGACAAACAGGCAAAACTGGAATACGAAGTCATCCTGAAGTACAAAGAGGCCCTTGAACAAGGCAAATCGGCCCGCACCGTTACATTCGACAGCGAGGACGAGACGGCCGCCGCAAAAAACCTGTTCCTGCTCACCTCCAAACCGGTGCTTTATGTGTGCAACGTGGACGATACCTCAGCCGCTCACGGAAACGCATACGTGGAAGCCGTACGCGAGGCCATAAAAGACGAACATGCCGAACTGCTCATCATCTCGGCACAGACGGAAGCCGATATTGCCGAACTGGAAACGTACGAAGAGAAGCAACTGTTCCTGAACGACCTGGGTCTGGAAGAATCGGGATGCAACCGCCTGATCAAAGCCATCTACAACCTGCTTAACCTGCAAACGTTCATCACAGCCGGAGAGATGGAAGTAAAAGCATGGACGTTCCGTCGCGGATGGAAAGCCCCGCAGTGTGCAGGGGTTATTCACACCGACTTTGAGAAAGGCTTTATCCGGGCCGAAGTCATCAAATACGACGACTATATCCAATACGGATCGGAAGCCGCCGTACGCGAGGCCGGCAAGATGGGTGTAGAGGGTAAGGAATATGTGGTACAGGACGGTGACATCATGCACTTCCGCTTCAACGTATAAACCATGAACAGCCTGCAATATATTCTTTGGAACCCGCCCGTAGAGGCGTTCCACATCGGCGGTTTCGGCGTGCGCTGGTATTCGCTGTGTTGGTGTCTGGCCCTGCTTTCGGGCTATCTGCTCGTACAAAACCTGTACAAACGGCAACAGATAAAGGAAGAGCTTTTCGAACCACTTTTCCTGTATTGTTTCGTAGGCATTCTTGCCGGTGCCCGACTGGGACACTGCCTGTTCTACGAACCGGGGTATTTCCTGTCGCATCCGCTGGAAATGATTCTGCCCATGCGTAACATACCCGGACGCGGATGGATATTCACAGGGTATGAAGGTCTGGCCAGTCACGGCGGCACATTGGGACTGATGATCGCCTTGTGGCTCTATGTGAAAAAGACGAAACTCAATATTATGCGGGTGCTGGACAATATTGCCATTGCCACCCCGATATGCGCCTTTTTTATCCGCATGGGCAATCTGATGAATTCCGAAATTGTGGGCAGTCCCACGAGCGTTCCCTGGGCCTTTATTTTCCAGCGCATCGACATGCAGCCCCGTCATCCGGGCCAGCTCTACGAGGCTTTGGTTTATCTGCTTATCTTCGTCGTGGGATTATGTCTGTATAAAAGAAGAAAAACAAAGGTCGGTACGGGATTCTTTTTCGGGTATTGCCTGACCACGATTTTTACGGCGCGATTCTTTATCGAATACACCAAAGAGGTACAGGAAGCTTTCGAAGCCTCCATGTGGTTGAATATGGGGCAATTGCTAAGCATCCCCTTCATTCTTTTAGGTCTGTATTGCATGACCGGAGGCAAGCTCTGCAAAAAATGGGGCGAACGGGCGTAATACGGCTCCCATCCTCCCCAAAGCACATAGCGTCCCATCCTTGTTTGTAAGGATGGGACGCTATTTTATCTATCATTTCCCCAGCAGATCATCCAGCCAGGGCAATACCCATTCGGTCTTGAAGTAATGGGAAGGAGGATCGCAGTTTACAATACGGAAAAACTGTGTGCGGTCCACCCCTTGAGGCACTTCCTCTACATCCATGCGCACGGTCGGATCGGCGTATTTCGCATAATGGTAATACGTAAAATTGTCCGGTGCCCCACTCCATTCGTACGCTTTCCGTATCTTGCGGAAGTCGCGGTCGAGCCCTCCTTCGGTGCATATCACCGGACGCGGAGCCAGCGCAGCTACAATATCGGGAAAGTCGAAGGTAGTAAGAAATTCCGGTATCAGATGTTCAATGGAATTGGGAAAGGGACGGTTGCCTTGGGCGTCGGGCTTTGTCATCACCAGAATACGTTCCCGGGTGGTGCAAAGGAAATCATTGTAGACAAAGGCGTAAATGGAATCATCGAGCAAGCCTAATGCCATCAACGGTTCCGTACCGAGCGAAAATCCGCTCACCAAAATACGCTCCTTGTTTATATAAGGGACCGTCTTCATCCAGTCGAGCACCACTTTATCCTGCCATGAAGTCAATCCAAGGTAACTCCAGCCCATCTCCAGCAGCATGCGTGAGGTATTGAGATAGTCCGCCCGACCGTCATCCGCCAATTCTCCGAACGAGACATTATCTACCACTACCGCCACCACATTCTTACGTACATAATGAAGCGCCATGGCATTCTTACCCGGATTTTCCGCCGGCTTGCCATTCAAATTGAAATCTCCTACGGTCTCACCGGCCAAAAGCTCCTTCGTTTGTCCGAAACCGGGAATACAAAGCACTGCCGGTGCCGGATGCACCGTATCCGCACCGTCGGGTATCATCACCAAATAAGGCACTACGGCTCCGTCCAGCGGATAAGACTCCCATTTCTCTATACGATAACCGCTGCGAATCACGGTCTTTACCTTTCGGGGAGCCGGAACTTCCGTCGACGGATGACGCATAAGCCGTCTCATAGCCGCCTTCATATCGGCTTGCCACTGAACGAAGCCGGAAGGATCCATGTTCGGATCAAAAGCAAGCGTCGGAGAACGGTCTTTCATCAACTGTTGCACCACACCTCGCGAACTTAAGAAACGCCCGTCAGGACGATCGGTCCCGATAATACTATCAGCAGATGCTGAAGCCCAAACAGTCCCACACTGAAGAAAAACAGCAAGAACGATCACAAAAACAAATTTCATAGCAGGATACATTTTATTCTACAGTCTGTAAATATACAGAGACTTATCCAAAACATCCCCCTTTCCTGAAACTTATTTTTCAATCTGCCCTACTCTTTCATTTTCCTTTCACTATCCGCTTGATGTCGTTCAACTTGTTAAGGGCTTCGAGTGGCGTAAGATTGTTTACATCCAGATGCAGAATCTCGTCGCGTATTTGGCACAACACCGGATCGTCCAACTGGAAAAAGCTGAGCTGCACGCCGTCTTGCATCGCTTGTTCGCCGCCGGCCGGAAGCGCACCTATTCCCTCCTTGTTACGCCCCGATTCCAGATCTTTCAGAATCTGACCGGCCCGCTTCACAATACCTTTGGGCATTCCCGCCAATTTGGCCACATGAATACCGAACGAATGCTCGCTCCCGCCCCGCTCCAGCTTGCGCAGGAAAATGACCTTGCCATCTACCTCACGCACGGATACATTGTAGTTCTTGATGCGCGAGAACTGCTTTTCCATCTCGTTGAGTTCATGGTAATGAGTGGCAAACAGCGTGCGTGCCCTACCCTTCTGATTCTCATGAATGTATTCCACAATAGCCCAGGCGATGCTGATACCATCGTAAGTAGACGTACCCCGTCCCAGCTCGTCAAACAACACCAGACTGCGCGCCGACAGGTTGTTCAGGATATTGGCCGCCTCGTTCATCTCCACCATGAACGTGCTCTCTCCCACCGATATGTTGTCGCTGGCTCCCACACGGGTGAATATCTTGTCCACCCAACCGATATGGGCGCTCTCAGCCGGAACGAAACAACCTATCTGAGCCATCAGGGTGATGAGCGCCGTCTGCCGGAGCAAGGCCGACTTTCCGGCCATATTCGGTCCGGTGATTATAATGATCTGCTGATGATCGGAATCGATGAACACGTCGTTGGCTACATAGCTCTCTCCTGCCGGCAATTGCTTCTCTATAACCGGATGGCGACCTTGCTTGATATCAATCACATCGTCATTCGCCACCACCGGACGGATATACCGGTTTTCCACTGCAACCATTGCAAACGACAGCAGACAATCAAGCCGGGCCAGCAGACCGGCATTCCGCTGCACCGCCGAAGCATATCGGGCCAATTCCACCACCAACTCGTTATACAAGCGCATTTCCAACGAAAGGATCTTATCCTCCGCTCCCAATATCTTTTCTTCGTATTCCTTAAGTTCCTGTGTGATATAGCGCTCGGCATTCGCCAGTGTCTGCTTTCGGATCCATTCGGCGGGCACCTTGTCTTTGTGCGTGTTACGCACCTCCAGATAATAACCGAATACATTATTATAACCGATCTTCAAGCTCGGAATACCGGTTTGCTCCGTCTCCCGCTGTTGTATCTGAAGCAGATAGTCCTTTCCCTTGTAGGCAATATCCCTCAACTCGTCCAGTTCGGCATTCACTCCGGCGGCTATTACCCCACCCTTGTTCACCAACAAAGGCGGTTCGGGCTTAATCTCCCGGGCGATGCGGTCGCGGATGGAAACACACGGATCCATCTGCTCACCCATCCGGCGCAACGTAGGATCTTTCGCCTGTTCGCAAGCAGCTTTTACCGGCTCCAAAGCCTGCAAAGCAATTTTCAGCTGTACCACATCACGGGGCGATACCCGTCCCACGGATATTTTCGATATAATACGCTCCACATCGCCCATACGGTGCAACTGTTCTTCTATCAATTCCTTGAATTCAGGCTCTTTGAAAAAATAATCCACCACATCCAATCTTTCATCTATCAAGGCCTTGTCTTTCAAAGGAAATACAAGCCATCGGCGCAACATGCGCGCACCCATCGGCGTGAGTGTACGGTCGATGACGTTCAGCAGCGAATTTCCCCCTTCGTTCATCGAACTCACCAACTCCAGACTGCGCACGGTAAACTTATCCAACCGCACGTAGCGCTCTTCCTCTATCCGCGACAACGACGTGATGTGTCCGATTTGTATATGTTGTGTAAGGAGCAGATATTCCAAAATAGCTCCCGAAGCCACTATACCATTCTTCAGATGATCTACGCCGAAGCCTTTCAGATTTTTCACGTCGAAGTGCCTCAGCAGCCTGTCTGTAGCCGTAGTCTCGGTAAACACCCAGTCTTCCATTTCGAAAGTAATGAACTTGGTACCGAAATTTCCTTCAAACAAATTACGCTTTCCGCGTTCGAAAAGCACTTCTTTCGGCGCGAAGCTGCCCAGCAGTTTATCTACATATTCATAACTGCCTTCAGCCGTAAGAAATTCTCCCGTGCTGATGTCCAGAAACGCCACTCCGCACGCCTGTTTTCCGAAATGTACCGCCGATAAAAAGTTGTTCTCCTTATAGCTCAACACATTGTCACTCATAGCTACTCCGGGCGTCACCAATTCCGTAATGCCTCGTTTCACCAATGTCTTGGTCAGTTTGGGATCCTCCAACTGGTCACAGATGGCCACCCGCTTCCCTGCCCTTATCAATTTGGGCAGATACGTATCGAGTGCGTGATGCGGAAAGCCGGCCATCTCGATCGGTGTTCCGTTCTTTCCTCCGCTTCTTCGCGTCAGTGTGATTCCCAGTATCTCCGAAGCCACTACGGCATCCTCGCTGTACGTCTCATAAAAGTCACCGCACCGAAACAGCATCACGGCATCCGGGTGCTTGGCTTTCAAGTCGTAAAACTGCTTCATCATGGGAGTAAGTCCTTCTTTTGCCATCGTCACAACTGATTTTTTTAATCCTTATATGTTTCCGTATACTTCTTGCTTGTTGCCGCCGTATTCATCCATTCCCATCAAGCTCCATATATCCCTGCACAACAATTCGTCCAAACGTTTGATCTCTTGCTTCAACAATCTGTCTGTTTTCATAATCGGACGAAGATCGCAATAATAAACTCCGTCCAACGGATTCATCGCCAATGTATAAGCTTTAAAATGGCCCGGTAAGAAAGTCTGGCTCACCCCGTAATCAGATTCCCTTCCCGATCGTTGAACATCGCCCAGGAAGATAGCAAAATGAGGTACATCCACTCTTTTTAACTTGTTGTAGAACAACTTATCCAAGAATACCTTGTCCAATCTGTCCTTACCCGACGTCTTCACAGAACCTATGGCTTTCAAAGCCCCCTCCTTCTGAAAAAACAGATCATGCTGGTACTTCATCTGGAAATCTTCTATTTGCAGATTTTCCACCAATCCCATCACATAAAAACCCATTTCCTGGAATATATATAGCATCAGACGTTCAAACAAGTCACCGTTTATTTTCTTAGCCACATTATTCTTCGAAGCAGGAAGCGCATCCAAAGCACATCCAATGGACTGCTGCAGCGTATAAATAACCGCATTCAGCAACGCTCCTTCCTCGTTATTCAGACCTCGAAGCCTTTCCGTATCCCTCAACACATCCCGAAAAAAGGCAAAAGCAAAATCAGCCTTCGCTTCCGACAAGAAAAGATCCCCATTTACAGGACGCGTCACATTATAGGATGCTTCGCTTTTGTATTGATAGAACTTATAATTATTTTCTTTTCTGGAAATTATCCGGGCTTCATAATTATTACTGTCCGAAATGAACTCCAAAAACCATTTAGAGAAATCTATATAGTTTTGAATCGATACAAAACGACTTTTATCCGTCGCGACAGCGCATAACTCAGTTATAGTAGTCATAATGTCCGTATTCCCTCTCTGCGTTTTACATTCTCGCGATCCTCACGTATCCACTCTTCCACCGGCTTATCTTCAACTTTCTCCAACCGTTCTACGGCCCATTCCAGATATTCCTTATGAATATCACAAGAAATAAATTTCCGGTGCAGCTCCTTACAACAGACGGCCGTGGTACCCGAACCACAAAAAGGATCCAGTATCAAATCGTTTTCATTAGACGAAGCCAATACATATTTTCTAATCAGTTCCTCCGGTTTTTGCGTAGGATGCGGTGTTTTTTCATTCATGCCGTTGCAGGTGGTCGGCAGATCGATCACGTCTCTCGGTTTGGCTCCTTTGGGATTCGGCCTCCACGACTCCACCCGCCTGGTGCCTTTGCCATACTGACTGGTCTCACCTTGTCCGCGAACCGGATAACGCATGGTATGAGCATTATAAGGTATCCGTACGTCATCCACATTGAATGTAAATTTCTTGCTTTTCCGAAAACACAGAATAGCTTCGTGACTACGTCCCCAGTCATTCGACAAATTGGCTTTGTTCCGGTAAGACCAGATCGTCCATTTACAAGAGTGGAAATATTTCATGGCGGCGGCCTGACATAAAGCTATGATTTCAGAAAATCCGCATATATACAGGGTGCCTTCTTTTTTCAATACCCGGGATGCCTCTTTTATCCAGCGGTCAGACCATACTATGTAATCTTCCATACTGCTCCAAACGTCCCACTCCTTGCTTTTCCCTATATTATAAGGGGGATCGGCAAAAATCATATCAACCGATCCATCCGGCAAAGTCGACATAAAATCCACACAATCATTAATGTACAGTTCTCCCTCAGCCGATTTATAATACAACCCGGTATCCACATCAGCATATAACACACTTTCCCGAATATCTTCCCCGTCAAGGGACAATTCGTCCGAAGATGTTTCTTTTTCCTGTACCCGCATACGTATGACTTTTCCGCTGACAAAAATACAAAAATTCAAGCACAAAAAAAACGGGATCACCCTTTAATCACAAAGAGCACCCCGACAAACTAAATTCAATCTCTCAAATCTCTAACTAATAACTAAACGATACTTTTTTGCTTTTTCTATAAGCGGCCTTTGTAATCGCTACAAAACGCGGCCTGCTATTCTTAACCCTTTAATGAAACAATCTTTTATACCTTTTACTAATACCCAAAACTTTTCACAAAGTCTTGAAAACTAAAAAACTTGATGCCTTCGTTTCTTGAAGACGATGCAAAGGTAGAAGTTTTTCATATTCCTGATTCACCGAAAAAGTTTTTTTAATGAAAAATAGCCTTTTTCTTGATTTATATCAATTTTTAACATCGTTTTGTTATCGCACACATGTGCTTTACAACATACTTTCAAGCGGAAAAGAAACGAATATAATGAGCGGAAACCAGTATTCATTTCTGCAATCAACGCCAGAAAGGTCTACACCTTTTCAAAAAAGAGTGTACACCTTATTTCAGGAAGGTGTACAGGTAAAAACAAAAAGGTGTAGACCTTTTTAAAACCTTATCCCGAACAGCTCCCTTATTAGCGAGCGTATCCAAGTTTATTCGTGCAGGAAATAGACTTTTACACCTGCATTTCAAATATATTTTTTATCTTTGCACCTTATTTACAGCATCAAATACAACATTCAAAATGAAAAGGATAGAATACACGGAATTACAAGATAATTTTTTCGAAACCATAGGCAAGGAATGGATGCTGGTGACAGCCGGAACGCCCTCTCGTTACAATATGATGACCGCCTCGTGGGGCGGAGTGGGGTGGTTATGGAACAAACCCGTAGCTTTCGTGTTTATCCGACCGGAACGGTATACGTTTGAACTGACGGAAAAAGAAGACAACATCACACTCTCCTTCTTGGGAAACAGTGACGAAGCACGCCATATATACAATCTTTGCGGTTCGAAGTCGGGACGAGACACGGACAAAGCCGCTGCCACGGGATTACGACCGGTGAACATGGAAAACGGCGGAGTGGGGTACGAGCAAAGTCGTCTCACACTGACATGCCGCAAACTGTATGCCGACAATCTGCGGTCGGAAGCTTTTGCGGACGCTTCACTGGCCGGACGCTGGTACGGGGAAAAAGCCGGCAACTTTCATCGTATGTACATCGTGGAAATCACGGGCGTCTGGATCAACGAATAACAAAACAATTTATATCATACAAAAGATATGGAATACAATTTCAGAGAAATCGAAAAGAAATGGCACCAATACTGGGTGGAAAACCACACATACCGGGTGACTGAAGACGAATCGAAAAAGAAATTCTATGTACTCAACATGTTCCCGTATCCGAGCGGGGCAGGATTGCACGTAGGGCATCCTTTGGGTTACATAGCCTCCGACATATACGCACGTTACAAGCGACTGAACGGATTCAATGTGCTGAATCCGATGGGATACGACGCCTACGGACTGCCGGCGGAGCAGTACGCCATACAGACGGGACAGCATCCTGCCGTCACCACACAGGCCAACATCAACCGCTATCGCGAACAGCTGGACAAAATAGGTTTCAGCTTTGACTGGGAACGGGAAATACGCACCTGCGAACCGGATTACTATCACTGGACGCAATGGGCTTTCCGAAAAATGTTCAACAGCTATTACTGTAACGACGAACAAAAGGCACGACCCATCCAGGAACTTATCGACGCATTCCCCGTACACGGCAACGAAGGACTGAACGCCGCATGCAGCGAAGAAATCCGTTTCACTGCCGACGAATGGAAGGCCATGACTGAAAAACAGCAGCAGGAGGTGCTGATGAACTATCGCATCGCTTACCTGGGTGAAACAATGGTAAACTGGTGTCCGGCTTTAGGGACGGTTCTGGCCAACGACGAAGTCGTGGACGGAGTTTCGGAACGCGGAGGACATCCTGTCGTACAGAAGAAGATGCGCCAGTGGTGTCTGCGTGTCAGCGCCTATGCCCAACGCCTGCTGGACGGACTGGATCACATCGACTGGACGGATTCGCTCAAAGAAACACAACGCAACTGGATAGGACGGTCGGAAGGTGCCGAGATACAGTTCAAGATAAAGGACAGCGACCGGGAATTCACTATTTTCACCACGCGCGCCGACACGATGTTCGGCGTCACTTTCATGGTATTGGCCCCGGAAAGCGAACTGGTGCCCCTGGTGACCACTCCCGAACGGAAAGTCGAAGTAGAGGCCTACCTGGAAGCCACTAAAAAACGTACGGAACGCGAACGCATCGCCGACCGACGGGTAACGGGTGTTTTCTCAGGATCGTATGCGATAAACCCCTTCACCGGCGAATCCAATCCTATCTGGATCAGCGATTACGTACTGGCCGGATACGGAACGGGGGCCATCATGGCCGTTCCGGCCCACGACAGCCGCGACTATGCTTTTGCCAAACATTTCGGACTGCCCATCGTGCCGTTGGTAGAGGGGTGCGATGTCAGTGAGGAGAGTTTCGACGCCAAGGAAGGTATCGTCACCAATTCACCGCGCACGGACGTAACTCCGTACATTGACTTCTCTCTGAACGGAAAAACCGTAAAGGAAGCCATTGCCGCTACCAAAGCTTATGTGAAGGAGCACAAGCTGGGACGCGTAAAAGTAAACTACCGTCTGCGCGATGCCATATTCAGCCGCCAGCGCTATTGGGGTGAGCCGTTCCCGGTTTATTACAAAGATAACATGCCGTATATGATTCCTGAGGAATGTCTGCCGCTGGAGTTGCCGGAAGTAAGTAAGTTTCTGCCGACCGAGACGGGAGAACCGCCGCTGGGCCATGCCGAACGGTGGGCGTGGGACACGGTGAACCGCTGCGTGACGGATAATTCCCGCATCGATCATCAGACGGTATTCCCGTTGGAACTGAACACGATGCCCGGATTTGCCGGCAGTTCGGCCTATTACCTGCGCTATATGGACCCGAAAAACAACAAGGCACTGGTAGATCCGAAAATCGACGCCTACTGGCAAAATGTAGACCTCTACGTAGGAGGAACGGAACATGCCACGGGGCATCTCATTTACAGCCGCTTCTGGAATAAATTCCTGTACGACTGCGGTTACAGCGTTAAGGAAGAACCGTTTGAAAAACTGGTGAATCAAGGTATGATCCAGGGGCGCAGCAATTTCGTCTATCGTATAAAAGACACCAACACGTTCGTATCGCTGGGACTGAAGGATCAATACGAGACTACGCCGCTTCACGTAGACGTGAACATCGTATCGGCAGACATTCTGAACATCGAGGCCTTCAAAAACTGGCGACCGGAATACAACAACGCTGAATTTATTCTGGAAAACGGCAAATACGTATGCGGATGGGCCATTGAAAAAATGAGCAAAAGCATGTTCAATGTAGTCAATCCTGACATGATTGTGGAGAAGTTCGGCGCCGATACACTTCGTCTGTACGAAATGTTCCTGGGACCGGTAGAACAGAGCAAACCGTGGGATACAAACGGTATCGACGGTTGCCACCGCTTCCTGAAACGGTTCTGGGGACTGTTCCACAGCCGCGAAGGGCAATTCCTCCCCGTCGACGGCGAAGCCACGAAAGAAGAACTGAAATCCTTGCACAAGCTCATCAAAAAAGTAAGTTCCGACATCGAGACTTTCTCTTATAACACGTCTATCAGCGCTTTCATGATCTGCGTGAACGAATTGCAACAGCTTAAATGCAACAAGAAGTGTATACTGGAACAGCTGGTAGTGCTCATGGCACCTTTCGCTCCCCATATCACCGAAGAATTATGGGAACAGCTGGGACACAGCGGCAGCGTGTGCGATGCACAATGGCCGGTCTTTGACGAAAAGTATCTTCAGGAAGACAGCATGAAACTCAGTATTTCCTTTAACGGAAAGACGCGCTTCGTCATGGATTTTCCGGCCGATGCTGACAATGCCGCCATCGAAAAGACGGTATTGGCTGATGCACAGACACAGAAATATCTGGAAGGTAAACAAGTGATAAAGGTTATCATCGTACCTAAACGTATCGTTAACATCGTCGTCAAATAATGAAAAACCGTTTCAAAAGTCTTGTACTCAAGAAACCCAGTCGGCAAGAAGTCCTGACGGAAACGAAGGACTTCATTGCCATCAATCTGGGACTTATCAGTTATGCCATCGGGTGGGCCTCTTTTTTGCTTCCCTACAAAATGACTACCGGCGGCCTGACAGGTATGTGCGCCATACTTTATTATCTGACGAACATTCCCATACAAGTGTCGTTCTTTGTTGCCAATATCATTCTTATGGTGCTGGCATTGCGTGAGCTGGGCATCAAGTTCGTACTAAAAACCACCTACGCCATCATCATGCTTTCTTTCTTTCTGAATGCCGCACAGGCCATGATGACAAGTCCCGATGGCGAGCTGATGCAGATACTCGGACCCGGACAGGATTCTATGGCCTGCATCTTGGGCGCCGTTCTTTGCGGTCTAGGCATCGGAACCGTATTCGTAAGCAACGGAAGTACGGGGGGGTGGGACATCGTGGCTGCCGTAGTGAACAAACATCGGAATATCAGCCTGGGACGTGTCATGCTCTACATTGACATATTCACCATCGGCTCCTGTTACTTCTTTTTCGACAGTTGGCGAATGGTGGTATTCGGATACGTCACGCTTGTGGTGGTGAGCTATACGACGGATATGATAGTCAACAGCGCACGACAAGACATACAATTCATTATCTTTACCAAGGATCATATAGCACTTAGCGAACGGATCATTAAGGAGACAAGCCATTCGGTAACGGTAATAAACAGCGAAGGCTATTACAGTCATACTCCTGTGAAAATAATGATAACGATTGTACATAAAAACGAGGCCATCCAAATTTTACGGATGATTCATGAAGTGGATCCCGAGGCTTTCGTATCGCAGAGTAGGGTAGAGGGCGTCTTCGGAAACGGATTTAATAAAATAAAACTGAAATGAAGCAAATGTTGAAATTAAATGTCTGGCAGGAGACCAAAGATTACATCTTCATCTCTTTCGGACTTATTCTGTATGCCATCGGATTTACCTGCTTCATGCTTCCGTATCAGATAACTACGGGAGGTGTGTCGGGTATCTCGGCCATTATTTACTATTCCACGGGATTTCCGGTACAGTATTCCTATCTGCTGATCAATTCCTTGCTGTTGGTCGTTGCCATAAAGATGCTCGGACTGCGCTTTTTTGCCAAAACCATCGTAGGCATATTGGGGGCTACTTTTCTGATGGGCTTCATACAGGAACTCATTACCGACGAACAAGGCAACCTGCCCCGTATACTGGGTGATCAGACTTTCATGGCCTGTGTCATCGGCGGCTGTCTGGAAGGAGCCGGATTGGCTGTTGTTTTTCTGAACAACGGCAGTACGGGAGGTACCGACATCATTGCCGCTGTAGTAAACAAATACCGGGACGTCACCATAGGACGTATGATGATGTATATGGACTTTCTCATCGTAAGTTCCTGTTATTTCGTATTCCATGACTGGCAGAAAGTAGTAGTGGGATTTTCTACGCTCATCATTTCCATGGTGATGTTAGACTATGTTATGAACAGTGCCCGGCAATCCGTACAATTTCTCATCTTCTCCAATAAATACGATGAGATAGCACAAGCCATTTCGTCTCAACTGGACAGAGGAGTGACCGTATTACACGGAGAAGGCTGGTACAGCAAAGAAGCGCGTAAAGTACTTGTCATCCTGGCCAAACGCAGAGAGAGTGTCTATATCTTCCGCCTCATCAATCAGATTGACCCCAGAGCCTTTGTTTCCCAAAGCAACGTAGTAGGAGTTTACGGCGAGGGATTCGATAAAATAAAAGTCAAATAAAAAAAACACGTTTATGAAGAAAAAACTTGTTTTTGCCACCAATAACGCCCATAAACTCGAAGAAATCCGCGCCATATTAGGATCAAC
>CAJUDC010000016.1 GCA_910584955.1 uncultured Paraprevotella sp. | reverse complement strand
CATAGTTATATATAATAAGGTATAGAGGAAGTACAGTATCCTTGTCACAAATAACTCCCCTACATCAGTTAGGTATGCAAATATAGGGGTTTTACTGTTAATCTCTTATCTTTTTCAATCTTTTTAACACGATGAAGAAAAAACGTCCCCGCCCTTTTCCCTCTTATCGGAATATCGACTTTGATTATTCTTTTCTCGTATATTTTTGTTCTTTTGTCTCGATTCAAGGAGAAGCACTCTCTCTTTTTTCCTAATTTTAGTCCATCTAATCTAACGAACAGCACAAATATGAAAAAAAGAGTACTGACAGGAATGGGATGTCTGTTCCTGTTTACCACATTCCTTGTGGCACAGCAACAACGTGAAATCAAAACCGACATGGGGCTTTCCATGCAACCTAATGAAAAGATCCAGTGGATGACAAACGACAAACTCGGTATGTTCATCCATTGGGGCTTATATGCCGGTCCGGCCCGTGGCGAATGGCATATGGAAAATGCGGGTATCCCCATCTCTACATACAGGAAATTGGCTTATCCGCAAAGCAACGAACAATATTTCGACGCAAGCCAATTCGATGCGGATGCCTGAATGGCATTGGCCCGAGAAGCCGGCTTCCGTTATACGAACTTCACTACTCAGCACCACGACGGCTTCGCCCTTTTTGAAAGTCATTACCCGACGGCCTTCACCAGCCATCAGACCCACAACCGTGATTTCGTGCGGGAATACGTAGACGCGGCCCGCAAAGCCGGAATGCATATCGGATTATACAAAACACTCATCAACTGGCGTTATCCGGGATATTACGACGTTACCGGAACCGATTGTCAGCCCAATAAATTCGGCTATCGGACCGAAGCATGGCATAAGGAGAATGCCCGCATCATGAAAGAAGAACTTTATTGCCAAGTACAGGAACTCATGTCCAATTATGGCAAGATCGACCAACTCTTTTGGGACGGCGGCTGGCTGGCACAAAAAGGGTCTGATGCCGACGGTGCATTCTTTTGGGAACCGGGAAAATACCTTGATCCGAACAATTCTTGGCCGGTAAATCCGCTCTTTCAGCTAAAAGACTCCTTAACCGGACAACCACTCGGCCTGATGGGAATGGTGCGGCAGTTACAACCGGACATTGTCTGCAATCTACGCAGCGGATGGTGCGGCGACTATACTTGCGAAGAAGGCGGAGCGGACGTGAAAGGACCGATCCGAAACGGCATAGTGGAAAAATGTATGACTATTACGCCGGCTTGGGGGTATACCACGGCTTCCGAAGACCCGGCACACATCACTCCTCTGTCACGCATCCAGCGCATCTGCGCCGACTGCATGATACGGGGTATGTGTTTCCTTATCAATGTCGGTCCCGACCGCCACGGACGAATTCCCGAACCGGTCGCCCATCGGCTCCGTGAGTTCGGTCAATGGACCCGCACCCACGCACCGGCTATATACGGTACGCTCGGCGGCCCCTGGCAACCGGTTGACGGACAATACGGATTCACCTGGCAAGGGAAGAAACTTTTCATCTGGTTTTTAGGAGGATATACTGATCCCCACTTCACCCTTCCACCACTTCCCCAAGGCATAAAAGTACGCCGTGCCTACACATTGGAAGGCATGCATCCCATCAAATTCAATCAAAAGCGCCAGACCGTGTCACTGTACAATGTCAGCCCGTCATCTCAAAAAATCACAGTCGTTGCCATAGAACTCAACAAGGCACTTCCTTAAAAGACCTATTTTCTCACCTCCGCCGGTACACATATTACTCCTCCACATTTCGAGGTATGTGTACCGTTTTTTGTTCTTTTACACATATTCTCCGACAAACACGTAAGTCTTTTTCAGATGGTCTTTTCATTCACCCTCTGCCAAAAACGCCCCTCACATACTATTAATTGCCCGATTTCCTTCTCCCGTTCGTACATTATCGTTAACTTTGTTGAGGAAGAACACTAACTAAGCAACAGCTGATGAAATGAAAGTACTCTCTTGCCTTATGGCTTTTTGTCTGATAAGCCTGCACGCTTTTCCCTGGCAGACTGTAGAGCGGAGCCGCCTCACGGACAACTGGTTTGTCAACCTAAGTACCGGATGCTACGCCCATTCGTCACACACGGTCGTATTCCGTCATCTGAATCCCAGTATAACGATTGGAATAGGACGTTATCTGACACCGGTTTACGGACTGGAGTTACAAAGCACTGCCGCTTTCGACGACGGTCCCGACGGCACCGAAAACGGACTAGCCGTAAAACAATCCTTTCTTTTGCTCAATCATCACATCAATCTGAACCATCTGATTTGCGGCTACAACGGCCGACCGGACATCTTCGAAATCATAGCTACAGCCGGACTGGGCTGGCAACATAGTTTTGAGAAACACCCGACAGATTACCGGACAACCAACAATCTGGCATCGCGTTTTGCCCTGCAATTCACCTATAACCCCGGCTGCAAGCGGGCCTGGCAACTCTTCCTGGAGCCTTCCCTTACTTACGAAATGAAAGGTACTTCCACCGATTACCAACCCTATTTCAACGTAAACCGGTCTCAGATAGGACTATCGGTCGGAGTTGCTTACCGTTTTAAGAACAGCAACGGCACCCATCATTTCAAATGGGCCCGCCTATACGACCAAGTAGAGGTGGACGCCCTGAATGCTAAAATCAACGAATTGCGCCGCCAACTTCGACAGAAACAGAAATCTCTCTGATACATTAACCCTAAAACGAAGCTTATGAAAAAACTATGGTTCTTGCTTGTCCTGACTATCGGGCTGCACGTCAACGCCGCACGCAAACCGGTGAAAGTAGCCTGTATCGGCAACAGCATTACGTACGGCATCGGCGTTAAGGTGCCGGAGCAAGACTCCTATCCGGCTCAGTTACAACGGCTGCTGGGAGACGCCTACGAGGTAGGGCGTTTCGGAAAGCCCGGAGCCACATTGCTCTACCGGGCATTCCGCCCCTTTGTCGAACAGGAAGAATACCGACAAGCCATGCAGTTTGCCGGCGATATTGCCGTCATCCACCTGGGAGTAAACGACACCGACCCACGCGCCTGGCCCAACTACCGCGACGAATTTGTACGCAATTACCTGGCGCTCATCGACTCGTTCCGAACGGTCAATCCACGTTGCCGCTTCATTATCGCACGCATGACCCCCCTGTCCCACCGACACCATCGGTTCGAATCGGGCACCCGCGACTGGCACGCAGAGATTCAGCAGGCCATCGAGACCGTCGCACAGATAAGCGGTGCCGATCTTATCGACTTTCATGCACCGCTATACCCCAACCCGCAAATGCTGCCGGACGCCATCCATCCCAACGAGGAAGGGGCCGGACTTATGGCACAGACGGTTTACAGCGCCATCACCGGCGACTACGGCGGCCTGCGTCTACCGATTACCTATACCGACAATATGGTGCTGCAACGCAACCGTCCCATACCTATCCGGGGCACGGCCAATGCAGGCGAGACCGTACACGTAAACCTGAACGGACACAAAAGCCGCACCGTCACAAACAAACACGGACAATGGAGCGTAACACTGCCGGCACTACCGGCTGGAGGCCCTTACGAGCTGACGGTCAAAACGGACAAACGCAAAATCACCTGCCGGAACGTGCTGATCGGCGAAGTATGGCTCTGCTCCGGTCAGTCGAATATGGAATTCAAATTAAGCCAAGCCATAACCGGACCGCGCGACATACCTTCCGGCGAAGTGGCAGGAGTACGTCTGTTCGACATGAAGGCACGCTGGACCACCCAAGCCACGGAATGGCCGCTCGACGCCTTGGACTCCGTCAACCATCGCCGTTATTTCAACACACCGGGATGGGTGCCCTGCGCCTCCACCGACGCCGCTTCTTTCTCAGCGGTGGCTTATTATTTCGGTCGCATGCTGCAAGACAGTCTGAACGTACCGATTGGACTCATCTGCAACGCCGTAGGCGGTTCTCCGACCGAGGCCTGGATAGACCGCCGCACCCTGGAATATGAATTTCCGGCCATCCTGCGCAACTGGCTGCAAAACGACTTTATCCAGGATTGGGTACGCGGACGGGCAGCCCAAAACATCAAAAAAAGCCAGACACCGCTGCAACGCCATCCCTACGAGCCTTGCTATCTGTTCGAAACGGGCATCCTGCCGTTGGACAGCTTTCCGATAAACGGTGTCATCTGGTATCAGGGAGAATCCAATGCGCACAACAAGGATGCTCACGAAAAACTGCTTCCTCTGTTGGTACAGAGCTGGCGACACTACTGGCACAACGCGGAACTACCGTTCTACTACGTACAGCTTTCCAGTCTGAACCGGCCTTCATGGCCTTGGTTCCGCGACAGTCAACGACGAATGATGCAAACGATACCGCACACGGGAATGGCCGTATCGTCGGACATCGGCGATTCGCTCGACGTTCACCCGCGCCGTAAACAGGAAGTAGGCGAACGGCTGGCACGATGGGCGCTACACGATACCTACGGGTGGAAACACGTCGTTCCCTCCGGTCCGCTGTTCCGTGAAGCGACTTTCCGCAACGGGGCCGCCTATGTGACATTCGATTATGCCGACGGCTTGCGTAGTGCCGACGGTCAACCGCTGCGCACATTCGAGGTGGCAGAGACCGAAGGACTGTTTGAACCGGCCACCGCCGAAATCACTCCCGACGGCGTGCGGGTGAGCAGCCCGAAAGTGAAACACCCGCGTTATGTACGCTACGGCTGGCAACCGTTCACCCGTACCAATTTGGTCAACGGGGCCGGACTGCCCGCCTCCACTTTCCGAAGCAACTGACAGCGGGATACCGCCGGCATTTATCCACCCGACGGTCACATGACCGACCGATTTCTTTCATCAGCTCCGCGATGCCTTGACGGTTGTCGCGGAGCCTAACACAAAAACATTATTATGGCTTATTTCAAATCCGACTACACGGCAGGGGCCTTGCCTGAGATCATAGATGCACTGACTGCCACCAACCTGGAACACACCCCGGGCTACGGACAAGACCATTATTGCAAGGAAGCGGAGCGCCTGCTGCTAGAAGTTTGCGGCATACCGGACGGACAGGTACAGTTCGTAGTGGGCGGCACACAGGCCAACGCGCTTGTCCTCGACGGTTTGCTCGGCAAGTGCCAAGGCGTGCTGGCTGCCGAGACGGCCCATATCAATGTACACGAATCCGGTGCCATTGAAGCAACCGGACACAAGATTCTCACCCTACCCACCCTCGACGGAAAGATTCGGGCGGAAGACATCGACCGCTACGTAACCACATTTTTCAAGGACGACACATGGCCCCACATGGTGGAGCCGGGTATGGTCTACCTGTCTTTCCCCACCGAATTAGGCACCCTCTACACCCGCCACGAGCTGGAAGAGATCTCTACCGTGTGCCACCGCCACCACATCCCGCTCTACATCGACGGGGCACGCCTCGGCTACGGCCTTTCATCACCGGCCTGCGACCTCACGCTTAAGGATCTCGCCCGCCTTGCCGATATTTTCTATATCGGCGGCACCAAGCAAGGGGCCTTGTTCGGCGAGGCCATCGTGTCGGCCAACGCCCGCCTCATCCCCCGTTTCCTGTCGCTGGTGAAACAGCACGGGGCCTTGCTGGCCAAAGGGCGTCTGCTCGGCCTGCAATTCAAAACGTTGTTTACCGACAATTTATACTTCAGAGCTTCCCAAAGGGCCGTGGACTTTGCCATGCAGATCCGACAACTGATGCAAGAAGCCGGCTACCCGCTCTTCATCGCGTCCCCTACCAACCAGCAGTTTTTCACATTACCCAACGACGATATGGACCGGCTACACCAGCATGTATCTTTCGAACTGTGGGGTCCGCGAGGCAAGACCTCCACACCGGTACGTTTCGTTACCTCATGGGCTACAACCGCCGAGGACATCCAAACTCTGGCTCACGCGCTTAAAGAAATCAGATAGGCCTGACCAGTAAATAAGCTATGTATGGACGAGCGAAAACTGCTATAACAGTAAAATTATCGCCACAATGGTTCATCTTCCCAGCCCTCTGTAAAGCCGAGGGCTTTTTTATCTATTTCGGGGAAAGCGGTAAGAAGAGATTTCATCTTGTCAAGCATATCATTGTTTGGGGATATGATGTCAAGAAAATACTTGATGATGCACATATCAAAGTACACCTTCAAAGGGTCTGTTGGCAAAGATAACCATGGGCGAGACATTCTGACTGGCATTGTGGCACGGATTGAGAATGTCCTGTTCCAAATGCGAGCATGATGACAACATGAGTTTCTGGTTACCGTGATAATGGTAAGCCAAGATTCAAATGGAGCAACTTGCAACCCAAACGACTGGGCTATACGTTTCTTTATTTTCTTGCTTTTGATATTGGAATAGACGTTGGTAACAACTCCAAACGGCAATACCTCTGTCAGCATCCATGATGGAGGATATTGATTGGTATAAACTTCCTTGAAGTGATTGATAAAATCCTCTTTCGTGTGGTTCAGTTCATCTTCTATCAGATGGATTGAACGGGTGAACTTTGCAGAATTGGCAAAATTATCGGGATCCGTCATCCAGAAAGGATTTCCTGTCATTTCTGTGCCAAAGTTCACTATAGCACAACGTACAGCCACTTCTATCTTTTCAATTTCGTTGAATAGCATCAAACGTAACTTCTTGTCAAAACGATACAGCCTCATTACTTTGCTGAAAGCTACTCCTTGTTTGAAAAGATGTTGTTCTTTGGGAATCAAAAGCAATGGATACATATAAGCAGACAACCGATAGTAACCGATGTGAGACAAATAATGCGCTGCCTTTTCTTCATCGGTTATCTCCATGCCTCTTGTTTTGAGTAGCTGTACTAATTCATGTGGTGTGGAGTATCTCTTGACAAATGGGATCTTTGAATCCATACGTGTATAAACAAAACGACCCGCACATTTGAGCATCGTTGAGAGGCTTGGCGGGTTCTCGTACGGCAAAGGTATAAATAACCTTTGATTCTGCAAACTTTCTAAGAGAGAAATCACAAAGCGCCCATCAAAAACGGAGATATTTAACACTCTGACGTAGCATGTGTTAATATCAAGGGTTGAAGAACCCGTTCGGTAAAACATTGCGTTCCTAAATAGATTCTTCAGTCCGGTAAACAACAACAATCCGGCTATATATACACTTCAAAACAACATATACATCAATAAACGATTCCGGCCCATCGTTAAAAAACAATGGACCGGAATAATCATCTACCCTTAATAGGATATTGTCGCCGTTTCCCACTTGGATTGGGAGATTTTTACACCGGCTTTAGCTGCTTTCTGTCTAATACTACGCATTAGATGTTGAGCTTCCCAAAGGACCGTGGACTTTGCCATACAGATTCGGCAACTGATGCAAAAAACCGGCTACCCGCTCTTCATCGCGTCCCCTACCAACCAGCAGTTTTTCACATTGCCCAACGACGATATGGACCCGCTGCACCAGCATGCATCTTTCGAACTGTGGGGGCCGCGAGGCGAGACCACCACAACGGTACGTTTCGTTACCTCATGGGCTACAACCGCTGAAGACATCCAAACCCTGGCTCACGCGCTTAAAGAAATCAGACAGGCCTAACCAATAAATAAGCTATGTATGGACGAGCAGGCTTTCAAAAGAGAAAAATGTACAGAAAAGCCTACATTATTCATCTGCTCTACCCGAATCTCGCTGAAAAAGATTACTTTTGCGTTCAGTTATGTATAAGTGATAGAATTAAACTATGACATACACAAACCTTGTTTCATATAAACATATATAAAACAAAAGCTGTTTGCGGTAAAATATGCCGTAACACATATATCAAATAACAGAGCAACACTAAAAAAAGGAGGTTACAAATAGAGAAAAACAAATGAAGCGCTAAAAGGAAATATCAGCCGCAAGGCTGTATATCATTCATCAAAAACAAAAATCAGTTGCACAACAGCAAGTTTTTTTATTATTAACAACGGAAAGCGCTCCCGTACATATACTTTTTCGAATATTGAGCTTTTAGCTCTTGTTCTCTTATCTTTGAATACCGCCAATATTCGCTACATGAGAACAGGTAGATTGAAAGTTCACGTCATAAGGCGTGAACTGTTCATCGCTTGTTATGTAGCAGGTCACTTGGCGGTAACCTAAAGATAAGACAAGTTCTGAACGGTTACACGCCTTCCTCGTAAAAACACATTATCATGAAGAAGATTTTATTGGGATTTATTGTCGTTATCCTTTTATTTGCCTGTACGCAATCACCGGAAGAGAAAGTCAATTTATTAATAAAGGAAAGCATGGAAAGAGGATTATACCATCCAGAAACCTACTCTCCCGCAGGAACACGGATCGATAGTGCTTTTACTCCTTTTGATGATCCCGAATTTTATGACAAAACATTGCAATTATACAAATTGACGAAAGAGATAAACAATTACGACGACTACGCAAAATCCGCCAAACGAAATGTGGCACACCACCAAGACATGTTGAGAATCTTCTCCAATAATGATAGCAGAGAAGAACTGAATCAAGCCAAAGAACGTTATAACGAATATATTGTCAAGAAAAACAGGGCAGAAGAAAAGGCTAAAAAAATTGCTGCGAAACTGAACACAATGTTGAATGAAGAAGAACAGTTTATCGGCTTTAAAGTATGGCATCGCTACCGTGCCGACAACAATGCTGGAATGACCATGTTCGGAGAAGTCAAGTTCTTGATGGACAAAGACCTGAATTCAATCTTTGCTCTGTACAATACAGAAGACGAAGAGTACAAAATCGTAGAATCACTTTTCAAACAAATGTGTGGCGAGGAATCCACAAGCGAAAAGATTAACTTAGAGGATCTTAAGTTCTATGACGAATAATGTACAACAAAATGATACACGTAAATTAGCGCTTTTTAAAGTAACAATCTCTACCTTTGTTGCCGTAACAAAAATATCACTATAGCCATGAAAAATAAAAAAACAATCGGAGAACTTATAGAACATGAAGTTCGCAAACAAAGCATTCCTATAACAAATTTTGCAAAAATGATTTGCTGTGAAAGAAACAATGTATATAACATTTTTCAACGCTGTAAGATCGACATTATCCTGCTAAAAAGAATTTCACAAGTCCTTAATCATAATTTCTTTGAAGACCTTGCCAAAGATGAAGACCTGATCATTGAAGATGAAGAAACGGAAGAGGAAAAGATGAATCAGAAAGCCGTATACCAATTCTTCGACGTTGTGCCGGATGTTCTAAATGAAATGGGACTGGATGCACAAATCATGTTCACCAGATTGGAAGACCATAAAGATTTTGATAAATGTCCGACACCCGATTTTGCATTAGTTCCCTACTTTATCACCTTATCTATTGGGAATACCATGAAAGAACGGATCGGAGAAAATCCTATACTTCCAATATCCGTTATAACCAATGAGGACGGTTGCGAGATAGAAGTCTGCCAAAACAAATTATATAATAGTGTCGATGTAAATATAAAATTAGATTACAAGACACGTGAAGAATGGTACAAGACACTGATTTTTGCCTTTGAGACCTACCAAAGAGTAGGAAGGAGATAATCTGCAACGGGGAACGCCTTAAATCAAAGGCATTCCCCCGTTTACAACTGGTTACCTTAATCTATAACCACGTTGAGAATTCAAAATTAACGAGCCTTGTACACAGATAACTCATTTACATTTCCAAAAGAAAATGAACAGACAGGACTACGGCTATGCCTTGGACAAGGAAGGGAAACTCATTCATATCGGCAAAGCCCGACGTGGAGAAGAATACGCCTGCCCTCATTGCAAGGCGGCAATGATTCCCCGCCAAGGAAAAATTAACCGCTGGCACTTTGCACACAAAAACAATGTCAGCAACTGCTCCTACGAAACTTATCTGCACCAAATAGCCAAAACAAAGATTCGCGAGCATTTCCTCACGTCCCCCTCTTTTTACATTGCCTATAACACCAAAGTGTATTGCAGCGCCAAATGTCCACTCGACAAGGAAGCCTGCCGAATTAAGACGATAACAAAAAGATTTGACCTGCGCAAATATTACAACTGTTGCGAAGAAGAACGGGAACATAAGGGGTACAGAGCAGACCTTATGCTCTTCCATGACCAAGAAGCAAAACGCGAGCCCGTTCTCATTGAAATCTGCGTTACGCATCCTTGCGAAACCAAGAAACGAAATTCGGGAATAAGGATTATTGAGATTCATATCCAGTCGGAAGAGGATATTGATCAAATCACAAAAACATCCTTCATACAGGAAACTTCCGGGTTTATCGGGGATTCCGTTAAAGAGGATAAGCGAGTCCAATTCTACAATTTCCAGAATACAGAAAAAGGAGAACCAGAGGAACCTCAACAATGTCTCTTATATGTTTATCGGGTCGATTCCAACCACGACTTCCGCGTTGATCGCCCTAAATGCTGCAAACTTACTCAATTACCGTATTTCTCTACAGATCCTTTTCTTTTAGTTTCTGAAGAAAACCAAGATTGGACTTGGTGTGCTCAAAAAGCCCTTCAGAAAGGAATCCAAGTGAAAAGCTGCATATTGTGCAAGTATCGAGTACATGATGGAGCCACAAGTCCAATATGCGCACTATACAAGAAGTTTGGGACACCACAACACCCTAAAATCATAGAAGCGAGAACCTGCAAATATTACAGGAAAAACATGACCACAAATTGTGAAGAATACGAAGAGAAATATCACCCGCACTATAAGATTATTCCTAATACCCCCACACCGAACAATCCCACCCCAACAACTTAAATATTTCCTGACAAATCCGCAATTTTCTACCGCCCGGAATCTCCATCGCTTAACCCCATTCACCCCCTTTTTCGCCCACCACACACCCCTTTAAGCCCCCGCAACAGGCCTCATCGGGAAGCGGGCCGGAAAGGCCCGGCTTACCGGACGCGGCGGGGCTTTTATAAAATCATTTTACGGAGCGGTAAAGGGCGACGGAACGACCGACGGCGGGAAAAGCTTATCGTGGCGAGCGCCACAGCCTCATCGGAGTGCGCACCCCAAGAGAGCAGCATGCGCATCCCGACAAAACGGGACGAGCGGAACGCAACAACGCGGCGAGCACCACAACGGCGTGAGGGCCTCAAAAAGGCATACAGCGATGAGGATCGAACGGAATAGCATCCGCGCGTGTAAAGGAATCGGAACCAGAGGACGACAACCACCGACAGGCCTCCCCACACGGACCTTACCTCTCAGTCGGCCCGCCGGAGGACGCCGCCGCCCGTCGCGGTGCGCACCACACAAGCCGAGCGCGTACAGACGGGCGCTGCGGGAGGCGTCGAAATATCGTCCTATTTCCCTATACACCAAACAGCTACACCGCAAATCACGCCGCAGGAATCGCGTAAAAACAAAGACGCGAACGGACGGACGGTTTCACAACATTCTCGGGGCGGTTTGACGGGCGTTCCGGCGAAGAAAAACGCCGACGGACGGCAACGGACAAAGCCAACAGGGACGGTAAAAAATATTTTCCCGTTTGTTTTTTTTTCCGTACCTTTGCTTGGTAAATACACAACAACAGAATGAAAATATTGGGTGTGGGACGCGCCCCACAGTTTTCGCCAAATTCGGTGGACAGGGACGCCGCCATTTTGACGACCGTAAAAGAGCAATTGGAGCTTTCGGGCGAACATGAAGTGTTGCTTATCGACGAAAGAGAACTCACCGCCGAAACCTTGGCGGCGCCTTTCGACCGCATCTTCTCCATGAGCCGCAGCGCCGCCGCATTGCTCCTCGAAGCCGAAGCCGAACGAAGCGGTACGCCCGTGCAGAACAGCGCCCGGGGACGGCTTCAGCTAAACCGCCGCGCCCTGTTGACCCTGTGCCGCGAAAAGGGAATTCCCGTGCCGGACTATGCGACGGCTGACCGACCGATAGAAGAGCCGCCGTTTGCATTCCCGTTCTGGATGAAACGCGACGACCGCACCACGCAACAGGCGGGCGACGTGCGTTTCGTTGCCGACAGCAGCCAATGGGACGAGACCATGCAGACCGTACGCGAACAAGGCATCGCCCATTACATTCTGGAACAGCACATCCCCGGCGACCTGATTAAATTCTACAGCGTGGCCGGCACGGCATTTTTTCACCACTCCTACCCTACCCGCAACGGCGGGTTCAGCAAATTCGGTACCGAAAACATCAACGGACGGGCACAAGGATTCGCCTTCAACGTGCAGGAACTGAAGCAAAAGGCCGACCAACTGGCCACCGCTGCTGGAATCACCGTTTACGGAGGCGACGCCGTGGTACAGCCCGACGGACGCTTTTTCCTGATCGACTTCAACGACTGGCCCAGTTTCTCGGTCTGTCGCAAAGAGGCCGCACGGGCCATAGCAGCCTGCGTGGAAAAGCCTGCAAAACCAACGGACAAACGCTAAAAAAACATACAATATGGCAACAGACAACAAACTGCAATCCACTTTCAAATCGCAAGATACGGAGGAATGGCTCGACATACACTTCACCCGACCGATCGGGCTGATGTGGGCCAACTTCTTCAATCGTTTCAACGTGCATCCCAATGTGGTAACCCTGTTTTCCATCGTATTGGGAGCCGCCGCCGGCGTGATGTTCTATTATCCCGATCTGACGCACACGCTCATCGGCATCGCGTTGCTGATGTGGGCCAATTTTTACGACAGCGCCGACGGACAGCTGGCCCGGATGACGGGTAAGAAAACGCTTTGGGGGCGCATCCTCGACGGATTTGCCGGCGATGTGTGGTTCTTCTCCATTTACTTCTTCATCTGCCTGCGCCTGACGCCCGAATGGGGAATATGGATATGGATTCTGGCCTCCTTTTCAGGGCTGGTATGCCACGTGAAGCAATGCCAGCTGGCCGATTACTACCGCAACGTGCATCTGTATTTCATCAAAGGGAAAGCGGGCAGCGAACTGGACAGCTACCGCAAGGTGCGCGAAGACTTCAACGCCACTCCGTGGAAAGGGAATCCGGCCTGGAAAATCTTCCTGTACTCCTACGGCAACTATACCCGCTCGCAGGAACAGATGACCCCGGCCTTCCAGACGCTGAAACGCAAGATAAAACATCTGTTCGGCGACGAACTGCCGGAACCCCTGCGGGCCGATTTCCGACGAGGCAGTCTGCCACTGATGAAATATACCAACATCCTGACTTTCAATACACGGGCCATCACATTATACATCTGCCTGCTGATCGGTCAGCCGTGGATCTATTTCGTATTCGAGATTACGGTGATGAATGCGCTGTTCCTGTACATGCGCCGCAGCCACGAGAAATTATGCCGGACATTAACGGAAAGACTGAATGAATACAAACACTGATTTTACCAACATAAAGGCCTTGATATTCGACTACGGCGGCACCCTCGACACGAACGCACGCCACTGGGCCAAAGTGTTATGGGAAGGCTTCCGGGCCGCCGGCATACCGGTGAGCGAAGAGGACTTCCGCGAAGCCTACGTCCACGGGGAACGCACGCTGGCCCGCTGTCCCATCATCCGGTCGGAAGATGATTTCCGTGTGTTGCTGCAAAAGAAGGTAGATATAGAGACGCGGCAGCTCGTAGAGACGGGACGCTGGCAGGCTGACGAACGGGAACGGCAGGAAAAGGCCGGAAAAACAGCCGATTACTGCTACGCTTATGCCCGACGCACCGTGACGGAAAGCCGACAGACACTGGAACGGCTGATGAAACGCTATCCGCTGGTACTGGTGTCGAACTTTTACGGCAACATCGAAACCATCCTGCGCGACTTCGGACTGGATCATTGTTTCGGACGCGTGATAGAATCGGCCGTGGTGGGTGTGCGCAAACCCGATCCGGCCATATACCGTCTGGGGGTGGAAGCCACCGGATTCAAGGCCGGTGAGACACTCGTAGTGGGCGATTCGTACGACAAGGACGTATTGCCGGCCCGCGCTGCCGGTTGCCGCACCGTATGGCTCAAAGGAGAGGGCTGGACCGAAAAGGCGGAAGACGAGAGCGTGCCCGACGCCGTCATCACCCGTCTTGACCAGCTGCTTAGAATGTTACCCGAAGCATAAAGCGGACACCCCATTTCTGCATGCCCGGCTTGATATAGTTGAGCCGGCGCACATATTCCACATGCAGCAGTTTGAAGATGTTGTGCACACCGGCCACCACTTCTACGTAGGGCTTCTTGCTGTCCATTACCCCTGAATTATAATCAAACATACCGTCCCGCCCGAACGTACCCGGGAAGTAAAACAGGCGGCTGTCGGCGGCATTACGCTCCAGGAAGGGGTTGTTCTTGTCCGTGAGCGTACCCCACAATACGTTACAGCCGATGTATTCCCTCCATTTCAATCTACGGATCAGCGGGATGCGGTTCAGGATCTTGCCGTTCATGTCCCACGATACCATGAGCGAGGCATAACGGTCGTTGAGAAACTCCATGTTGTCGATCAGATTGAACGTATAGTCCTCCATAATATAGGAGAGGTTGGCCGCCGGCATGATCAGCAGCGGATAAGGCACCTTGTTCCACTGCACGCCTCCTTTAAGCATACAGTCGATCTTTCCCCACGAATTCATCCAGAAACGCTTGTAGATGCCGGCCTCCGTGAAGTTATAGTCGTATTCGCCTCCCAAAACGCCTTTCACGCCTACGGTATGGCTCAAGGAATACACGGGCGAATCGAGGTTGGTGGGCAGACGCCGCTGCTTGGTGTTCACATACGTGGCTCCGGGCTGGAATTTCACGCCTACCGTAGCTTCGCTATATGCGATATGCCGTTTATGATTCAACGGATCGGACGACGGACGCCCTTTGCCGTCCAGCGGCTGATAAAACAGCGCACCAGCCGGTGTGTTCTTCTCGTGCCGGAAAGCCAGATTCAAGCGTAAGCCGTTCTCCCACTCCCGGTCGTAAAGCAGATGATAGCGCTCGTAATAGGCCATGTGCTCCACATCCGTCCATTTATAGGATATGAACACATTGTCCTTGTCGGTAGGCACAAAGCGGTCGCTGGGCGACATCACATCGTTGGCATACGACACACTCAGATTGTTGACGGGGAACTCACGGGGCAGATAATCCTTCTTATTGAAAGAATAGGTAACCTCACCCATCCCTTTCCATTTGTGGTCCCTGAAACCGTGGGCCACGTAGCCTTTTGCAAACCAGTGCGGGCTAAGGTTGGCTGTGGTCTGGGCACTGGCCCGCAGACGCAGGCCTTCTACAAAATTCTGGGATATGACGGTATTCACCGGTCCGATGTCCACCTTGCTGGGTTTGTGCGGATCGGCTGTTGTCTCTACGAAGTTCTCAATAAAGGCCTTTGCCACAAAAAGTACGAAATTGAAGCCTTTGATGCTTTCAAGCTTCTTGACAAAGGCGTTCATCGAACCTTCGGAACGCGACAGCTTCTCGGGACGGTGCTCCTCCCAGTAGGCCTCATCCCGCATCATGGCACCGGGATCGGTATAGGTCTCGCCCTTGATCTTGAAAGCACGGTCGGGAATCTGATTGAAAGCGAAGTCCGCGTAGCGCGTGAGGCGTTCCACCTGGAACTTCTGAAGGAACTTGGCCAGCATCAGCTGCACCACCATCTTGTCGTTGATCAGTACCTGCTCGCCCGAAGGAAGAGGCCGGAACTCCTGAATGATGGTCATCTGTTCCACAAAATTCACATCCGAACGATGGGGAATGCCCAGTTCGGCCCGCTTGACACGCCAGGTGGAGTCGGCCATGATATAGAGGGTACCGGAAAAACCGAAATCCTGCGGATTGTTTGGTGTGAAATCCAACTGAAAACATTTGTCTTTATCTACAAACACCGTATCGACAATAAAATAACGGTAAAAACGGATGGCCGACTTTGTAGAGATGGGGCTGATAAACGGATATTGAAGCAGGCGAACCTCGTCTTCATAAATATCCACATCGGTGAAACAATCCTTCACCATACTGGTCAGAATATCACCCGTGTTAAACAGCTCGTTCAATCCCTCGTTTCGGGAACCCTGAATGATGGTTTTCTCCGAATGCGGTGATTTCCGGTAGATCTGCCGGCTGACGGTTTCTTCCACCGTCAACGGCAGAATGAGTTTCCCCGTTTCCGGATATGTCTCCACATGATCTTTCAAAAAAGGCATGCGCTTGAACTTATCTTCCTGAAACACCTTGTCCGTCACTTCGTTCATGGCCAGCGTCAGCTTCTGATACTTACTGTAGCTCAAATAGTCGTGCCGGCGCAAATCGCTCTTCTTCTTGGCGGCAATCACCTTACGCATCATCTCCACCGCCGGGTTGCTCTTACGGCTGTATTTTTCTTTCTTCTTCTTGATTTCCACCTCAGTCAGAGCTTTGGCAGCCTCTTTCAGACGGACATTCAAGGTCTGGCCTGCCGAAGCCTCCACCGTAAAGGTCTCGAAGCCCATGATGGAAAACACCAGTTTCCCTTCACGAAAAGCAATGGAATATTTTCCGGAAAGATCGGTAGTGGTTCCCGACGACCGGTCTTCCTCATAATAGACATGCACACCGGGCAACGGCTCACCGGTCGCATCATCAGTCACACGCCCCGTAACAACTTGCCCCACAGCCTGAAGAATGTTTATGAACAAGGCTGCGCATACAAAAACAAACAATCTTTTCACCTTACACCCATCTAATTAAACATTGTCAGTCGACATCATTCAAGAAACTCTCGGCTTTGGCAATATCCGTAGCATGGTCCACATCCAAAATCTTCGAGAACACATAAGCCTGCAACCGGAGCCCATCGGCCACCAGTCCGCGCTGGAAATTACGCATACGGCTTTGGCCCTCGGCCATACACCGGCGCAATGTGGCAATGGCCGGCGGCGTCAGACAATAAATGCCTCCCGAAATATAGCGACAATTTTCCGGCGTATCGTAAAAACCGGTAATCCTCAGCTGTTCGTCCGTCCCCACATACAGAGGTTTCTCGTCGTCGATAAAATCGGTCACGGCCATCATACCGTCGCAGTCCGACTGCATGAAAGCCCGAATATAGGCAGAGAAATCTTTTTCCCGAAACACGGTGTCCACCGTGGTCAGACAGAAAGGAGAATCTTCCAGCCACGTGCTCAACTCATAAAAACTATGCATGGAGCTGGGGGTAGTTTTCACCACCAGACGAATAGGTGCCTCACCTTCTTTGCGACGCGCGGCGCGCGCACGGATATACCGTTCGGTCTGCGGATGCAGCGTATTGACTATAATGACAATCTCCTCCGCCCCGTTAGCATCGAATATCCGTATCAAACGGTCTACCATCGGCTCGCCGTTCAGCGTGACCAACGGTTTAGGCAGCAACACACCTTCCTGCGACAAACGCGAGCCTTCACCCGCCGCAATGACAGCAAATTTCATCGTTCTTTTCTCTTTTTCCATTTCGTCCTACAAAAATAGGACGTATTTCTCATTTGGTAAAAAAGAGAAACTTAATGTATCTTATAAACAGACATAAAGAACAAATTATCTGCAATAACGAACACAAAGAGGCCACTCCCTAATGAGAGTGGCCTCCTATATATTACCGCTTTTACAGAGCGGATTTTAATCGATTTCTTCGTCTGCCTCGTAACCGCCCATCTCACGGATAGCGTTTTTCAGCATCACATATTGCTGGAACAGGTGGTTGACCGGTATCTCATTCTCGGTATAATCATGCATCGGGCTCTTCAGGAAGAAGCTCAGGAAGCGCTGCGTACCGTAGCGCCCGGCACGAGCGGCCAAATCGCTCAGCAACACGAGATCCAACACCAACGGAGCGGCCAAGATAGAGTCGCGGCACAGGAAATTGATCTTGATCTGCATGGGATAGCCCATCCATCCGAAAATATCAATGTTATCCCATCCCTCCTTGTTGTCGTTGCGCGGAGGATAGTAGTTGATACGTACCTTGTGGTAGTAATCGGTATACAGATCGGGCTGTTCTTCCGGCACCAGAATCGACTCCAGTGTAGACAGTTTGCTGACTTCTTTCGTATGGAAATTTGCCGGCTCGTCCAATACCAGACCGTCGCGGTTGCCCAGAATATTCGTAGAGAACCAGCCGGACAAACCGAGGCAACGGGTTCCGATAATCGGAGCAAAACCAGACTTAACCAACGTCTGGCCGGTCTTGAAGTCCTTACCGGCTATCGGCATTTTTGTCTTTTCGGCCAACTCCCACATAGCAGGAATGTCAACAGTGGTATTGGGAGCACCCATAATAAATGGAGCGCCTTCCATCAAGGCTGCATAGGCATAGCACATGGAGGGAGCGATATGCTGGGTATCGTCAGCCTTCATAGCCTGTTCCAATGCTTCAAGAGAGCCGTGAATGCTTTCCTCTACCGGCACATAGATCTCGGTCGAAGCCGCCCAGATAACCACTACACGATCGCAATGGTTCGCAGCCTTGAACGTACGAATATCCTCTCGCAACTGTTCCATCATATCCCAACGGGAAGTACATTTTTTCACATTGTCACCGTCCAGACGGCTGGCGTAGTTGTGATCGAAAGCAGCGGCCATAGGCACAATCTGCACAAGTTCGTCTTTTACCGGCTCAATATCCTTTTCCTTCAACACTTCGGCATGAACAGCTGCCTCATAAGCATTGGCCGGATATACGTCCCACGCTCCGAACACCAGGTCTTTCAGATCGGCCAACGGCACAATCTCGCCGTAATGCTTATACTGCTTATCCGCTCCTTTACCTACGCGCATCTTGTCGTATTGCGTCATCGAACCAACAGGCTTTGCCAAGCCTTTACGAGCCATCAGGACACCCGTCATAAAAGTTGTTGTAACAGCACCCAATCCCACACAAAGGACACCGAGCTTACCGGTTGCGGGTTTTACATTCGTTTTTTCCATTTTTCTACTTAATGTATCTTTAATTACAGAAATGCCTTTATTTACACTGATATATAAACTAACACAGCCGACATACTGAGACGTACCCCGGCCTGCATCGGCTAAATATCATACAATATTCGCAAAAATATTTCACTTTCACAAATAGTTTCGCTAAAGAGTTTTAAATACTAGACAAAACGAACATTTCTCCGTCCAAAAAGAACACTATAAAAGTAAGTCCTCATCACCGGAAAATAGATTAAAGAAAAAATCCCGGAAAGGTGTTCAGCACTTTCCGGGATTTTGCATATCATCAGAACATTCACTTCGGACGGCATCCAGACTTCCTTCCTAAAGACGGAACGGATGACCGGCAAGCGTCGTTCTTCTCTTATTCCACATCCGACAGATCCAGAATGGACTTGCGGTTAGCCAGCACACGGTCATAATCTTCACGGCTGCCTACCACGATTTTCTCAAACTCACGCAACCCCGTACCGGCCGGAATCAGATGTCCGCAAATAACGTTCTCCTTCATTCCTTCCAACTTATCGGACTTGCCGTTGATGGCTGCTTCGTTAAGTACTTTTGTCGTCTCCTGGAACGAGGCAGCCGACATAAAGCTGGATGTCTGAAGAGCCGCACGGGTAATACCTTGCAGAATCTGAGTGGATGTAGCAGGAACGGCATCTCTCACCTGAACCAACTTCAAGTCCTTACGTTTCAAAGTGGAATTCTCATCACGCAATTTACGGGCCGTAACGATCATACCGGGCTGCATAACCTCGGAATCACCGGCGTCCACCACCACTTTCTTACCCCAGATACGGTCGTTCTCCTCAGCAAAATCAAGTTTGTCCACAATCTGCTGTTCCAGGAAGCGGGTATCGCCCGGCTCGTCAATCTGTACCTTACGCATCATCTGACGGACAATCACCTCAAAGTGCTTATCATTGATTTTCACACCTTGCAAACGATACACATCCTGTATCTCGTTAACGATATATTCCTGTACGGCCGTGGGACCTTTGATAGCCAGAATGTCAGCCGGAGTAATAGCGCCATCCGACAAAGGAGTACCGGCACGAACATAGTCGTTTTCCTGCACCAGAATCTGTTTGGCCAACGGCACCAGATACTTGCGTACATCCCCTACTTTGGAAGTAACGATAATCTCACGGTTTCCTCGTTTGAGTTTTCCCATCGTGATTTCACCGTCGATTTCGGAAACGACTGCCGGGTTCGACGGATTTCGTGCTTCGAACAACTCCGTCACACGAGGAAGACCTCCGGTGATGTCGCCCGCCTTGCCCACAGCACGCGGAATCTTAACCAACACATCGCCGGCTTTGACCATCTGCCCGTCTTCCACCACCAAGTGACCGCCGATAGGGAAGTTATACGTACGGATAAGTTCACCGTTACCGTCCAGGATATGAGCGGAAGGAACTTTCGTCTTATCTTTCGATTCAATAATAATCAACTCACGCAAACCGGTTGTTTCATCGGATTCTACACGATATGTCATACCTTCTTCCACATCCTCGAACACGATTTTACCCGGCGTCTCCGTTACAATAACGGCATTGAAAGGATCCCACTTGGCTATAACCTTGCCTTTTTCCACTACGTCGCCTTCATTTACATATAAGGTCGAACCGTAAGGAACATTCTGAGACAATAACACGATGCCCGTATTTACATCAACAAAACGTACTTCGGCCAAACGACCTACCACCATTTTAGCGGCAACACCGGTCTCATCGGTAATATCTACCGTACGTAATTCCTCAAATTCAACTTTCGAGTCGTACTTGGCAAGAATCGTCGCATTGGCAGCTGCATTAGAGGCCACACCACCGGCGTGGAAAGTACGCAAAGTCAACTGTGTACCGGGTTCACCAATAGACTGAGCGGCAATCACACCGACAGCCTCACCCTTCTGCACCATCCGACTGGTTGCCAGGTTACGGCCATAACATTTCATGCAGACACCTTTCTTGCTTTCGCAAGTCAGCACCGAACGAATCTCAACACTTTCAATCGGAGAATTCTCTATCTCTTTGGCCGAATCTTCAGTAATCTCCTCTCCGGCAGCCACAATCAGTTTACCGGTAGTGGGGTTAATTATATCATGCACCGAAACACGTCCCAAGATACGCTCGTAAAGCGAAGAAATCACCTCATCACCGTTTTTCAAAGCCGTGCATACCAATCCGCGCAATGTACCGCAATCTTCTTCGTTGATAATCACATCGTGAGAAACGTCTACCAGACGACGAGTCAAATATCCGGCATCAGCTGTTTTCAAAGCCGTGTCGGCCAAACCTTTACGGGCACCGTGAGTGGAAATGAAATATTCCAATACACTCATACCCTCCTTAAAGTTGGAAAGAATCGGGTTCTCAATAATCTGAGCACCTTCCGCTCCGGCCTTTTGCGGTTTGGCCATCAAACCACGCATACCGGAAAGCTGACTGATCTGACCGGCCGATCCACGGGCACCGGAATCCAACATCATATATACGGCATTGAAACCTTGGTCGGCTTCGCGCATGGTCTTCATCAACACATCCGACAGGTTATTATTAACGTGCGTCCAAGTGTCGATAACCTGATTGTATCGCTCGTTGTCAGTAATGAAACCCATACCGTAATCATTGGTAATCCGCTCTATCTCTTCATTACCTTTACGTACCAGCTCCTCTTTTTCTTTCGGAATAATAATATCTCCCAAGTTGAACGACAAACCGCCGTCATAGGCCATCTTATAACCTAAGTTCTTGATACCGTCAAGGAATTCACAGGCACAAGCAACACCTACAGACTTGATTACATCGCTAATGATACCGCGTAACGTTTTCTTAGAGATAATATCATTAAAGAACCCGACTTCTACCGGTATGATTTCATTGACGATGACACGACCAACAGACGTCTCCACCATTTTCTTGACAATCTGGCCTTCTTCATTCAAGTCATCAACCACGACCTTGATCGGAGCGTGTATATCAACCCGCTTTTCATTATAAGCAATGATAGCCTCTTCGGGGCCGTAGAAAGTAAGGCCTTCGCCCAAAGCCCCCGGACGCAACTTCGTAATGTAATACAATCCCAACACCATATCCTGCGAAGGCACTGTAATAGGTGCTCCATTGGCGGGATTCAGAATGTTATGAGACTGTAACATCAACAACTGTGCCTCCAGAATTGCTTCGTTGCTCAAAGGCAAGTGTACCGCCATCTGGTCACCGTCGAAGTCGGCATTGAAAGCCGTACAAGCCAACGGATGCAACTGAATGGCCTTGCCTTCTATCATCTTAGGCTGAAAGGCCTGGATACCCAAACGGTGCAAAGTCGGAGCACGGTTAAGCAATACGGGATGCCCTTTCATGACATACTCCAGAATATCCCATATCACCGGTTCTTTACGATCAACGATCTTCTTGGCCGATTTAACAGTCTTCACAATTCCGCGTTCTATCAACTTGCGGATAATAAACGGTTTGTAAAGCTCAGCTGCCATCAATTTCGGTAAACCACACTCACCCATCTTGAGCTCAGGACCTACAACGATAACCGAACGAGCGGAATAGTCCACACGTTTACCCAACAAATTCTGACGGAAACGGCCTTGTTTTCCTTTCAATTTATCAGAAAGAGACTGCAAAGGACGATTGGCATCAGTCTTAACAGCACTGCTCTTACGGGAGTTGTCAAACAAACTGTCGACAGCTTCCTGCAACATACGTTTTTCATTACGTAAAATAACTTCTGGCGCTTTGATCTCGATCAAACGCTTCAAACGATTATTACGAATGATAACACGACGATAAAGGTCATTGATATCAGAAGTTGCGAAACGACCGCCATCCAAAGGTACAAGCGGACGAAGTTCTGGAGGAATAACCGGAAGGATCTTCATAATCATCCACTCAGGCTTGTTACGTCCCCGACTTGCTCTGAATGATTCTACAACCTGCAAACGCTTCAACGCCTCATTCTTACGTTGTTGTGCCGTATCGGAACCGGCACGATCACGCAATTCATAAGACAATTTATCCAAATCCAAACGAAGCAGCAAGTCATAGATAGCCTCAGCTCCCATTTTAGCAATAAATTTGTTGGGATCTGTATCTTCCAGATATTGATTGTCTTTAGGCAATGTTTCCAGTTTGTCGAGGTATTCGTCTTCTGTCAGTAAGTCATACTCCTGTACTCCTTCCTCTGCCAACACACCGGGCTGAATCACGACATAGCGCTCGTAATAAATAATTGAATCAAGCTTCTTGGTCGGTAATCCCAACAGATAACCGATCTTATTCGGCAAAGAACGGAAATACCAAATATGGGCCACAGGTACAACCAACTGAATATGTCCTGAACGTTCGCGTCTTACTTTCTTCTCCGTTACTTCTACACCGCAACGATCACATACGATGCCCTTATAGCGAATACGTTTATATTTCCCACAATGGCATTCATAGTCTTTTGTAGGGCCGAAGATACGTTCACAAAACAAACCGTCGCGCTCCGGTTTATAGGTACGGTAATTGATGGTTTCAGGTTTTAAGACTTCGCCGTACGAACTCTCCAGGATTTCCTCGGGTGAGGCCAGTCCAATCGTAATTTTCGTAAAATTACTTTTTATCTTAGATTCTTTTCTAAAAGCCATATTCTTAATTATACATTAAAGAGTTCTTTCCTATTAATCAAGGGTTACACTCAAGCCCAAACCTCTCAACTCATGTAACAATACATTAAGAGATTCAGGGATTCCAGGTGTTGGCATCGGTTCACCTTTCACAATTGCTTCATAGGCCTTGGAACGTCCAACCACATCGTCCGACTTAATCGTCAAAATCTCTTGCAGCACATGAGAAGCCCCGAAGGCCTCAATTGCCCAGACTTCCATCTCTCCGAAACGCTGACCACCGAATTGGGCCTTACCTCCCAATGGCTGTTGTGTAATCAGTGAGTAAGGACCGATGGAACGAGCATGCATCTTGTCTTCCACCATGTGCCCCAACTTCAACATATACGCAATACCAACCGTTGCCAACTGGTCGAATTTCTCACCTGTTGCACCATCGTACAATTGTGTAGAACAATAACGTGGCAATCCGGCCTTGTCGGTCCATTCACACAAATCCTCTAATGAAGCACCGTCAAAAATAGGCGTAGCGAATTTCACTCCCAATTGTTTACCGGCAGCTCCCAATACAGTTTCGAAAATCTGTCCGATATTCATACGAGAAGGCACACCCAACGGATTCAGCACAATATCAACCGGAGTTCCGTCCGCTAAGAACGGCATATCCTCCTGACGTACAATCTTGGATACAATACCCTTGTTTCCGTGACGACCAGCCATCTTGTCTCCCACACCGATCTTGCGTTTCTTTGCTACGTATACCTTTGCCATCTGAATAATACCGGAAGGAAGTTCATCACCGATTGTAATAGCAAACTTCTTACGCTTAAGTTCAGCATCCAGTAACTTATACTTTTTCAAGAAGTTGATAATCAGTTTTGCAATCAGCTCATTGGTATGTTCATCCGTTGTCCACTCACTAATCTGAATAGCCGTATAATCCAACGTATCCAAAGCAGAAGCTGTAAACTTAGCCCCCTTAGCTATCAGATCCGTACCCATATAGTCCTTTACACCTTGAGATACCAGATCTTTGGTTAATTCCAGCAACTTATCAATCAAAATCGCACGCAAATCTTCAACCTTGGCGTTGAATTCCTCATCTATCTTCGGCAAAATAAGTTTATCAGCCGCTTTAGCTGCACGGGTCTTGATGGCACGAGAGAATAATTTCTTATCTATAATCACACCGCTTAACGAAGGTGAAGCTTTTAAAGATGCATCCTTAACATCACCGGCTTTATCACCGAAAATGGCACGTAACAACTTCTCTTCCGGAGACGGATCACTTTCTCCTTTCGGAGTGATCTTACCAATAAGAATATCACCGGGCAGAATATTGGCACCTACCCGTACAATGCCATTCTCATCCAGATCTTTGGTTGCCTCTTCACTGACATTCGGAATATCTGATGTCAACTCCTCTACGCCACGCTTGGTTTCACGAACTTCCAAAGAGAATTCCTCGACATGAATGGATGTAAGTATATCCTCACGAACAACCCGTTCATTCAGAACGATAGCATCCTCATAGTTATATCCTTTCCAAGGCATATAAGCCACAAGAAGATTCTTACCCAATGCAAGTTCTCCTTTCTGTGTGGAATAACCTTCCGTCAATATATCCCCGGCTTTTACCCGCTGCCCTTTATCACAAATAGGACGCAAATCAATAGTCATATTCTGATTGGTACGGCGGAATTTGGGAATTCGATATTCTTTTAAAGCAGGTTCAAAACTTACAAACTCTTCTTCTTCTGTACGATCGTACAATATTCGAATTGTTGTAGCATCTACATATTCAATAACACCATCTCCTTCGGCTGTAATCATGGTACGAGAATCTTCGCAAACCTGTTTCTCTATACCCGTTCCAACAATAGGAGACTCACACCGCAACAAAGGTACAGCCTGACGCATCATGTTGGAGCCCATCAATGCACGGTGGGCATCATCATGCTCCAAGAAAGGAATCAAAGAAGCCGCAATGGAAGCAATCTGCTGAGGAGCCACATCCATCAAGTCTACTTCCGAAGGAGGCACCACAGGATAATCATCATCTTGACGACATTTTACTTTTTTGCGTATAAATGTACCATCGTCATTTAACGGAGCATTACCTTGACCTATAATCTTATTCTCTTCAGCCTCTGCCGTCAAATAAACAATACCATTATCTGATAAATCTACTCGGCCATCCTTCACTTTACGATAAGGAGTTTCTATAAATCCTAAATCATTTATTTTCGCAAAAACACACAGTGAAGAAATCAAACCAATATTAGGACCTTCGGGAGATTCAATAGGACATAAGCGTCCATAATGAGTATAATGTACGTCACGAACCTCAAAACCGGCACGTTCACGAGACAGACCGCCAGGGCCCAATGCGGACAAACGACGTTTATGTGTTACCTCTGCCAAAGGATTTGTCTGATCCATAAACTGAGACAACGCATTCGTTCCAAAGAAAGAATTAATAACCGAAGATATTGTTTTGGCATTAATCAAATCTGTCGGAGTAAAGACCTCATTGTCGCGAACATTCATTCTTTCACGAATTGTACGACTCATACGGGCCAAACCAATAGCAAACTGATTACTCAGTTGCTCACCCACCGTACGAACACGACGATTACTCAAATGATCAATATCATCAACAGCAGCCTTTGAATTAATCAGCTCTATCAGGTATTTAATAATTTCAATAATGTCTTCTTTGGTCAAAACACGAATATCCGAAGCCGTATCCAGATTCAACTTATGATTAATTCGATAACGACCCACCTCTCCTAAATCATAACGCTTTTCAGAGAAGAATAAATTATTAATAACTTCACGAGCACTTGTATCATCAGCAGGATCGGCATTACGTAACTGCCGATAAATATATAATACAGCTTCTTTTTCAGAATTACTAGGATCTTTTTGTAGCGTATTAAAGATAATAGAAAAATCGGATGTATTTGTATCTTCTTTATGAATCAGAATTCCCGGAACTCCACTATTCATAATTTGTTCAATACTATCTTCATCCAATACTGTCTCACGATCCAATATAACTTCATTACGCTCAATAGAAACGACTTCACCCGTATCTTCGTCTACAAAGTCTTCAACCCAACTTTTTAGCACACGAGCAGCCAACTTCTGACCTACGTACTTCTTTAGATTATTCCGCGTAGCTTTAACCTCTTCCGCCAAATTAAAAATTTCCAGAATATCCTTGTCGTTTTCAAAACCTATCGCGCGCAACAAGGTTGTAACCGGCAATTTCTTTTTACGGTCAATGTAAGCATACATAACATTATTGATGTCTGTCGCAAACTCTATCCACGATCCTTTAAAAGGAATAATACGTGCAGAATAAAGTTGAGTTCCATTCGCATGTATGCTAGATCCAAAAAACACACCTGGTGAACGATGCAACTGAGAAACAACTACACGTTCCGCTCCATTTATTATGAAGGTCCCGTTAGCTGTCATATAAGGGATAGGTCCTAAAAAGACATCCTGAATTACCGTATCAAAATCTTCATGATCCGGGTCCGTACAATAGAGCTTAAGTTTTGCCTTTAAAGGAACACTATACGTTAATCCACGCTCCAGACATTCTTCGATTGTATAACGTGGCGGATCTATATAATAGTCCAAAAATTCCAGTACAAAATTATTACGAGTATCAGCTATTGGAAAATTTTCTGAGAAGACCTTATATAAACCGTCGTTCTTTCTCAATTCAGGGGGGGTATCTAATTGCAGAAAGTCTTTAAACGACTTTAACTGTATCTCCAAGAAATCCGGGTAAAGCATCGGATTCTTTACAGACGCAAAATTAACTCTCTGATTTATGATATTGGAAGACATCAATTATACTTAATTTGCTACAAAATGAATATTATAATCACAAAAAGGTAAAGAATTCCCTACCAGAGAATCCTTTACCAAACTTCTTCGAA
>CAJUDC010000015.1 GCA_910584955.1 uncultured Paraprevotella sp. | reverse complement strand
TGACGCATTAAGAAAGCCCAACATCCCTATTGCTCCTCCAACAATGTTAAATATACCAAAGTCTGATACTCCAAGCGAATTTAGTATCAAACGAGTGGTATACAGCGAAATGAACATTGTAATGCCCATCTTCGCATATAGGAAACTGGTATTCTTTATAATACGGTTAGCAGTACCCCCCATACTTAATCCCTGCGAAATATATCTCTAGTATACACTTTATACGCCACATCATCAAGATTAGTATCGTAGCGGTTGGCAATAATGGCATGACATTGCAACTTAAATGTAGAAAGATTGTTGACGACGCGACTACCGAAGAACGTACTGCCATCTTCAAGTGTAGGCTCATAGATGACAACTTCCGCGCCTTTTGCCTTGATGCGCTTCATTATGCCCTGTATGGCAGACTGACGAAAGTTATCGGAGTTGCTCTTCATCGTCAGACGATAGACACCTATCACACAATCATGCTCTTTCCGTATGTCAAAACAATTGTCACCGGCATAACTGTAATAGCCGGCTTTCTTTAGTACAGCATCCGCAATAAAATCCTTGCGCGTACGGTTGCTTTCCACTATAGCCTCAATCAGGTTCTCCGGTACATCGGCATAATTGGCCAGCAGTTGCTTTGTATCTTTGGGCAGACAATAGCCGCCGTAACCGAAAGACGGGTTGTTATAATGCTGACCGATACGCGGATCAAGGCTCACACCGTCGATGATCGACTTCGTGTCCAGCCCTTTCACCTCGGCATACGTGTCCAGTTCGTTGAAATAGGACACACGCAGAGCCAGATAAGTATTGGCAAACAACTTCACGGCTTCGGCCTCCTTCAAGCCCATGAACAACGTAGCGATGTTCTCCTTAATGGCTCCTTCCTGCAACAAGGCGGCAAACGTATGCGCGGCCTGTTCCAAAAATGGAACATCGGCTATAGCACGGATCGCCGCATTCTCTTCTTCAAATTGTTCGTTATCGATGATTTTAGGATAGCCCACGATAATACGACTGGGATAGAGATTGTCATAAAGCGCCTTGCTTTCACGCAGGAACTCAGGAGAGAACAGCAAATTGAACTTCTTATCTTTCAAGGTCGGTGTCTCGGCAAATTTCTTCGCGTACCTTACATACAAAGTGCGACAATAGCCTACGGGAATAGTGCTCTTGATCACCATAACCGCATCGGGATTAACACTCAGCACAAGGTCTATCACATCCTCGATATGATGCGTGTCAAAGAAGTTCTTCACCGGGTCGTAATTAGTCGGAGCGGCAATCACGACAAAATCCGCATCCTTGTAGGCTTCCGCACCATCCAGTGTGGCTGTGAGATTCAGTTCTTTCTCCGCCAAATATTTTTCTATATACTCATCTTGTATCGGAGAAATCCCATTATTCAACTTCTTGACTTTATCTGAAACTACATCTACAGCCGTCACATGATGATGTTGAGACAGCAATACCGCCATACTTAATCCTACATAGCCGGTACCCGCTACTGCAATCTTAATTCCAACCAATTCCTTCATATTTATTCTTTCTATAAACATTCCATCTCTATCACCGCCCAACCGGTTCCAAATAAGCCGTAGGAACATAAGCGGTGGCGATGAGGAACATGCCATTCAGACTCACCACAACGCGCTGTTCGCCCTTGGCACGCACCAAGCGCCCCGTCACACCGGCAAAACTGCCCTGGGTGATCCGTACCAACTGGTTATCCTTGTAACGGCAATCGCCCTCGTTAAGGATTTTCACATCCTCGTCGTCCACATCGGCAATGCGCATAAACTGCTGCATTTCCCGGTTCGAGACCGTCACCGGCCGCTCCGAGCCGGGTTCTCTGCTTTCCAAGTGATTATAATAATAACGAAGATAAGGTATCCGGGACGCCCCTTTCACAATGGTTTCGGCTTCCGCACGATCGGCGTGTACAAACACCAGATTCGGCAAAGGCTGACGTACGAGTTTCAACCGCTTCTTACCGGCCTTGAATTTGCTTTGCACCATCTTCGACTGGTAGATCATCGGAACATACACCTCGAACTGCCGTTCTTCCAATTCCACCTTTGCTTTCAACTCCCGATTATAAGTAGCACGCAGTACGTGCCATTCTTTCTCCTGACCGGGATCAGACGAGAAAAGGGAAATATGACTAAATTCAGCAGGGAGCATCTTATCCGACTACAAAGCGGTTCGCAAACAGACATTCCTTAAGGACACCCCTTTTCGTGTTTCGGGGAGGGCATCGGGAACAAAACCGATGCTATACCTATCCTTTTCAGGACTTTGCGCACAAGCAGTGCGCTGTTTGTGAATGTTTTCTCCATGATTTGAGAAATGCAGTATTCACTACCGGCATACAAAAAGCGTGAGACCGTCGTCGCTCGTCCCACGCATGGAGGCTCTGGTACTGCCCGATATTGTGAACGAGCAACGTAGGAGCCCACGCCGATATGAATATAACATTCCCCCTTTAGCGACTGATGCAGGACGGACAAGTTCGACAAACCGTCAACCTTTCTTTCCGCGTCGAAAAAGGGATGCGCTTATATACACATCCCGAGGACATCTACCGTTGCCTCATTCTTGACAATATCAGTTGAAATTTACCAGATTTCCACGCGCCAAGAACAAGACGTTACGTAAACGCCTTTTACTATGTCAATGAATCTCATTCCCACCCCAACCCGCCATTTTCATGACTCGGCGTGAGCTTTTTTCTGCTATCGGCACGATCTTGACAGAACTGCTCCGTCAAACGCGCCATCTACAGCGTGGAGATTCGGCTACAAAGTTAAATATTTTTCTATAAAAACTAAAAATAAAAACAAATTAAATCGCATCGCCGGATAAAAAAGATCGGCAGCCGTTTCTTCGCCCTGATCGGAACGGAGAAAACTACGGACAAGTCTTTTACGCCCCAAGCCCGGTTGCATCGGGCTTTTCGGCCCACCGCAGACCGCCGTCTCGCTCTCCTCCCCCTTAATAAAACTCCAGCAGGAAAGTGGTGTTCCAGCCACGGGTTCCGGGAGGGAGCAGCGTAATGTTTCCGTTGGACTGCACCATGATCTGCCGCGATACGGACAGACCGATCCCGCTGCCGCCCGGCTTGGTGGTATAGAAAGGAACGAACAACTGTTCGGCATCTTCCGTCCGTATCGCCGGGCCGTCGTTGCTCACGTACACCAACACGTGTTCATTCCCCGCCAGCGTAGCGGTGACGGCGATACGGCCAGCCGTATCGCCGATGGCCTGAACGGCATTGCGCAGCAGGTTGACGAACACCTGCCGCAACAGATGACGGTCGGCATAAACCATCAGATGAGCGGGCCGCACCTCGCAGGTCAGCCGGATGTGAGACGGAATCAGTTGCAAAGCTTTCACTTCGGCCAGCAACTCGTCCAGCGCCACCACATCGGGCCGTGGCTTGGGCAGGGAGGTGAACTTACGGTAATTCTCCACAAAGGCCAACAGCCCTTGCGACGTGGCGTGTATAGCCGTCAGCCCGTCGTGCAGCTGTTCGGCCGTCAGGGCGGGTTTATTCAGCATCGAGGCGCTCAACGAGCATACCGGCGTCATACCGTTCATGATTTCATGCACCAACACGCGGGTAAGCTTTACCCACGCATCCATCTCCCGCTCGTCCAGCACATTGCGGACATCGTTCAACGTAAATATGCGCAAAGGGATCTGCTCCTGCACCAGCGAAACCACACGCACCAGCAGCTGTCGCACTCCCTGTGGGGTATGTATCAGGAGATTTCCGTTTTCACCGGGTTGCAGGGTGAGGAAGCACTCTTTCGCCTCCTGCTTGTCTTCGGGCAACTGGCAGAGGCTGTCCAACCGGGGCACCTGTAGCAGGTGCAGGGCGGCCTCGTTGCTCATCACCACCCTGTTTTCCTCGCTCACCACCATCACGCCCGTCGTCACATGCTGCAAAATCACCTCGTAATATTTCTCCTTCACCTCCATGGCCTGCTTTTCGTCCATCAGGATCTGCCCCACCCGATTGGCCGCCGTATTGAACATCCCCAAGGAAATGTCCCGGCGATACATATCGGGCAGACGAAAGGTATAATCCCCGTTTTTGATCGCTTCCAGTATCAGCAACAGCCCTTCGCGCTGCCGGCGCAGCATCTGCCCGTAAAGCCGCAGCGAGAGCAGCAGTCCCAAGGCTCCGCCGGCACAGACCAGCCATTCCTTGCAGACGACGGCCCAGGTGAGCAGGACTGTAGACAGCAGCAACAGTCCCACGCGCACCACCGCCCGGAATCCGATCCTATAAACCATAACGCTTCATCTTATTATATAATGTCTGCCGGGAAATGCCCAACCGGGCGGCGGCCAGCGAGAAATTGCCTTTACAGCTGGCGATGGCTTGTTTCAGCGCATCGACTTCGAGCTGTTCCAGCGTGCGTACACCTCGTTCTTCGACCGCTGCGTTGGCTCCGGCATGTGCCGACAGATGCAGGTGTTCCGGCATCAGTTCTTCCGCATCGCAGAGGATAACGGCCCGCTCCACGGCATGTTGCAGTTCGCGTATGTTACCGGGCCAGGCATATTGCTCCATCGCGCGTATCGTCTCCTCGGCCAGCCGTCGTACCGGCCTGCCGTACTGCACTGCATAACGCTGCAAGAACATCAGTGCCAACGGGGCTATGTCGGTCCTTCGCTCGCGCAAAGGAGGAAGGTGCAACCGGATGGTGTTGATGCGATAGAGCAGATCTTCGCGGAATTCGCCCTGCCCCACCATCTCCTCCAGGTTGCGGTTGGTGGCGCATATCAGACGGATGTTCACCGCCCGTGGCGTGTTGCTCCCCACCCGCACCACTTGTTTCTGCTGGATGCAGGTGAGCAATTTGGCTTGCAGATGCAGGGGGAGGTTACCGATCTCGTCCAGAAAAAGTGTGCCGCCTTCGGCCGCCTCGAAACGTCCGGGCCGGTCGGTCTGCGCGCCGGTAAAAGCACCCTTTACCGAACCGAACAATTCGCTTTCGAACAGTGCGTCGGGGATGGCACCCATGTCCACGGCCACCATCGGACCGCCCTTGCGGCCCGACAAGGCGTGGATCTCGCGTGCCAGCACTTCCTTGCCGGTGCCGTTCTCGCCCGTTATCAGCATGTTGGCATCGGTAGTGCTGCAGCGCTGCACCATCCTGTGCAGCTCCGCCATTTCCGCCGAGGTGCCCCACTCCATACGTCCGCCCTTGTCCTGCGGCGTTCCGACGGTCGTCGGCTGCAAACGGTGCTTGTCGCACACATCCTGCAAGGTCTGTACCAACCGGGCGTTGTCCCAGGGTTTCACCACGAAATCGGCGGCTCCTTCCTTCAGTCCGCGCACGGCCAGTTCAATGTCGGCAAAAGCCGTAAACAGGACAACGGGCAGCCCGGGACGCATCCGCTTGATTTCGTTCAGCCAGTGCAACCCTTCGTTGCCGTTGTTCACCGCCGAAGTATAGTTCATGTCCAGCAACACCACGTCCACCGTCTCCCGTCCGAGCACGGAAGTAAGCCCTCCGGGCGACGACAATGTTATCACCCGTTCAAAAACGTCCTCCAACAGGATTTGCAGGGAAGTAAGAATACTTTTATTATCATCCACCACCAGGAGTGTGCCTCGCTTTGCCATTTTCACATCTTTTCTGTCATCTACCGACAAAGATACGATAAAGAAACGAAAAAAAGGCCGGACGGGCAAAATATCATTTTTTTCGACTATATTCTTACATATCGTCAGTCCGAAGCGCTATCCCGCCCTTCTCCAACGGTGCATTCCGGCGGCAACGGAGTGCCTTTCGCCCCTCTGTTGCGAGGATAAACGGCGCGACAGGACAACGTTTCCGGCAAGAGGGACCGACGTGGTGAAGACCGGACAAACAGGAGACGCCGGAAACAGCGCGCCGTCTTGCGCACCAGGCATTCGCGAGACGGGCATCCCGATACGAAAATCCCGAAAGAAATGGGACAGGCAGGGCCGAAAGAAGCGTTTTCGGAGGCCGGACGGAACTTTTTCCGCTAAAGAATCCACCCGGCAAAACGTCAGCACGGAAGCTTCATTTACCGGCAACAAGCCGGTTCAATCGGCTAAAAAACAAACAAAAGGTGCCCGGATGAACAGGAAAACAGGTATACAGACTTACAAAACGTCATCCGCACAAGCCGTCAGAATCGCCCCGAGACGATACAACCGGTCCTAGGGGCGTACAGCGAAATCTCACACAACGCGGACAAACAAAAAGAAAGCAAACGGACCCTATTCCCTCCGCCGTTGCGGTTGCCGGACGTCTGTCCAAATCTTAGACACACAGTGTCCAAAAATTAGACACCGTATCCTTTTGTACAATTCACCAAGTTACTATCATTCAATATACTACACATTTTGGCACGATATTTGATAATAAAAGAGCAAAGCAAACAAAGACCATGAAAAAATTAACTACCCTCTCTGTGTTTCTGATTGCCGCCGGTTTGCAGGCAGCCGCCCAAAACGGTCCTCTGCCGGCTTCGTGGCAACTGGAGGACTGCATCGACTACGCCGTAGAGCACAACCGCAACGTACGCATCGCCCAGCGCAACCAACACAATTCGCGCCTGAGCACCGTCGAAGCCTACACGGCCTTCCTGCCGCATGTCAGTGCCGGCGTGGGAGCGCAATTCAGTTTCGGACGCACCATCGAATCGGAAACCAACGCATACACCACCGTATCCAACTTCAACAACTCGTATTCGCTGAACGCCTCGTTGCCCCTGTTCAACAGCGGCGCACTCATACAAAACGTGCGCATTGCCCGCATCCAGGAGATGATGGGACTGAAATCGCTGGAGCAGACCCGCGACAACATTGCGCTGGAGACACTGAAAGCCTACATGGACGTGCTCTATTACAGGGAACTGCACGCCTACCACCAAGGCAAACTGGAGGAAAGCCGCCGCCAGTTGCACCGGCTTCGGAAGTTGCACGAACTGGGGCGCCGCAGCCAGGCCGACCTGACACTGGTGGAGGCACAATGCGCAGCCGACGAACACGCGCTGCTGCAAGGCCGGTCGCAGGTGGAAAGTGCCCTGCTGGCCCTGCGCAACCGGATGAGCCTGCCGGCCGACACCCGGCTGGACGCACAATGGCTCACTCCGCCACCGGTCGGTGTGGCCGAAAGCAACGGACTGGAGAACGGTTTTCTGGAGGCCGACCGGCTGTTCCAGCAGGCCGAGGCATGGATGCCCGCCACAGCCAACGCCCGCCACACGGTGCAGGCGAACCGCTACAGCCTGCGCCAAAGCATCGGCAATCTGTTTCCTACGCTGTCGCTCTCGGGCGGCCTGTCGAGCGGCTACTTCAAAACGCTGGAGAAAGGGGAGTTCGACAGTTTCCACAAGCAGTTCCGCGACAAACTGGGTTATTATGTAGGGGTAAACATGAGTATCCCTATCTTCGGAAGGCTCAACCGGGTGTACGGCATCAAACGTCAGCGCAACCGGCTGCGCAACGCCATCGACGACTACGAGTTGCAACGCGACGAACTGCAACGCTCCATCCGTCAGGCCGTGATGGACCGGGAGACGGCGGCCCGCTCGGTGGGCGCACTGGAAAAACAGCTCACCGCCGATTCGCTGGCCTACGTAACCACCGCCCGCAAGTTCGAAGAAGGGCTGTCGGGAGCCATCGACCTGCAAACGGCGGCAGCCAACCTGCTCCGCTCGCGGGCCTCGTTGCTGCAAAGCCGGCTCACCTACTACATCAAGCGCATACTGACAGATTACTATAACGGAAAAAAACTATATAAAGCATAACATCATGGATATTACAAAGACACCTAAAAAGGGGCTCCGCAAGAAACATCTCCCCTGGTTCGTAGGCGGAGGGCTGTTGCTGGCTTTCACACTCTGGCTCGTGCTGGCGCCGCACAACCGCTCTCTCACCGTCAACCGCCGCACGCTGACAACGGCGCAGGTGAAGAACGAGCTGTTCAACGATTACGTACACCTGGAAGGACAGGTACAGCCCATCTCCATCGTGCAGATTGCCCCCGAAGAAGGCGGCATCGTACTGGAGAAAGTAAAGGAAGAGGGCGCCGCCGTGAAGAAAGGCGACGTCATCCTGCGCCTGCGCAACGCGAATCTGGACGTGCAGATCCTGAACGCCGAGGCGGAGCTGGCCGAGAAGCAGAATATCCTGCGCAATACGCAGGTGACGATGCAGCAGAACAAGCTCAACAACGAAAACGAGCGCCTGCAACTGGACGTGGACGTGCAGCGGAAACGCCGGCTGTACGAACAGAACAAGCGGTTGTTCAAGGAAGAGCTGATCAGCCGCGAGGAATATCTGCAAGCCGAAGAGGACTACCGGCTGGCCCGCCGCAAGTATGACCTGGTGAACGAACGACTCCGCCAGGACTCGATCTACCGTACCCTGCAAATGGAGCAGATGGAGGACAACTTGCAGAACATGCAGCGCAACGTGCTCCTGATCCGGGAACGCAAGGACAAACTGGAAGTGAAATCGCCCATCGACGGCGAACTGGGGCTGCTGGACGTCACACTGGGCCAAAGCGTCGTCTCGGGAGCGATGGTAGGGCAAGTGAATGACCTGTCCGACAACAAGGTGACGGCACACATCGACGAAGCCTATATCGAGCGGGTGCACAAAGGACAGGAAGCCTTGTTCAAGCGCGACAGCACGGACTATCGCCTCATCGTGCACAAGGTATATCCCGAAGTACGTTCGGGCAAATTCCGCGCCGACTTCGTATTCGAAGGCGCCCGTCCGGCCCAGATCCGTAGCGGACAGACCTATTACATCGACCTGCAACTGAGCCGGCCCATGCAGAGCCTGCAAATCCCCAAAGGATCGTTCTTCCAGGTGACGGGCGGGCAATGGATATTCGTCCTTAGTCCCGACGGCACCTCGGCCCATCGACGCCCCATCCGCATCAACCGCCAGAATCCGAAGTATTACGAAGTGACGGAGGGACTGAGCGAGGGAGAGACCGTGATTCTGAACGGATACGAGCGATTTAAGGACTTCGACGAACTGAACATCCGCCAATGACCGGTCGTGCACACGCCATTCAAAAGCATGCCTCGCCCTCGTCACCGTGTGTCTGCAACGCCACCGCACGGCCCACGCCGGCCCGCAAAGAATCCGCACGCCGAAGACATACATAAAACATTCTCATCCATATACATTATTTAATACACATCATTATGATTACCCTTACAGATCTAAGCAAAACATTCTCTACCGAAGACATCGACACTTTGGCGCTCGACCACATCAATCTGCACATCGCCGAAAAGGAATTTGTCGCCATCATGGGACCATCGGGGTGCGGCAAGTCAACACTTCTCAATATCCTCGGTCTGTTAGACACACCCACAGCAGGTTCCTATCTGCTGAACGGCAAAGAGATGGCCCGTCTGCACGAGAAAGACCGGTCGTATATGCGGAAAGGCCAGATAGGCTTCGTGTTCCAAAGCTTTAACCTCATCGACGAACTCACGGTGTCCGAAAATGTGGAGCTGCCGCTGAAGTACCAGAACGTGCCGGCCAAAGAACGCAAGCAGCGCGTGGCCGAAATACTAGAACGCATGGCCATCAGCCATCGCCGCAATCACTACCCGCAGCAGCTTTCGGGAGGCCAACAGCAGCGCGTGGCCATCGCCCGGGCCGTAGTAAGCCGGCCCAAGCTGATCCTGGCCGACGAGCCTACCGGTAACCTGGATTCCAGGAACGGCAAGGAGGTGATGGACATGCTGCACGAACTCAACGCCGAGGGCACCACCATCGTCATGGTAACGCACAGCGCCCACGACGCCTCATACGCTCAACGCATCGTTAACCTGTTCGACGGACACATCATCAACGAAGTAGAATCTTAAACACACCGCACCTCATGAATATCCAATACAAAAACTTCATCCACCTGCTGCGCCGCTATCCGCTGCCCATGCTCGGCAACATCCTGGGGCTGGCCGTGGCCTTGGCTGTCTTCCTTATCATCAGCATGGAGGTGACCTACAACCGCAACTACGACCGGCAGATCAAGGACGTGGACCGTCTGTTCCTGTTTACTGTGAAGCTGGACAGTGTGAATTACAACGTACACATGTGCCGACCGATGTGTGAAAAGCTGGCCACCGCTTCTCCACACATCGAGCAAGTTGCGTTCAGGAACCTTTACGATATCAGTAAACGCATTTGGATGTTGAACGATACAGAGATCGAGTTGGCCGCGACCAGCGTGGCAGCCAACTACTTCGACACGTTCGGGTTCAGCTGGGTGGCTTGCGACACCACCACCTTCACCGACCCCCATGCCCTGTTCCTGCCCGAAAGCCTGGCACGGCGCATCTACCAGACGGTGGACTTGATTCGCAAACCGGCCAATCCCACCCAAGACACGGGAACCTATATCGGCGGCATCTACCGCGACTTCCCCGAAAACTCTTCCCTACTCAACATCCTCTATTGGTCTATAGGAGATGAGAACAAGGACAACTACAGCAACTACAATTACCGTTGTTTCCTGAAGCTGACCGCCCCAGAACAGAAAAATGCGGTGGAAGAAGCTATCAAATCGGCCTTTCTTACCGACGCGGACCAACGCATGCAAATTCAACTGATTCCCTACACCGAACTGCACTTCCGCAAGGAACTGCAACAAGACCGCAACCTCACCACGGTGGATCCCGACAGCCAGTATCTGTTTCTGTTCATTGCACTGGTCATTCTTGTTGTCGCCTGCATCAACTTCACCAACCTCTATGCCGCGCTCTGCCCGCTACGCATCCGCAGCATCAACACGCGCAAGGTGCTGGGCGCCACCCGTGGCGAGCTGTTCCGCTCCCTCACAGCCGAGACCACCCTGGTGAGCCTCGGTGCCTGGCTGTTGGCCTTGCTATTGGTATATGCGGCCGACCGGGCGGGACTAAGCGAACTGCAACATGCCACCATCAGCCTGAGCGCCCACCCGCTGCTCACTGCCTCCTCGCTGGGGCTGGCGCTGCTCATGGGCTTCGTTTCGGGGGTATATCCGGCGCTCTACGCCACCTCGTTCCAGCCGGCGCTGGTGCTTAAGGGTAACTTCGGTCTGTCGCCTAAGGGGCGCTCGCTCCGCAATCTGCTCATCGGCATCCAGTTCACCACGTCGTTCGCTCTGGCCATCAGCGTGTTCAACGTGTGGCAGCAAAACGACTACATGCGCCACTCCGAATTGGGCTATGATCAGCACCGCCTCATCAACATCCCTACCCGCGACTTTTTTGGGAGGGACGGCGGCGTGGACGCCTTTGTCGACGGACTGAAGCAACTGGCCGTAGTAGAAGACGCGGCGCTGTTCTTCAACCGCCTGTCGAGCCTTGAAACGGGACAAATGTCGTGGGGGAGGGCACTGGATAATGTACCTTCCGAAGAAAACCACATCCAATTCAAGTGCATGCCGGCATCGCCCAACATCCTGCGCACCGCCGGCATCCCCATCACCGAGGGGCGCGACTTTGCCCCGACCGATGTGGGCAGTTACATCTTCAACGAGACCGCCCGCAGGATGTTCAAGCACCTAAAGGTCGGCTCCACCATCAACGAAGAAAGCGTGATCGGGTTCTGCGCCGACTTCAAGTTTGCCGACGTGCATCAGGAAGTGGAGCCTATGGCTTTCAAACTGATGAATTCACCCGAATATGAGAATTGGGGATGGCAACATTACATTCTCGTGCGCATCAAGAAAAACATTCCCCTCGAACAGGCCTTGACAGCCATACGCGACTATGCCCGCCCCCTCGTGCCCGACCGCGACATTGAAGTACTCAGCCAGTTGGATGTGATGGACATCACCTACGCCGAGGACGCCAAGCAACTGAAAAGTTTGATCTTGTTCTGCGCGCTGGCCATCTTCATCAGCCTCACCAGTGTGTTCGGTCTGGTGGTGTTCGAGTGCGAATACCGCCGCAAGGAGATCGGCATCCGCAAGGTGATGGGTGCCACCACAGACAGCATCCTGCGCATGCTCTGCCGCAAATACATCTGGATCATGACGATCAGTTTCGCCGTGGCCGCCCCGCCGGCCTGGTATGCCATCGACCTGTGGTTGCAGGAGTTTGCCTATCGCACGGAGATTCTGCCGTGGACCTTCCTCGCACCGCTCGTCATCATCACCCTTGTGGTGCTGCTCACCGTGAGCATACAGAGTTACCGCACCGCCCGAGCCAACCCGATAGACAGTCTGCGCACCGAATAGTTTTTCCGTTCGTCCCGTACCGGCTTTCGGTCGGTACACATCCCCTCCCGTCCGTTTCCTCAAAAACGGGCGGGAGGATTGTTTTAAAAACACCTGAGAAAACCGCAAAAACGTGGCCTAGGGCACAGTTTATCGGGATGCTCGCCACAATTCAACGGGATGCTCGCCACGTTTTAACGTCGTGCGCACCCCGTTTTCGCGCCGTCTACATGCTTACTTACATTCTTATTATCAATCATTTACAGGATACGAGAAATACATCCGTTCTATGTTTCATTCCCGAAAAGGGCCTTGCGGTCGCGCCGGCAAGCCGGTTGCGCCCACTCTTCCGGCACAAAGCGCCAATGATGCAACGGCTCCACGGCCACCCGACCTTCGTCCCGAACGGTCGCCATGAGCAGTTCGCGTAAGGAAGTTCCCGTAAAACGCACCACGCGCCCGGCCAGTTCACCCTGCGGAATGCCGGCTCCCCGCGTCAGTAGTTCCCCTCCTCCGCAAGCCCGGTGCGAATTGACGGCCACCGTATACATCCGTTCCGGCTCGAAAGGTTCGCCCGAAGCCAACGACCGGATATGCACCCGCTCGCCCGGCGCACGGGTGACGTCTACCGTGTAGAGAATGCCCGCCGCCGTATCGAAATCGAACACCGGATGAACGAAACGCTTTCCCCTCCCGCCGTCGGACACGTCGCCCAACCGCATCAACTCCTCTTGCGGTCCGCGCATCTGCCTGATCCACATGCCGTAACTCATTTCCAATATCCCCCTCATCTCACGGCCGGACAACCGAAGCACGCACAAGCGGTCTTCGTATTTATACAGGCGAAACAAATCGCCCACACGAACCACTCCCCGCTCCATCCCGGCGTCCAACGCCGGCGGAGCGGCCAGCGACAGTTGCGCCCCGACAGCCCGAAGCTGCACCCGATGGAGCCAGTCGATGAAAACCGACGGCCCGAAAAAGGCGTCACGGCATCGCATCGGTTGTTCGAAACGCCCCAGCGGACTATCCACATATTGCTTCAAAGCGGCGATACGATCGGCATAAACGGTTTCAAAATCTCCGTCGCCGGCTTCACCGCCCTTTTCGTCCACACGCACAATCCGACCGGACAAATGCTTTTCCGTCAGGCAGTCGCCCTGCAACACCAGTTCCATATCGGCTTCGCAAACAGCCTGTCCATGCGGAGCCGGGGCCATGCACAGCACCCGGTTTCCATGCGGTCCGTCCACCGTCTCCACATCCGGCAGATGATCGTGTCCGTAGCATACCATATCCAACCCCTCTACCTCGCGCGCCACTTGCCGGGCCGCATTCTCCCGTCCGTACGGCGTGACCATTCCGCCTTCCTTCCCGGAATGAAGCAGCGCCACCATCAGATGGGGACGTTCTTCGCGCCGGATCCGCTCCACCCAACGACGGGCACAAGCCGTCAGTTCCTCGAACCGCATCCCCTTCCAAGCCGTTTCCGGTTGCCAATAGGGTACGACAGGCGTGAGCAAGCCCAGCACGGCGATGCGCACACCGCATCGCTCCAACATCACATAAGGCCGGAAATAGGGTGTGTCGCCGGGGTCACGTACCACATTGGCGCCCAGCACGGGAAAACGGCACTGGGCCACCCAGCGGTCGTAAACGGCATGCCCCTCCTCCAGGTCGTGGTTGCCGATGCAGGCTGCATCGTAGCGCATCCGGTTCATGACATCGGCCATCCAGTGTGTCCCGCTCCTGTCGACATGACTGGCATAGTACGCCTCGGGCCGGCCCTGTAGCATATCGCCTCCGTCGGTCAGAACCAGACCGTCCGGCGCCTCTCTCCGGCAAGCCTCCACATACGCCCCGATGCGGGCCATCCCGCCGGTCGCCGGTCCTTCCCCCGCCGGTTCCCGTGCCAGCAGACGCCCGTGCACATCGCTCGTATGCACCCATTTCAATCGTACGTTTCTTATCGCTGTTTCCATCTTTTCCTGTTTCGGTCTTCCCTTGTCCTATTCCTGCTGCGGGCGTTATCCGCTCCCTCCAGCCGAAAAACGGACCATAAATGCACAAAAATAGCACTTCTCTGACAGAAATTCAACTGACTGGCATCTTATTTGTTGAAGAAAAGGCAGAAAGGAGATCAACAAATGGCATTCATAGATTACTACAAAATAATGGGCATCGCCAAGGATACGCCCCAAAAGGACATCAAATCGGCTTACAAGAAACGGGCCAAACAGTTTCATCCCGACCTGCACCCGAACGATCCTAAAGCCAAAGCCAAGTTCCAGGCACTGAACGAAGCCTACGACGTGCTGAACGACCCCGAGAAAAGGGCCAAGTACGACCAATACGGCGAGCACTGGAAGAGCATGGGCGGATTCGGCCCGGTCGGCGGCAACGGCGGAACCGGACCGGAAGGCGGGTTCGGAGGATTCGACGGGTTCGACTTCAGCCAGTTCAGCGGAGGAGGCGGCTTTTCGGATTTCTTCGAGCAACTGTTCGGAGGAGGCCGACGCACACGCCCGCAACGCGGCTTCGGCGGATTCTCACCCGCTCCGCCCGCAGAACAGGAGTGCAGCATTGACATCGACATGTACACAGCATTGCTGGGCGGAGAGGTCATCGTACAGACTACGCAGGAAAAGCTCAAACTGAAAATCAAACCGGGTACCCAACCGGGCAGCAAGGTGAGACTGAAAGGAAAGGGCGCTCCCGGAGCCGACGGCTCGCGAGGGAACCTGATTCTGACGTACAACGTCAAACTGCCCGTTTCCCTGTCCGACCGGCAGAAAGAACTGCTGAACCAAATGAAACTCGGGTAGGCATTCTGTTGCACAATCCGGGAATAAATCCGATATTTGCAGTCGGAAAATCATTATACAATCAGCATAACCTAATCATGAAGATCGAAATCACACCTTCAATCAAGTACATCGGAACGGACGATCTGGACATTGACCTGTTTGAGAGTCAGTATATAGTGCCCGACGGTATCTCGTATAATTCTTACGTCATCATGGATGATAAGATCGCCATCATGGACACCGTAGACGTCCGTAAAGGCGAGGAATGGATGAAAAATCTGGAACAGACACTGGCGGGGCGAACCCCTCATTACCTGGTGGTGCAGCACATGGAACCGGACCATGCCGGAAACATAGCTGCCGTCATGAGCAAATACCCCGAACTGCAACTGGTGGCCAGCACCAAGGCGGTGCAGATGCTCCCCTGCTTTTTCGACGGTACGGATTTCGGCGGTCGCACACAAGCGGTCAAAGAGGGCGACACCCTGGAACTGGGCAGTCATACGCTCCATTTCATCATGGCCCCGATGGTGCACTGGCCGGAAGTAATGGTCAGCTACGAGAGTAGCGAGAAAGTGCTGTTCTCGGCCGATGCCTTCGGTAAGTTCGGCGCCCTGAGCAAAGGCGGAAGCTGGACGTGCGAGGCCCGTCGCTACTACATCAACATCTGCGGCAAATACGGCGCACAGGTACAGTCGCTACTGAAAAAAGCCGGCGCCCTGGACATTGCCGTCATCTGCCCGCTGCACGGCCCGATACTGACGGGCGTATTGGCCCCCTACCTTCATCTGTACGATGTGTGGAGCCGCTACGAACCGGAAGACGAAGGGGTGCTCGTTGCCTACGCTTCCATCCACGGCGGCACAGCGGAAGCGGCCCGAAAAATGGCCGAGATTCTGGAGAAGAAAGGCGCCAAGAAAGTGGTTCTCACCGATCTGAGCCGGTGCGACATGGCCGAAGCCATCGAAGACGCGTTCCGATACAGCGCCCTTGTGGTGGCCGCCGCTTCCTACGACGCCGGTGTGTTTCCGGTGATGCACGACTTCCTGCACCATCTGCAAATCAAAGGCTATCAGAAACGCCGCGTAGGCATCATCGAGAACGGATCGTGGGCTCCCACAGCCGGTCGCGTCATGCGTGGTATGCTGGAAACCATGAAGTGCATCGACATCGCCGAACCGCTGGTAACCATACGCAGCCGGATGAAAGCAGCCGACATTCCGTGCATGGAACAGCTGGCAGACGCTGTCCTGGCCCAATAAAAAACGTTACGGCAAACAGCCGTGAAAACATATACGTCGGTGGCGGCAAAAGACGGGATGGGTCTTTTGCCGCCACCGACGTCTTATATTTCCATTCCCGCCCCTCTTCACTCCCTGTACCACCGCCACGACGCCCCCTTGCCGGCACCCTCACAAGCGTTAAAGAACCGTAATTTTTAAAGGCACGTACACCATAAGCAAATATTTTCGATACCTTTATCTTCCGATAACAACATGAAGAACCAATTTTCTAATCAATTTAGTATGAGAACGAACAAAGAAAACCATTTGAAGAATCAGGGAATCCGTCGCAGCGCTTTGGGCGCATGGGCGTCGAAAACACTGGCCGTGGCCCTTTGTCTGGGCGGTATGTCCTACGGACTGGCATCGTGCACCTCCGGGAAATCGGGCGACGCCGACAAAAAAGGAGCGGGCACCGAACTGCCCGAGGGCTTTGAAGAACTGAAGGTGAAAGGCACGGAAATCGCCGCCAACGCCTTTGCCGGCAATGCGGAACTGACACGCATCCGCATACCGGAGAAGATCAAGGTTGTGCGTACCGAGGCTTTCAGCAAATGTCCGAACCTGACCGACGTGATCCTTCCCACAGGTCTGCAATCGGTAGACGTAAAAGGCTTTGCCGACTGTCCGGCGCTGGAAAGCGTCACTTTCCCCACCGGTCTCAAGATCATCTGCGACCAGTCGTTCCAGAACTGCCCGAGCCTGAAACAGATTGTGCTGCCCGAGAAGTGCTACTGCATCGGTATTTCGGCTTTCGAAGGAGCAAGCAGCCTTACCGGCATCACCTTCACTCCGGCGCTTGAACTGGTTTACGACCGTGCCTTCGCCGGCTGCACCAGCCTGAAACAAGTGCTTCTGCCGGCAACGGTGCAGAAAGTAGACACCTCCGCCTTCCGGGGCTGCACCAACGTGGAAGAGCTGGCCATCCCCCAGGCGTTGCGCTACAACATCTTCGAGACTTTCCGCGAAAGCAAAAACCTGAAGAAGTTATACATCCTCTCACTGGAGCCCTACAACTTCCCCAAGGCAAACCCCATCGCCGGTTTCCCGAACAAGGAATGCACCGTTTACGTGCCCGATGCACAAGTGGAAGACTACCGCAGCCGCGCTTCCTGGAAAGGCTTCAAAGAAATACTGCCGCTGAGCGAATCGGGTCTGTACGACGCAATGGGTATTCAGAAGTAATACGAACCCTCGTTTGACAACTTTATCGACGCCGTGTCCCATCCGTTGGGATACGGCGTTTTTCGTCCCTTAAAATAACCTCCCTGCTGCGAAACAGGTTCTTTTCTGCGTCGTAATCTTATCCGACCGAAATAAACAACTGTGATCGCAGTTTGATATATACACATCACTCCTTGTTTTTTACAAACGATGACCTGATGTGTAAAAAACAAGGAGTGAACACAAGTTTGCGGGCCGGGCAACCGGTTTTCCGAACGCCGCCTTACAAACTATCCGGGAGGGTATAGAGCTTTGTCCCGTTGCTGCCCTTGATCAACAGCGTAGCCCCCGTCACGGATTCGGACAGCAACGCGCGCCTGACCTCCTCCACATTCGGGAAACTACGGAAAGGATGACGGGTAGCCGCAAAGCGCTCCCCTACCAGCCATACATGCTCCAGCCCCAGCTCTACCAACAAATCGACAATGCGCTGATGCTCTGCGGCACTGTCGGCCCCCAGTTCGCGCATATCGCCCAGAATGGCCCGTTTATCCGCACCGGGCATACGGGCAAAGTTCTCCAGCGCCGCCCTCATGCTGGTGGGGTTCGCATTATATGCGTCGATAATCAGATGGTTACGTCCCGTATCGAGGTATTGCGAACGGTTGTTGCCCGGCGTATAGTCCGCCAGCGCCCGGTCGATCTGCTGCGGTTCCACCCCGAAATGAAGTCCCACCGCCACAGCCGCCAGCGCATTGGCCAGGTTGTAACCGCCCACAAGGCGCGTCCGCACCTCGTGCCACGGACCTTCGGAACAACGCCAGCGGAACGTAAGGAAAATGCCGTCCGGCAAGGCCTCGCCCTGCACGCGGGGCGGTTGCCCCACACCCGTCGTACCATACGTCAGTACCGGCAGACCCTGTGCCATTCCGCAGAGATCGGCATCGTCGGTATGCAGAAAGGCTGTCCCGCCATTCAGGCGGAGATAGTCATAGAGTTCTCCTTTGGTGCGCTTTACGCCTTCAAACGACCCGAATCCCTCCAGATGCGCGCGCCCTACGTTCGTAATCAATCCGAAATCGGGATTGACGATCCGCGACAGGAAAGCGATCTCGCCGGGATGATTGGCTCCGGTCTCGATCACAGCTATATCGTGTTCCGGTGTGAGGCGCAGCAACGTCAAGGGCACACCGATATGATTGTTGAGGTTGCCTCGGGTATAGAGCACCCGGAAACGGCTGCCCAACACAGCGGCAATCAGTTCCTTGGTGGTGGTCTTCCCGTTCGTGCCCGTCACCTGCACCACAGGCAGATGCAGTCGGTTGCGGTGCAGGGCGGCCAGTTGCTGCAAGGCTTGCAGTGCGTCGGGCACCAACACATACCGGTCGTCGCCCGCTACGGCATACGCCGCCTCGTCCACCACAGCGCAGGCACATCCCTGCTCCAGGGCGCGCGCTGCAAAGGCGTTGCCGTTGAACGAAGCTCCCTTAAGCGCAAAAAACACGGAGCCGGTCGGACAATCGCGGCTGTCGGTTGTAATTACCGGATGCTCCTTATAGATTTCATAGAGCGTTTCTATTTCCATAATCGTGTTCGTTTTAACGGTACAAAGATAGAGGAAAATGAAGAAAAAATACGTGAAAAGCCAATTATTCTATGTACTTTTGCGCCAACAACCGCAAAACCGAAATGGGCATGAAAGGACTTATCCCCTACACCATACAGATAAAAGGCCGACTGCTCGACTTGTCGGAACCGCACGTAATGGGCATCCTGAACATAACGCCCGATTCGTTCTACGCCGAAAGCCGCAAACAAACCGAGCACGAAATCACCGAACGGGTGGAGCAAATTCTCCGGGAGGGAGCCTCGATCATCGACGTCGGTGCCTACTCGTCGCGCCCGAACGCCGAGAATATCCCGGTCGAAGAAGAGCGCCGTCGCCTGGAATACGCGCTGTGCATCATCCGGCGTCTGCACCCGGAGGCAACCGTATCGGTGGACACCTTCCGGGCCGACGTTGCCGCCTGCTGTGTGGAGGAATACGGTGCGGACATCATCAACGACATATCGGGCGGGGAGATGGACGACAGGATGTTCGACACAGTGGCCAGACTGAACGTGCCCTACATCCTGATGCACATGCAAGGTACGCCGCAGACCATGCAGCAGCATCCCCACTACGACTACCTGCTGAAAGAAGTCATTGTATACCTGGCCGAGAGGGTGAACCGGCTGCGCGAACGGGGCGTAAAGGACATCATTCTGGATCCGGGATTCGGATTCGGCAAGACGTTGGAACACAACTACGAGCTATTGAATCATCTGGAGGAACTGCGGTTGCTGGAGTTGCCGATATTGGTGGGTGTATCGCGCAAATCGATGGTGTATAAACTGCTGGACTGCCTGCCGCAAGAAGCCTTGAACGGCACTACGGTGCTCCACACGCTGGCTCTGCTCAAAGGAGCCTCCATCCTGCGCGTACACGACGTGGCCCCTTGTGTGGAAGCCGTCCGTATCGTAAAGAAAATGCTGGAACAACCTTAATCTCCAAGCCTATGTTTTTTGATTTCGGTCTGAAAGATCTGATTGATATTCTGTTGGTTGCCATCATGCTGTACTACAGTTACAGAGTGATGCGGGAATCGCGTTCGCTGAACGTGTTCTTCGGAGTGTTGATCTTTGTCATATCCTGGCTGTTTATCTCGCAGATTCTGGAGATGAAGCTATTGGGATCCATCCTGAATCAGCTGGTAAACGTGGGTGCCTTGGCGCTCATCATCCTGTTTCAAGAGGAAATACGCAAATTTTTCTATACCATCGGAACCCATCAGCGTGTGCGCAGCCTGTTGCAACTGATCAGCGGCGAGAAACGCAAAAAACACGAGAAGGAGGACATCATGCCCATCGTGCTGGCCTGCATGAGTATGGGCAAGCAAAAAGTAGGGGCGCTCATCGTTATCGAACGCAGTCTGCCGCTGAACGACATCATGCGGTCGGGGGAGATTATCGACGCTAATATCAACCAACGGCTGATAGAAAATATCTTCTTCAAAAACAGCCCGTTGCACGACGGAGCCATGCTCATCAGCCACAAACGCATCAAAGCGGCCGGATGTATCCTGCCCGTATCGCACAGTATGAATATTCCCAAAGAACTGGGCCTACGCCACCGGGCGGCTATGGGAATTTCGCAGGAAACGGATGCGCTGGCCATCATCGTGTCGGAAGAGACGGGCAACATCTCCATCGCGTTCCGGGGCAATTTCCAATTGCGCCTTACGGCCGAAGAACTGGAACGCATCCTCACGGAAGATCATTTCTAAGCCGATGAGAACCATTATATATCTGACACTGGCCGTGTTGTGCATCCGGGCACAAGCGCAGGAGGTAACGGCTCCACCCCCGAATATTCTTCCGATGGTCAAGGCGCAGTGGCATCAGAAAGCGCCTTTCAACCTGCTGTGCCCGGCACACGAAGAGGACGGACAGACAGTGCATGACGTAGCAGGATGCGGAGCGGTGGCGATGGCACAGATAATGCACTTTCACCGGTATCCCGAAACCAGCCCCGACGGAGAAACGCGCTACGACTGGGACCGGATGTTCCAGCGCTTGAGCAACGAAACGACAACCGACCGGATGGCAAACGTAGCCAAGCTGATAAGCGACTGCGGAGTGGCCGTTTTCACCCGATACGGCAAAGAAAGCAGCTCGTCGAAGACCTTGCAGACAATAACCGCCATGAAAGGCTTTTTCCATTACAACAAGTACATGTATTGCGTCAGTCGCGATCAGTTGAAAGCACGCGGATGCGACGATGAGTTCCGGCAACTGTTGTTTGCCGAACTGAAAGCCGGACGTCCGGTAATCTACCGGGGCACCAAAACAACAAGCAACAACGACGACAACGGACACATATTTATTATAGACGGATGCAAAAACGGCAAGGTGCATGCCAACATGGGATGGGCGGACAAGGCCAATGACTATTACGACTTGGACGACCTGAACGGCTATAGCCATCACCATTGGATGATAGTGGGAATAGCCGACTCTTCCTATCAACCTCCCATAAAAGAGATACGAACGGACGTTCCGGGCACCTTGGAATCCAGACTCGACACCACCGACCTGCACCTGCGCATCGCAGGTCCGGTGAACGATACCGACATAGCCGCCCTGCGCCAGCTGGCTCTCGACAAAGAGCGGTTACGATCTATCGACCTGAGCGGAGCCACCTTGTTAGGGAACCTGCCCGACCGGGCTTTCGCCGAGTGCGGCAGCCTGGTGTATGTGGCGTTGCCGCCCTCGGTGACATACATCGGCAGAATGGCTTTCTACAAATGCAGCGCGCTGAACCGCATTGACCTGCCCGAGGCACTGGGAGCCATCGGCGAAGCCGCCTTCCACAGTTGTCACCAACTGACCACGTTCCATCTGCCGGGAACGTTGCGGTGGATAGGCCCCCGGGCCTTTATGTTCTGCAACAGCCTGACATCGGTACGTATCCCCGAAGGCGTGGAATACATCGATTGGATAGCTTTCGGAGGAGCCGCCCGCCTGAAGTTCCTGCATCTACCGAAAAGCCTTAAACGACTGGCACCGGAAATAACACAAAGCTGCCCCGCCCTGATGCAGGTGACAGTTCCGGAAGAAAACCCATGGCTGACATCCGAAGGGCTGAGGGTGATCCCCAAAGGAGCCGATGTGGACAAAAACGACGTGCGGCACATCCGGCTGGAACATGCGGGGACGCTGGCCGGACAACTATCCCCCTCCGACTGGAAAATACGCATCACAGGCCCTGTCAACGAAGCAGACATCGCCGCCCTGCGCAACATGGCCCGCAATGAAAGCGAATTGAGAGACATTGATTTACGGGGAACCGACCTGAAAGTAATGCCACGGTCGGCTTTTGCCAACTGCAAGAAAATAAGAAACGTATTCCTGCCCGAAGGGCTGGAACGGATAGAAGACTTTGCCTTCACCCAGTGCAAATGGCTGGAGCGGATAGACATCCCTTCCACGGTGACGAGCATACGGACGTATGTATTCAACGGATGCAGCGCACTGAAAACGGTGAATTTTAATCCGACAGGCTCCCGGTTACGCTTCATCGGCTCGAATGCTTTCAGCAACTGTACCGCTCTAACCGACATTCACCTACCGGAAAACGTGGACACCCTGGAAGGCGGCATCTTCAGAAATTGCGTGAACCTGCACACCCTGCATTTCCCCAAAAATCTGAAAATGGCAGGCGGCGGCATCACAACGGGATGCGGCAAGCTGCAAAATGTGACGCTGTCACCGGATAACTTATTATATAAGGTGGAAAACAAACAACTGAGATCCCGTAAAACGGAACCTTAGTTCAGCATCAACGACAAGCGGGGCCAAACCTCACCGAACAGCAGTTCGGGCAGTTGACCGATATGGAGAATGCGATCGGCACGCAGGCTTTCCGTGCAGCAGGACGGTGAAGGGATTTTACAGCACCGACCGTCCTGCACACGATAGAAACCGTTGTTCGCCAGTATGGTTTCATCGCCCACAATACGCACTACCGCCTTGAGTTCCGGCTGGGAAGCCGCCAACAAAGACAAGGATTTTTCCACATTCAACACCCGCACCTGGGCTGCGTTCACCGGATACTGCACCGGAGCACCGGCCGGTAAGTCAAACGTCCGAAGCATGGCCTCGACCAGTACGGCCTCCGAGGCCGCAGACGGAGCACAACTCTCCTGAATACAGAGTCTGTTCCCGCAAGGAAACGCCAGCAGCAAAGCGGCTACCCGACCTGCGGCATCTTTCCGAACGCCCACCGCACCACCAGCCAAAAACAAATCATCGAGCACCACCGCAAAATCATCAGCCGTATGAAGCACGGATCCGGGCCGTTGCGATAAAGCCTTTTCCAAGCAACCGTACCAAGCCGCTTCCAGCACCGATCCGGCGCGTTCCCGGAATACGGCGACCTCGCCTTCGGCTGGCTCATGATCCCTTTCCGTCATCTCCATCCAGGGTACAGCCTGTACCGGACAATCGGCATACCCGAAACGCCAGTAATACCGAAACAACGAGCCCTCAGCCGGTATCAGCAGACTAAAGACCTGACCGTCGGCATACATCCGGCGGTGAGCCTCTGCCAATAGGGCCGTCATCAATCCCCGCCCTCGGTTTTCGGGACGGGTACAAGCCCCCGATATATAGCCCACCGGTACAGGCTGTCCGCAAAAATTCATCCGGTAAGGCAAACGTTGAAGAGCTGCCACCACCTGTCCTTGTTCTTCGATGCAACTGTTATATTCAGGGCGGTATTTACGAGAAAAATACAAGCGTACGAACGCATCCGTATCTCCGAAACAGAGCTTCCACAGCGCCCGCACCTGCCATTTGACATGCAGTTCACGCCGCAATCGCTCATCCAGCTCCGTATGGTGATGCAGCGTACAGGCCGACCACAAGCTGAGCTTCTCCAGCAGCTGATAGGGTTGATAGGATAACTTAGCTTTGCGCAACCCTTCAATACCCAGATCCTCCTCCCGGTTCACATAGATGAAACGGGCCGGCAAACGGCGGGCAAATTCCTGATTCATGGCGGCGTAGGCCCCTTCATAACGGCGATCTGCCTTCTCTACACACACGTCGAAAGTATCCTTATTAATGGGAGCGCCGTAGGTAAAAGCCACCAGACGACCGTCCACCATCAATGCCCCGCCGGAAAGGTCCAGCTCTTCCAGATGCGACAATGCCCTGCGGATGGCCTCGGCTTCGGACCGGACGGCACGCTGCTCGGCAGGCACGGTCTTCTCTGTCATCCATCCTTCATCGAGAGCCAGGCATAAGGGGATCAGGTCAGGCGTCAAGACGCGGTATTCATAATTCGGATACATGCGCCGGAACTTATTGGCATGATTGCGTTTGGGCTGCAACTTTTTGCCAGACAGCGTTGCCAGCGAATCCCGCAAATACAGATAATCGGCATAATTACGGTTTTCGTTCAATACGTACTCCCCGCGTTCGAATCCTTCCAGTTGAGGCAGAATATCCCGCCCCACTCCCAATAACAGAAACGGATGCCCTTGCCGGCAGGCGTCTTCCTTTAACAGATTGACAGCCGCAGTCAGATCTCCCCTTCCTATCGGCAACAGATAGGCAAGATGCCCATCCGTCTGAAAACGGAAAAACAGAAAACCGTTGTACTCGGCAACCTCCGTATGATACAGAAATTGCCAGGAAAAAAGATTCACGAAACACAGATCGCAATTCCGTTTTCCAGCCTCCAGCGTATAGCTCAACACCTTGTCGCGGTCGGCCATCGACAATTCATGAAAATCCAAAACCATACCTATCAAAATCTAAACCTTTTTCGAATGCGGCAAATGTAAGAAGAAAAAAATATAATCCATACTTCCCACGAAAAATTAGGCAACGAATCTGTGATATTTCACTTTATTTTGAGTACTTTTGCACATAACTTGCATACAAGATTTACATAACTATAACGTATTATGGACTTAATAAAAGAAATTGTTTCGCGCGCGCAAGCAAACAAACAACGCATTGTTCTGCCGGAAGGTACGGAAGAACGCACTTTGAAAGCTGCCAACCAGATATTGACAGACGAAGTGGCCGATCTGATTCTGCTGGGTAACAAGGAAGAAATCATGGAAGCCGCTCAAAAATGGGGATTGGGAAACATACACAAGGCCACCATCATCAACCCGGAAGACTCCCCAAAAGCCGAAGAATACGCACAGTTGCTCTGCGAACTGCGTAAGAAGAAAGGCATGACGATTGAAGAGGCCCGCAAATTGACGGCCAACCCGCTTTATTACGGATGTCTGATGATCAAAGCCGGCGATGCCGACGGTCAGCTGGCCGGTGCCCGCAACACCACCGGCGACGTGTTGCGTCCCGCTCTGCAAATCATCAAAACCGCTCCGGGCATCACTTGTGTATCCGGTGCCATGTTGTTGCTCACCAAAGCGCCGAATTACGGTAAGAACGGTGTATTGGTCATGGGCGACGTAGCCGTTACTCCCATGCCGGATGCCAACCAGCTGGCACAAATAGCCGTCTGCACGGCCCGTACGGCCAAAGCCGTAGCCGGCATCGACCCTAAAGTGGCCATGCTGAGTTTCTCAACCAAAGGGTCAGCCAAACACGAGGTTGTGGATAAGGTAGTGGAAGCCACTCGCCAGGCCCGCGAACTGGCCCCGGGCATGAGCATAGACGGCGAACTGCAGGCCGATGCCGCCCTGGTTCCGCACATCGGTGCCAGCAAGGCGCCGGGTTCCGAGATTGCCGGACACGCCAATGTACTCGTAGTTCCGTGTCTGGAAGTCGGTAACATCTCCTATAAACTGGTAGAGCGCCTGGGCCATGCCGAAGCCATCGGCCCCATCTTGCAAGGTATCGCCAGACCGGTGAACGACCTGTCACGCGGATGTAGCATCGAGGACGTGTATAAGATGATAGCCATTACAGCCAACCAGGCCATCGCCGCCAAAGAACAGAAATAGGATCAACAGCTAATTTATAAATTATGAAGATATTAGTATTAAACTGCGGCAGTTCGTCCATTAAATACAAATTGTACGACATGGAAAACGAAGCCGTACTGGCACAAGGCGGCATCGAGAAGATCGGATTGCCGGGTTCTTTCCTCAAATTGAAAATGCCCGACGGAGAGAAGAAAGTTCTTGAAAAAGACATTCCCGAACATACGACGGGAGTAGAATTTATATTCCAAGTACTGACAGATCCTGAAATAGGCGCGCTGAAATCTTTGAACGAACTGGACGCCGTAGGACACCGCATGGTACATGGCGGTGAGAAGTTCAACCAAAGTGTAGTGTTGACCAAGGAAGTGCTGGATGCTTTCGTTGCCTGCAACGACTTGGCTCCTTTGCACAACCCGGCCAACCTGAAAGGGGTAAATGCCGTATCGGCTTTGTTGCCGGAAATCCCGCAGGTGGGCGTGTTCGACACCGCTTTCCATCAGACAATGCCGGCCTACGCCTACATGTACGCCATTCCTTATGAAATGTATGAGAAATACGGCGTACGCAGATACGGATTCCACGGAACCTCTCACCGCTATGTGTCCCAACGCGTATGCGAATACCTCAGCATTCCGGTCGAAGGCAGTCGTATCATTACTTGCCACGTGGGCAACGGAGGTTCCATCTCTGCTGTAAAGGACGGTAAGTGCATGGATACAACAATGGGACTTACCCCGCTGGAAGGTTTGATGATGGGTACACGTTCCGGCGACATTGACGGAGGGGCCATCACATTCATCATGGAAAAAGAAGGTCTCACTCCTACGGAAATGTCCAACCTGCTGAACAAGAAATCCGGTCTTGCCGGAGTAAGTTGTGTTTCTTCCGACATGCGCGAAGTAACCGCCGGCGCCGAACAAGGAAACGAACGGTGCAAACTGGCCCTGGAGATGTATGCCTACCGCATTAAGAAATATGTAGGTGCCTACGCTGCTGCCATGGGCGGTGTGGACGTCATTCTGTTTACAGGCGGTGTTGGAGAAAACCAAAGCGACATACGCCAAGCCGTATGCGAGGGCCTGGAATACATGGGCGTGGAAATAGATGCGGACAAGAACAACAGCACGCATGGCGATGAAGCCGTTATTTCCACACCGGACAGCAAAGTAAAAGTCTGTGTGATTCCGACCGACGAGGAACTCATGATTGCCAAGGATACGATGGCATTGGTATAAAAACAGCTGTACGCAACCCTAATAAAGGATGTACGGAACTTACTTCCATAGGTTTCCGTGCATCCTTTTTCTTTCCTCACGCTTTCATCAAAGCAAGCACAGCATAAAGAAAGCGACTGAGAAATACAGGAGCAACAGACGAAAAAAACAAAAAAATATTTCGCTGTTTTAAAAGAAAACCCTACCTTTGCACTATCAAAATCTGAGCAAGGAGAGATGCCAGAGTGATCGAATGGGCCGGACTCGAAATCCGGTGAACGGCTTTGCTGTTCCGTGGGTTTGAATCCCACTCTCTCCGCAGAATAGATTAAAATATAGCTATTCACAGAAACAATCCGAAAGAATAACTTTTAAACATTCTTTCGGATTGTTTTATATTG
>CAJUDC010000014.1 GCA_910584955.1 uncultured Paraprevotella sp. | reverse complement strand
TGCCGGCAACCGGAACAGACAGACAAGGTGAAGGCGGCTTTGAAGAAAGTGCCGGAGGATGAATGGATCGAAAAGTTGCGGACTACTTTCAATGCGGATACGGTTCAGAAAGTGAAGGTGGAGCGCCGCTTGTTCAAACAGGGGGATAATGCTTTTGTGGATCATCTGGCGTTTAAGAGCGGTGAGGCTCCCCGTGCGCAGAAACTGTTCCCGTATTCCGGTATCTACGGCAAGATGCTCAAGAAAGGACCGAAGAAGTGGACGGATGTACGGAGTGAGGTGATTTCCGATTATCAGGCACAGCAGGAAGAAGAGTTTGTGAAACTCCTTCGCGGCAAGTATAAAGTTGAAATATTCAAAGAGGTTTTAAATACCGTTAACAAACACTGATCCGCGAGCCTTTTTGCACTATCTTCGCTTGGATAAAGAATAAAATGAAAATGAAGTTGAGACGAAAAAGTATACTGACATTTGTGTTCCTGCTTTGGGGAGCACAAATGTTTTTGTATGGCCAGAACAATGTAGTAGACGAAGTGATATGGGTGGTGGGCGATGAAGCTATCCTGAAATCGGACGTAGAGAAAGCCCGTAGCATGGGGGATAAAGTCAATGGGAACCCGTATTGTGTGATTCCCGAGCAATTGGCTATTCAGAAACTTTTTCTTCATCAGGCTGCGATCGATAGCGTGGATGTGTCCAGCAGCGACGTGAACAGCAGGGTGGAAGCTCAGCTGAACGAATGGGTGATGATGGCAGGCTCCAAAGAGAAACTGGAAGAATACCGGAACATGACCGTCACGCAAATCCGGGAAGATTTGGCCGACCAGCTCCGGGATTATCTCTGCATGCAGGAAATGCGTAATAAACTGACGGCTGACATCAAGGTGACACCGGCTGAGGTCCGGCGGTATTTTAAAGATTTGCCTGAAGATAGTTTGCCGTTGATTCCAACGCAGGTGGAAGTGCAGATCATTACCTTGCGTCCTCGTATACCTCAGGCGGAAGTGGATCGGGTGAAAGAAGAATTGCGTGAGTACACCGAACGTGTCATGACAGGTAACTCCTCGTTCTCAACATTGGCTATCATGTATTCCGAGGATCCCCTGTCGGCGCGCCAGGGGGGAGAATTGGACTATATGGGGCGTGCGGCGCTGGAGCCTTCGTTTGCCAATGTGGCCTTTAGTCTGACTGATCCGAAGAAAGTATCGAAGATCGTAGAGACGGAATACGGTTTCCACATCATTCAATTGGTGGACAAGCGCGGCGACAAGATTAAAGTACGGCATATCCTGAAACGTCCTAAGTTGGCACAAGCGGACATTGACGAGGCTTTGGTACGTCTGGACTCCATTGCGGAAGATATACGTAGCGGTAAATTCCCGTTTGAGGAAGGAGCGTTGTATATCTCCGACGACAAGGATTCGCGCAATAATCATGGCATCATGACAAATGTGAAGATGGGAGAGGATGATTACGAACGTACGTCTCGTTTTGAAATGCACGAACTGCCGCAGGAGGTGGCCCGGGTGATCGAAACGATGAATACGGGAGAAATATCCAAACCCTTCACCATGATTAATTCCAAAAGTCAGGAGGTTTGTGCCATCGTGAAGTTGAAAACGCGGATTAAGGCCCATAAAGCTTCTATGGCGGAGGACTTTCAGGTGTTGAAGGACGTGGTACTGAAAAAAAAGAAAGAAGAAAAAATCAAACAGTGGATTGTGGACAAGCAACGATCGACCTATATCCGAATCAACGAGAACTGGCGCGATTGTGAATTCCAATATCCCGGATGGATTAAATGAAACGGACAACAGACAATCATTTTAAATACGTCGGCGGGCATAGATTACTTCCATTTTGTATTCTATGCCTGTCTGGCTTTTGTTTGATGGCCTCGGCCGCATCGGAGCGGAAACCGGAAAAAGAAACGGATGACAAGGTGTATCTGCTGCATGCCGATGTACTTTTTAAGGAGCAGAAACACCCGGATGCGGAAATCTTGCGGGGGAATGTGGCCTTTCGGCACGAAGACGTATTGATGTATTGCGACAGTGCCTGTTTTTACAAGGCGCGCAATTCGTTCGATGCTTTCGGTCATGTGAGAATGGTGCAGGGAGATACGCTTTCGCTGGTGGGCGACGTGCTTTATTATAACGGTCTGGACCAACTGGCCCGGGTGCGTCATAATGTGGTCTTGAAGCATCGGGAATCCACTCTTTATACCGATAGTCTGGACTACGATCGTTTGTATGATCTCGGGTATTTTTTTGAAGGCGGCAGGTTGGTGGACGCAGAGAACGTGCTGACTTCCGACTGGGGGGAATACAGTCCTTCTACGCGTGAAGCGGTTTTTAATTATAATGTAAAGCTCGTTAATCCGAAGTTCGTGCTGATATCCGATACACTCCATTATAATACCCGTACCAGCATGGCGCATATTGTAGGGCCGTCCAATATCGACAGCGACGATAACCATATTTATTCCGAGTCGGGATATTACGATACCCGTACGGAGCGAGCCTATTTGCTGAACCGTTCGGAACTTCACAACAAAGGGAAGAAAATGGTGGGCGACAGTCTGTATTACGACAGTGAGGCGGGCATCGGAAAGGCTTTCTGGAATGTAGTCTATACCGATGAGGTGAACAAGAACATGCTGACCGGAAATTATTGTTATTACGAAGAACATACGGGATATTCCGAGGCTACGGACAGCGCGGTGGTGGTGGATTATTCTCAGAAAGATACACTTTATGTGCACGCGGATACCTTTAAGATATATACGTTCGATATCGAGACGGATTCGGTCTATCGGGAGATCCGTGCTTATAATCGTGTACGTGCTTTTCGCAACGACGTTCAGGCGGTTTGCGACTCTTTGGTATATCATACGAAAGATTCCTGTATGACGATGTACAAAGATCCGATCGTTTGGAACGGAGCCCAGCAGTTGTTGGGAGAGGAAATCAAGATATTCATGAACGATTCTACGATCGATTCCGTGCAAGTGATTAACCAGGCTTTGTCGGTGGAGCGGATAGACAGTGTGCATTACAATCAGGTGGCCAGCCATGAGATGCGTTCGTATTTCCGTAACGGCGAGATGTATCAGACTTGGGTTACGGGAAATGTTTGTTTGAACTATTATCCTTTTGACGATGACAGCCTGATGATCGGTATGAATTATACGGAAACGACGGAGCTGAAGATGTTTATGAAAGATCGCAAGCTGGATAAAATCTGGATGCCGGCGGCTACGGGCACTCTTTATCCTTTGTTGTTGATCCCGTCCGATAAATTGTATCTGGAGAACTTCGCATGGTTTGATTACATCCGCCCGTCGGATAAAGAAGATATATTCAAATGGCGCCCCAAGAAAGCCGGTTCCGAGCTCAAGATGTCCGTAAGACGTCAGGTGCCTTTGCAGACTTTGGATAAAATAAAGAAGAAATAATTATGGCTTTGTTTAAGATAAGGAAGCCGCGTGCTTTCCATCATCCTTATATATATATAGACGAGAGAAAAGAAAAACTGAAAGAGATCGAGGAACGTGCCCGGAGAGAATTGGGGATGTTGCCTCCCAAAGAATTTGATCCCGAAGCCTTCCGGGGAACTTTTGTGAAGGCTACCAAGCATCTTCGCCGGCGAAAGGAAAGCGGTCGCAAGCCTTTAAAGGTCGGAGTGGTCGTGTTGGTGATTGCCGCATTGCTGTATGTATGGCATTATCTGCTTACCGGCGATTTTCGGTTTTAATATTTATCTTGTAAGATTATGAGCGATATTATACATCTTTTGCCGGATTCAGTTGCCAATCAGATAGCGGCCGGCGAGGTGATTCAGCGCCCGGCGTCAGTCATTAAAGAGCTTGTTGAGAATGCGGTGGATGCAACAGCCAGACGTATAGACGTACTGGTGGTGGATGCCGGAAAGACGTCCATTCAGGTGATCGACGACGGCAAAGGGATGTCGGAAACCGATGCCCGCCTGTCTTTTGAGCGTCATGCCACCTCGAAAATCAAGGAAGCATCCGATCTGTTCGCACTGCGCACGATGGGATTCCGGGGGGAAGCCCTGGCTTCGATTGCCGCTGTGGCGCAGGTAGAACTGAGAACCCGCCTGACGGATGCGGAATTGGGTACCGAATTGGTGATCTCCGGTTCGCAAGTGGAACGGCAGGAAGTCGTTTCTTGTCCGGGCGGAAGCAATTTCTTGGTGAAGAACCTGTTTTTTAATGTCCCTGCGCGTCGGAAGTTTCTGAAGTCGAACCAGACGGAATTGAGCAACATCCTCCAGGAATTTGAACGTATAGCGTTGGTACATCCCGACGTGGCCTTTACGTTGAGCCATAACGGAACGGTGATGATGAATCTGCCGGTATCGTCTTTGCGCCAGCGTATCGCCAACGTCTTTGGTAAAAAACTGAATGAACAGATGCTTGCGGTAGATGTCGACACCACTTTGGTCCATTTGAACGGTTTTGTAGGCAAGCCGGAGGCCGCCCGTAAGAAAGGCGTTCATCAATACTTCTTTGTAAACGGACGGTATATGCGCCATCCCTATTTTCATAAAGCGGTGATGGAAGCGTTCGACCAGTTGATTCCGATGGGCGAGCAGGTACCTTATTTCCTTTATTTCGATGTGGCGCCGGCTCATATCGATGTGAACATTCACCCCACAAAGACGGAAATAAAGTTTGAGAACGAGATGGCCATCTGGCAAATAATCGTTGCCGCCGTACGTGAGTCACTGGGACGTTTCAATGCTGTGCCTACGATAGATTTCGATACCGAAGGCAAGCCGGACATACCGGTGTTCGAGGCGGGAACGGTTGCTGCCGGACAACCGGAATTGCAGGTGAATCCCGATTTCAATCCTTTCCAGACGGTCGGAAAAGGTGCTTCTTCCACTCGTCCCCGGTCGACGGACTGGATGTCGCTTTATGAAGAGCCTTCGTCCGAATGCCGTACGTCGGCTTGGGCTTCTGGCGAGGAAGACGTACAGCCCGATTCCGGAGCAGGTTTGTACGCAGAGGAAGAACCGATCCCTGAGGTGTCGGCTCTGCACTATCAATATAAAGGGCAATATATATTAACCTCTGTGAAGTCCGGTTTGATGCTGATTGATCAGCATCGCGCCCATATACGTATATTATACGACCGGTTCAAGGCACAGATGGCCTCCCGGAGCGGTACGTCGCAGGGGGTGCTCTTCCCGGAGATCTTTCGGTTGCCGGCTTCTGACGCCGTGATTCTGGACGAGATCTCGGACGATCTTCATGCGCTGGGGTTTGATTTGTCTTCTTTGGGCGGTGGAAGCTACTCCGTCAATGGTATACCTGCCGGCACGGAAGGGCTGAATCCGGCGGATATGCTGACGAATATGGTGGAGTGCGCCAAAGAAAAAGGGGGAAACCTGGAAGACGAGGTCCGTCATCGGATAGCTTTGTCTCTGGCGCGCAGTGCTGCCATCGTTCCGGGTCAGGTTTTGACAAATGTAGAGATGGAAGCACTTATTGATGATCTTTTTGCTTGTGCGTCTCCTAATTATACGCCGGACGGAAAGGTGATCATTGCCATTTTGCAACAGGATAATGTTGATAAAATGTTCAGATAACGGCCTTTTTTCAGGAATATTATATGTAAATAATAATTTTTCGGTTTAAATAAAATGCTAATTCGGTATTTATTCCTACATTTGCACTGAATTATTGTGCGAAGTCTTACTAAAGGATACTCCACGATAAAAAGAAGATTTTTTAACTATAATAAGAAAAAGTATGAAAAAGTTGATGTTTGCACTGGCATTTGCTGGTCTGTCTACTGCCGCTATTGCGCAGGAGACAACTGAGATTCCAACGCAGAAGTACAGCGTGGCTACCAACCGTTTCGGTAGTAACTGGTTCCTGTCTGTAGGTGGCGATTACACGGCTTACTATTCCAACCAGGAATACGGCTGGGGTATGGCAACCAATCCGTTTAAGAGTTTCCGTCGTGCATGGGGTGCCGATGTAGCTATCGGTAAGTGGTTCACTCCCGGTCTGGGTTTGCGTATCAAAGGTCAGGGTATCTGGGGACAGCAGATCAATTCTCCCGAGAACCATCCCGAGTTCAAGCAATGGAACGCAACCGTTCAGGCTTTGTTCAACCTGAACAACCTGTTTGCCGGTTACAAACCCCGCGTATGGAATATCTCTCTTTACGGTGGTGCCGGTGTGAGCCGCGATTGCTCTCACAACGCATACTCCATGCTTTATACGGTGGGTATGTTGAATCAGTTCAACCTGTCTAAGCGTGTTCATATCAATATTGATATTTATGGTCAGTTGGGTGAAGGCGATATGGACGGTACTTCTCAGATAACTAAGCCTTACGGTACTAATCCTAGCCGTAACTTCATGAAGGCTCGCGACCGTCAGGTTGGTGCTTCTATCGGTTTGGGCTTCAACCTCGGCAAGGTGGGTTGGGACAAGACTCCGGACGTAGATGCTATCATGGCCTTGAATAAGAGCCAGATGGATGCTCTGAATGCCTCTTTGGCAGATCAGCAGGCTGAAAATGCTCGTCTGAAAGCTCTCTTGGCTCAGAAACCGAAAGAAACAACTGTGAAGACCGTTAAGGAATTTGCCAGCACATCGGCATCCGTATTCTTCAACCTGAATTCTTCGAGAATCGCTTCTAAGAAGGATTTGGTGAACGTACAGGAAATCGCAGAATACGCTAAGGCTAACAATTCTAAGATTCTGGTTACCGGTTATGCCGATAGCAAGACGGGTAGTGCGGCTTATAACGCTAAGTTGAGCTTGAACCGTGCTAACACTGTAGCCGACAAGTTGGTTGAAATGGGTGTTAACCGCAGCCAGATCATTGTTGAAGGCAAGGGTGGTGTTGCAGATCTCAGCCCGTTCTCTTACAACCGTCGTGTAACTGTTAAATTGCAGTAATCAGAGAATTTTCTCCATACAAAGGGCGCATCCGTAAGGGGTGCGCCCTTTTTCTTTTCACAGAGCGGGAACGAATGTTTGTTTGTTTTGGCTATTCTGCGTATCTTTGCCCGACATTTAATATAAACGGGTAGAAATGGAAAAACAGAAGATAATACTGACGGGCGACCGCCCCACAGGAAAATTGCATATCGGTCATTATGTGGGTTCGTTGCGGCGCAGGGTAGAGTTGCAGAATTCCGGTCAGTTTGATAAAATATTCATCTTTGAAGCCGACGGGCAGGCGCTGACGGATAACATTGATAATCCTGAAAAAGTGCGGCAGAACGTAATAGAAGTGGCTTTGGATTATTTGGCCTGCGGTATAGATCCGGCCAAGTCCACCATTTTTATCCAGTCGCAGATCCCCGAGCTTTGCGAATTGACTTTCTATTTCATGGACCTTGTCACCGTGTCGCGGTTGCAGCGGAATCCGACGGTGAAGACCGAGATACAGATGCGTAATTTCGAAACGAGCATACCGGTGGGCTTCTTCACATATCCCATCAGTCAGGCGGCCGACATCACTGCTTTCAAGGCCACAACGGTGCCGGTGGGGGAAGATCAGGAGCCTATGCTGGAACAGGCGCGCGAGATTGTACGGCGTTTCAACAATATATACGGTGAGACGTTGGTTGAGCCCAATATCCTGTTGCCCGAGAATGCCGCCTGTCTGCGTCTGCCGGGTACGGATGGAAAAGCCAAGATGAGCAAATCGCTCGGGAACTGCATCTATCTGTCCGATCCGGCTGATGAGGTGGAAAAGAAGGTGCGCAGCATGTACACCGATCCCAACCACTTGCGTGTGTCCGATCCCGGTCAGATAGAGGGCAACACGGTGTTCACCTACCTGGACGCGTTTTCCCGTCCCGAGCATTTTGAGCGCTATCTGCCCGAATACGCCGGTTTGGATGAGTTGAAGGCGCATTATCGCAAGGGCGGTTTGGGCGACATGAAAGTGAAGAAACTGCTGGCAGCCGTCATGCAGGAAGAACTGGAGCCGATCCGTGAGCGGCGTAAGGAATTCGAGAAAGACATCCCGGCTGTGTATGAAATGCTCCGCAAGGGCTGTGAGACGGCGCGCGAGGCAGCCGCGCAGACATTGGACGAAGTGCGGCGCGCCATGAAGATCAATTACTTTGACGATGCCCTGTTGATTGAGGAGCAGGCTCGTCGGTTTTCCGGCCAAGAGTAAGGAAATTGGGCCGCTTGCGAGCGCGCATATGCCGCGTGGTGCCGGAAGCGGACGGTCCGCATGAAGAATAAGACAAGAAAAGGCCTACACCTAATTTTAAAAAGGTGTAGACCTTTTCTAATTTTGGTGTACACTTTTCTTCAATTAGGTGTACACCTTTTTTGTTTCTTCCCCTCATCGGGATAAAATGTCTCCGAGGACGTTTTTGAGGCGAGGGAGCGGCACACTAAAACGAGTACAGGGGGACGCGGTGGCCGGACGAGCAGACGTATATTCAGGCATTATGACAATAATTTCGGATGATTATCGAAAAAAAATGTCGGAACGCTTGCATGTTTGCGGGAAAAGCCATACCTTTGCAACGCTTTTGGAACGAAAGAGAGACGGGCGTTTAGCTCAGCTGGTTCAGAGCATCTGCCTTACAAGCAGAGGGTCGGCGGTTCGAATCCGTCAACGCCCACAAGAGATGGTTCTTTTTCTTTCGTTTCGGATAACGGGCGTTTAGCTCAGCTGGTTCAGAGCATCTGCCTTACAAGCAGAGGGTCGGCGGTTCGAATCCGTCAACGCCCACGGAAAACAAGGAATGCGACAAACATGCGGAAAATGAGCGGCATGGGTCGATTTTGGAGAAGTCGGTGTTTATACATTGGCTTTTTTTATTTTATAATAAATAGTTGTCCTGGAATGGCATGTAAGTCGATAAAATAAATTATTTTTGTATCCAAATTGAACGTACTGTATTTATGGAATTAGATTTGTTGACGGCGATCTCTCCTATTGATGGTCGCTACAGAGGTAAAACGGAGGCGCTGGCTGCTTATTTTTCCGAGTACGCACTGATTCGTTATCGGGTTCGTGTCGAAATCGAATATTTTATAGCTTTGTGCGAACTGCCTTTGCCGCAACTGAAAAGTTTTGACGTCGCGCTGTTTGATCGGTTGCGCGCTATTTATCGGGACTTTTCCGAGGCGGATGCCGCACGGGTCAAGGAGATTGAGAAGGTGACCAATCACGACGTGAAGGCTGTGGAGTACTTTATCAAAGAGGCGTTTGACCGTATCGGCGGATTGGAACCTTACAAGGAATTCATTCATTTCGGATTGACATCGCAGGATATTAACAACACCTCGGTGCCGCTCTCGTTGAAAGAGGCGCTGGAGGAGTGCTACTACCCGCAGGTGGAAGAGCTGATCGGGAAGCTCCGGGCGTGTGCCGAGGAGTGGAAAGAAGTGCCTATGCTGGCCAAGACCCACGGACAGCCGGCTTCGCCTACGCGTCTGGGAAAGGAAGTGATGGTTTTCGTCTATCGGCTGGAACGTCAGTTGCAGATGCTGAAATCCTGTCCGCTCACGGCCAAGTTTGGTGGGGCGACGGGCAATTATAACGCTCATCACGTGGCCTATCCCGATTATGACTGGCGCGCGTTCGGCAACCGTTTTGTGGCCGAAAAGCTCGGCTTGGAGCGCGAGGAGTACACTACGCAGATCTCCAACTACGACAATCTGGGTGCCGTGTTTGATGCGATGAAACGCATCAATACGATTCTTGTCGACCTGGATCGGGATTTCTGGCAATATGTCTCGATGGAATATTTCAAGCAGAAGATCAAGGCCGGAGAAGTTGGCTCGAGTGCCATGCCGCACAAGGTGAATCCGATTGATTTCGAGAATTCCGAAGGCAATCTGGGTATGGCCAATGCCATATTGGCGCATTTGAGCCAGAAGCTGCCCGTGTCGCGTTTGCAGCGCGACCTGACCGATTCGACTGTGTTGCGCAATGTGGGTGTACCGATGGGACACATGGTGATTGCCATTCAGAGCACACTGAAAGGCCTGGGTAAATTGCTGCTGAACGAGGCGGCCATCAACCGTGATCTGGACAACTGCTGGGCCGTAGTGGCAGAGGCGATCCAGACGATTCTGCGCCGCGAGGCCTATCCGCATCCGTATGAGGCGTTGAAAGCGCTGACACGCACCAATCAGGCCATTACGGAAGATGCCATCAGGCATTTTATTGAAGAACTGACGGTGAGTGAGGAGGTGAAGCGTGAGCTTCGTGCCGTCACTCCCCATACCTATACAGGAATTTAAAAACAGAAAATATGAACAGGGACGGATAGGCCGAGAGGCTGCTCCGTTCATTTGCTTATCTAATCGAATAAAATTATGACAACAGAAGACGAAAAATGGCGAGAGAATTTTGCATCCGAAGGAAATTCCGAGAGTAACCGTGAGGGTTATAAGCCGTACAATCGTGAGAGTGCACGCCCGTACAACCGTGAGGAATACGGCCAGGGCGGCGAACGAAATCATTATGACAGACCGGCCCGGTTCCAGCGGCCTCGCGTGCAGCGTGCCGAACGGGCTTACAGCAGCAACGGTGAGGGCGAGAACCGCTCTTGGCGTCCGCGATATAATAATAATGAGAACGGAGAGGGGCGCGGCGGACATGCGTACCGTCAGCCCCGTACCGGCGGATATTACCACAAAGAGGGCGGTTACAACCGCGAAGGCGGCTATCAGCGTCGTGAAGGGAGCTATAACCGCGAGGGCGGAGCACCCCGTGAAGGCGGTTACAACCGCGAGGGAGGCTATCGTCGCGAAAGCGGCTACGGTCGCGAGGGCGGTTACAACCGTGAAGGGGGATACCGCAGCAACGGGCCGCGTCCGTATTACTCGCAGCAGGGCGGCAACAACCGTTTCGGCGGCCGGCCGCAGCAGCGCCGGAATGCAGGCCCTTACGATCCCAATGCGAAATACAGCTTTAAGAAACGTATCGAATATCAGGAACTGAATGCCGATCCCGATGCGCCGATCCGTCTGAATAAGTTCCTGGCCAACGCCGGAGTATGTTCGCGTCGCGAGGCTGACGATTACATCGCCGCAGGTGTGGTGTCGGTGAACGGTGAGGTGGTGACGGAGCTGGGCACGAAGGTGAAACGCTCCGACGAAGTGAAGTTTCACGAACAGCCTGTAACCATCGAAAAGAAAGTGTACGTGTTGCTCAATAAACCCAAGGACTATGTGACCACCAGCGACGATCCGCAGAACCGCAAGACGGTGATGGACCTGGTGCGCAACGCCTGTCGGGAGCGTATCTATCCGGTGGGGCGTCTGGACCGTAATACCACCGGTGTGCTTCTGCTTACCAATGACGGTGATCTGGCTTCGAAGCTGACCCATCCGCAGTATCTGAAGAAGAAAATCTATCATGTGTATACGGACAAGAACGTGACGGCTGCCGATTTGCGCCAGATTGCCGAAGGCATCACGCTCGACGACGGTGAAATCCGGGCCGATGCGGTGGAATATGCCAGCGAGACCGACAAGAAGCAGGTGGGCATCGAGATCCATTCGGGACGCAACCGCATCGTGCGCCGCATCTTCGAGTCGTTGGGTTATCGGGTTCAGAAGCTGGACCGCGTGTTCTTTGCCGGACTGACAAAGAAGAATCTGCGGCGCGGCGACTGGCGCTATCTGACGGAGAAGGAAGTAAACATGCTTCGCATGGGAGCATTTGAATAGCATACAAACCAAATAAAACGGAAAGCAAACAATGGAAGAGGTTCGTAGAACAAAAGTCATAGACGTGTTGAAGCGTGAGGATTACGGTTCGACTGTCAATGTGAAAGGCTGGGTGAGAACCCGCCGGGGTAGCAAATCGGTGTATTTTATCGCCTTGAACGACGGTTCTACTATTAATAATGTGCAGATTGTGGCCGATGCCGACAAGTTCGACGAGGAACTGATGAAGCAAATCACGACCGGTGCCTGTCTGAGCGTTACGGGACAGTTGGTGCAGAGCGTGGGTTCGGGACAGAACGTGGAGGTGCAGGCCGGCGAAATCACGGTGCTGGGGCCTTGCGGTTCCGATTATCCGATGCAGAAGAAAGGACAGAGCATGGAGTATATGCGTCAGCATGCACACATGCGCCTGCGTACCAATACGTTCGGCGCCGTGTTCCGCATACGTCACAACATGGCGATGGCGGTGCATAATTACTTTCATGAGCATGGCTTTTTCTATTTCCATACGCCCATCATCACAGCCAGCGACTGCGAGGGAGCCGGACAGATGTTCCAGGTGACAACGAAGAACCTGTACGATCTGAAAAAGGACGAGCAGGGGAAGATCGACTATTCGGACGACTTTTTCGGGAAGACGACTTCGCTGACCGTTTCCGGTCAGTTGGAAGGCGAACTGGCGGCTACGGCTTTGGGAGCCATTTATACGTTCGGTCCCACGTTCCGTGCCGAGAATTCCAATACGCCCCGACATCTGGCGGAGTTTTGGATGATTGAGCCGGAGGTGGCTTTCAACGACATCAACGACAATATGGACCTGGCCGAGGATTTCATCAAGTACTGTGTGCGCTGGGCGTTGGAGCATTGCCAGGACGATTTGGCCTTCTTGAACAAGATGATAGACAAGACATTGTTGGAACGGCTGAACTTCGTTGTCGGGAACGACTTTGTGCGTCTGACGTATACCGAGGGTATCGAAATTCTGGAGGAGGCCGTGAAGAACGGTCGCAAGTTCGAGTTCCCGGTGTATTGGGGCGTGGATCTGGCCAGCGAGCACGAGCGCTACCTGGTGGAGGAGCACTTCAAGCGTCCGGTTATCCTGACGGATTATCCGAAGGAGATCAAGGCGTTCTACATGAAGCTGAACGACGACGGCAAGACGGTGCGCGCTATGGACGTGCTGTTCCCGCAGATCGGAGAGATCATCGGCGGCTCGGAGCGTGAGGCGGATTACGACAAGCTGTTGGGACGTATCGAGGAACTGAACATCCCGATGAAGGACATGTGGTGGTATCTGGATACGCGCCGGTTCGGTAGCTGTCCGCATAGCGGGTTCGGACTGGGCTTCGAACGGTTGATCTTGTTCGTCACCGGCATGCAGAATATCCGCGATGTGATACCGTTCCCCCGTACACCGAAGAATGCCGATTTCTAAAGCGTTCCTTTTTCGGGCGGAAGTCAGATAAAAGACGGCCGACCGTCGCTCCTTTGATTGCGGGGCGGCGGTCGGTCTTTTTTTTATTGTGCGGGTGCGTTTTACGCTTAGAACCCAAGGTTGTATTGGCTCAAAGTCTCTTTGATCTGTTCGGTCGGGAAAGCGGAAATGCCGGTAGTCTCTGTTCCGTCCGGTGTCCAGTCGGTGAGGCGTTTATAGAACTCGGTCATACCATCCCATTCGGTGGTCATTTCGTTTGGGCCGAGGATTTTGAACGGTGTCTTTCGACTGCATTCTACGTATTCCTCTTTATCTGTCAGGCTGTATGCTCCGGTTTCGTTGGGGGATACACAGAGTTTTCTGTTTTCATTACGGAAGATTTGGGCACAGTGATAAGCCCCGTTCTCTTTGTAGATTTTGATGCGGGTATAGCCGCCGGATATGGGTATGGTCTTTGGCGGTTTTGAGAAGATTACCTGAGTCAGTATCCAAGTCCCTTTGAGGGAGAATTTCGAGGACTTCCGGGCGAAAATAGAAGCTGTTTGTACATCCTTGGACGACGGTTCCGTGTTTGTCATCGCATGGCTTGCTGCTAAAATACACAATGCAGGCAGGAAAACTGCCAGTCGGAGTAAGCCGCTACGGCTTGTTCTTTTTCTGTTCATCATGGTGATTCTTTGTTTAATAAAATGGGTATTGAAATGGTGTACCAGTGCGTATGCATCCACACCTGTACTTTTATTGAGTAGGAAATATTGGTATTGTTTCGGTGCTTTGCTGCGGCGCTCTACAAAGCGGTCTGCTTCGAACTCATGTATCTTTTTCAGATCGGCAAGCAACAGCAGCACCAGGGGGTTGGCGAGCGATAACAGGTGCAGTAACAACAGGTCGAAAGCATGGAAAAGAGAAATGTGTCCGGCTTCGTGCAGAAGGGCAAAATGCAGGCCTTTCCGGTTTTCGTTGCGCGACAGGCAGATGGTGCGTCCGAAGCTGAATGGGGTGAGGTCTTCCTCATATACGGCCAGCCGGATGCAACGGATTTTTCTTTGCTGGCAATGATAGTGTAGGAAACGGAGCAGGCGGCCGATCGAAGCGGCATACCAAAGGGCTAGCCCCGCTGTCAGGCCGAAATAAGGGAGAAGCGCTATCGAGAGGAGGGAGAATGACCGTTGCGGTGCGGGTGTGTCTGATTGCTGTTGCGCCGTATGGGGGCCTATTATGACTGTCAGTGCCGGGGCCGATAGCCGCTCCCGTATCTCTTCCTGCAGGTGGGTGCCGGGCTTTAAATTTTTGGGGACAAGGTGGCCTGTCTCAAACCGGCATAAAGGAAGCAAAGGCGCTCCCAGCAGGATGGTGAGCAGTGTGATGCGGTTCACCCGGTGCAGTGTGGTGGGCTTGACGCATATCCGGTAGGCGGTCCACAATACCAGTAGGCAGCATGTCCATTCTATTATATATATAAGGTATAGCATGGCAATGGGGCTAATGTTTTTCTTCGATGGTTCTAATAAGTTCCTTCAGCTCGTCGATGCTGATTTCTTCTTCTTGTACCAGGTGAGAGACGAATCCCAGATAGGAATTCCCGAAATATTTTCTGACAGCGCCTTTGCGCTGGCTCTGTTCGTAGCGCTCCCGGCTGATAGCGGCTTCATAGAGGTAAAAGCGGGAGCTGAGGGCGCGGTGCTTGATGAATCCGTTTTCTTCGAGGCGTTTTACTACGGTAGACAAGGTGTTGAAGTGCGGGCGGGGTTCCGGAAGTCGGTCAAGCAACTCTTTCATGGGGCAGGCCCCGTTCTCCCACAGTGCAATCATAATGGTCCGTTCTTTTTCAGTAAGTGTTTTCATTCTTTTCAAGACTGTTTGATGTTCACTTCGCAAATAAACTACATTATGTCGTTATAAACAAATTTTGTGTAGTTAAAAAGATTTAATAACTTGCTTTTCGTTGGATATGGGTGAAGGGGATGCGATGGTTTGTGGATGTTTGTTGGGCCGATTCTTTGCTTATACGGTGGATTGGGGATATGGGCCGTACGCTTGCCCTAAGTCCGTATGAAGGTCTTTTCTGCCGGTGCTCGGATAACGGTGCGGTGGTAATGTTTTTGGTTTCTCTACGTTTTTATTAAAAATTAACAGTAATAAATCGTATTGCGCTCTTCGTAAGCTATATATTTATTTACCTTTGCGGTAAAGTTTATTCCTTATTAATATTTTGTGTTTTATTCTATATTTTAAATTGTAAGAAGCATGAGGAAAATTACAGAATGGCCTGCAAAATGGCTAATGTTGCTTTGCCTGCTGATGACCGGCGGGCATGTTGTGGCTTCCGACTGGACGGAAGGCGGTTGGTATTATTTGTATAATGTGGATGCCGGTCAGTTTCTGATGGGTGCCAATGACTGGGGAACCCGTGCTTCGGTAGGACAGCCGACAAGTACGGACATGTTTCAGGTAAATACGCTCCCTAATGGTTTTTATCAGTTGAAGTGGAAGAAAATGGGAAACGGTGTGTTTATAGAAGGTAATACCAATGCTTGGGTGGATATGGCGTCTCAAGGACATAACGATTGGCAACTGACGAAGCAAACTGATGGTTCGTATTTGATCAGTATCAATCCGAATGATGCGGACTATGGTATTGCCGCCCAAGGTAAAACGTATTTGGGTTGGGAAGGCGGAACTTCCACCATCGTTCGTCCGTTGTTGAAGCAGAACGGCAGGAATTATGGCGGTTCGTGGCTATTTTTGGTGGAAGGCGAATATGAAAAAATAATTCAACCTAGGGTTGAGATGAAAGCACAGATGGCCTCCTTTCTCGCGTTCGCGGATAAATATAGCCTCACTGTGGATGAAGCAATTAGAAGTATTTATGAGAAGCCGATTCTCTCGGTAACGCTTGACGAACTGGAGTATGCATGCGAGGAACTGAGTGAGGCGGTACAGGTATATGCGGATGAACAGGCAGAGAATGGTCCGCTTGATGTGACGGATTTGTACATTAAAAATCCAACATGTGAGAGTGCGGAACACTGGGTGGGAGCTGTGCAGAATGGAAGCCAGAAGCCTAAGTTTTTTGCTTATCAAGGAAGCACGCAAAGTTCTGGAGGCGTAACGATAAGTAAGTTTTTGGAGAATTGGACATCTTTCGGTAATAGTTTGCCGGCAACGGGAATTTCTCAGGAGCTAACGTCTGTGGTTACCGGAAAATACACGCTGGAAGCGGATGCAATCGCAACTCAGCAAAAGGATGAGTCGTTGACCGTCACCGGTGTGAATCTGTTTGCGACGGGAACGGAGAAGAATACTACGGCTTGCAGCACGGGCAATGAAGCTCCTGAACACTATGCGGTGAACTTCATGGTGATTGACGAGGTGACCGTTATCGGTTTCGAAGTGCTGGCCACGAATAATGCCAATTGGGTAGCTGTGGACAACTTCAAACTATATTATAATGGTGTGGATGTGCCTATGCTGAAAGAGGCTTTACGGAGATCTGTGGTTAAAGCGGAAGAGATGGAGGTTGACCGGACTTTAGTGCCCGATCCGTTGCTCGACCGGTTGAATACGGCTATAGTGAATGCCCGACAGGCCGTAGAAGCGGCTGAGAGCAAGGCTGAGTTGCGAAGCGTAACCACCGAATTGCGAAAGGCCGTATGGGAAGTGAAAAAAGCGCCGGCGGCTGTTGAGGCTCTGCAAAACAGCATTGCCATACATCGGGGTATTCTGGATGATCCGACCGGATTGTCAGCAGGAGCTGCCGAGGTTTTGAGGGTATCTCTAGAGGCAGCCGAGAATTGGAAGAGTGCGACAAGTGTTAGGGAAGTCGTTGCCTTGGAGAATGCTTTGTCGGATTACAAGACGATTGTTGCGGCTTATCAGGAAGCCAGAAGTGTGTTAGACGCTTATATCAGTATTGCTGCCCAGTTTGCCGAATCGGAAATTTCCGATTCCTATAAGGCCGCTTTAGAGGCTGTGGCTGCAAAAATGGAGATTGCTATGACGGTATCCCAAATGAATATTGCGACGCAGGCTTTAGGTACGGCTCTCTGTACTTGGTTACCGCAAGGTAAACCGTTGAATGGGGCATTCGATTTGACTGCGCTGATAAAGAATCATGATTTCGGTGACAATACCGCTACGGGATGGGTAACTACGTATCCTATAACGGTTGATTATTACTTGGCGGAGGTGTATCAGCAAGCGTTTACAATGAATCAGGTTTTGGTAGGTATGCCGGCCGGTTCTTATCAGTTGCGGATGCAGGGCTTCCAACGTACGGGAAGCAATGAAGAGGCGGATGTTGAATATGTAGACGGAACGGCTGAGATTACAGCCTCTTTTTCGCTGAATGACGCGAAGCAGAAGCTGATGAATGTGTTTGCTGCACAGTCGGATATCGCATATCCGGGGGATATATTGAATGCTACTCTGGAACCGAATTATCCTACTTCTATAGGCAAGTATGTGCCGAATAATATGTCTGGTTGCGAGGTGTATATGAATAATGGTTTTTATTGGAACTCGTTGTCCTACACCCTGCCCGAAGACGGGGATTTGACGATCGGTGTAGAAAACACAACTACTCGTGCTGGTAGTTGGACCGTGTTCGATAACTTCAAGTTGTTCTATGCTCCTGCTGAAATACAGTTGGACGAAAACAGTGCAACTTATCCCGTGTCTAAGGATGTATATGCCGCTAAAGTGACTACCAACCGCACATTGAAAGGCGGTCAGTGGAGCACACTCTGTCTGCCGTTCGACCTGGATGTTGCGCAGGTGGCCAATGCGGGTATCTCGGAGGTGAAGACACTGTCGGGAGTTACTACGGACGGTGATATGGGATTTGTTACTTTCGCTCCTTCCGCTACAATGAAGGCGGGCAAACCTTATTTGGTGAAAGCCGTGCAGCCTACGACATTGTCGTTTGATGATGTGCTGGTGAAAGCCGCAGCTCCCGAGGCCGTGGAGATGGACGGTGTTATGATGCTGGGCTCGTATTGTCGCAGTTCGTTGGAGAATGCTTACTACATCAGTGGGGATAAATTCTACTTTGCCGATGTGCCGGTGGCTTCCAAAGGTTTCCGCGCTTCCATCGTATTGACGGATGCTGCCGCTGTGAAATCACTTGTCCTCCGTCTGGATGATGTCACGGAAGTCGAAGGCATTAAGGCTGTTGCGGATGGGAATGCGCGGGTAGACGTGTATACGTTGGACGGTGTGCGCGTGAAGTCCAATGTGTCCGCCTCTCAGCCTTTAGATGGTTTGCATAAGGGCATTTATATTGTGAATGGGAAGAAAGTAGTAAAATAATTCGGAAAAACAGATTTTATGAAGAAGAATAAATATGTGCCTCCTTATGCTGAGGTTTTGAAAGTATCGGTAGAGAATGCGCTGATGGCGATGAGTTCGCCCGATAACGGTATTCATTGGGGCGGTAATGCCGGTGATAATAATAGTCCTGATCCTGACGTGAAAGGGCAGGGCGATTGGGATATTTGGACATAAGAATATCCTCTTCCTATACTATGTTGGAGAGCTGCCTGGCAGGGATGTCGGGCAGCTTTTGCGTTATTGTCGGCCATTCTTGTTGTAGATGCCTGTATGCTATGGTTGTTGCGAGCAAGACAAAGTTGTAAAATAACCAGTTAAAATGTTTGTTGTTTCGTCAAAAAGTAGTAATTTTGCAAGCCGATTATTATCAAATAGACGGTAAAAGTCTATTTTCCTGCGTGTTAATAGTCTGTTCTTTGGCCGGACAGACGGTTAGTGAATCGCGGGATGAAGTAAAATTGTTTTTTAGTAGTAATAATTTTTAAAGAAGAAAAATGGATACTTTAAGTTACAAGACCATTTCTGCTAACAAGGCGACCGTAAAAAAAGAATGGGTGGTTGTGGATGCAACCGACCAAGTGCTGGGCCGTCTGGGCTCTAAGGTGGCTAAATTGCTGAGAGGGAAGTATAAACCTAATTTTACTCCCCATGTAGATTGCGGTGACAACGTAATCATTATCAATGCCGACAAAGTGAAACTTACCGGTAACAAATGGAACGATCGTGTGTACTTGCGTTATACGGGTTATCCCGGTGGACAGCGTGAGATGACGCCCGCCCGTTTGATGGCTAAACCTAACGGTGCCGATCGTCTGGTGAGAAAAGTTGTAAAAGGTATGTTGCCTAAGAACCGTTTGGCAGATAAGTTGTTGGGTAATTTGTATGTGTATGCCGGTAGCGAGCACAAGCACGAGGCACAGCAGCCCAAATCAATAGATATTAATCAGTATAAATAATAAGCAATGGAAGTAGTTAATGCATTAGGCAGACGCAAGAGCGCCGTTGCTCGCGTTTATGTAAGCGAGGGAACAGGAAAGATTACGATTAACAAGAGAGACCTTGCCGAGTACTTTCCATCTTCTATACTGCAATATGTCGTAAAACAGCCGTTGGCAACGCTTGGCGTGGAAGAAAAGTATGACATTAAGGTAAATGTATACGGTGGCGGTTTTACAGGACAGTCACAGGCTTTGCGCTTGGCTATCGCCCGTGCTTTGGTGAAGATCAACGCCGATGATAAGAAAGCGTTGCGCGCCGAGGGCTTCATGACACGCGATCCCCGTGCTGTTGAGCGTAAGAAACCGGGACGTCCGAAAGCACGTCGTAGATTCCAGTTCAGTAAACGTTAATATCGGCCGTTTCACGAGCTGCATCATTTACGTTTAGTATCTAAACCTGCGGGATTCCTTGGGGACTACCTGCAAGTTGGTTGAGAAAACAAAAAAGAAAGTAAACGAAAAAATAAAGAAAACAATGTCAAGAACAAATTTTGATACCTTATTGGAGGCAGGATGTCACTTCGGCCATTTGAAAAGAAAGTGGAATCCGGCAATGGCCCCCTATATCTTCATGGAGCGTAACGGTATTCATATTATCGACCTTCATAAGACCGTTGCAAAAATAGACGAGGCCGCTGAGGCTTTGAAGCAAATTGCAAAATCAGGAAAGAAAATCCTGTTTGTTGCTACTAAAAAACAAGCTAAACAGGTGGTGGCAGAGAAAGCTGCATCTGTAAATATGCCCTACGTGATTGAGCGTTGGCCGGGTGGTATGTTGACCAACTTCCCCACGATCCGTAAAGCTGTTAAGAAGATGGCTAACATCGATAAGTTGACAGCAGACGGTACTTATTCCAATTTGTCAAAGCGTGAGATCCTTCAGATCTCCCGTCAGCGTGCCAAACTGGAGAAGAACTTGGGTTCCATCTCCGATTTGACTCGTCTGCCCTCCGCTCTGTTCGTTGTGGACGTGCTGAAAGAGCAGATTGCCGTACGTGAAGCCAATCGTTTGGGTATCCCTGTATTCGCTATCGTGGATACGAATTCAAATCCCGAGAATGTGGATTTTGTAATTCCGGCTAATGACGATGCCAACAAGAGCGTAGAAATTATTCTGGAAGCTTGTTGTGGTGCTATTGCCGAGGGCTTGGAAGAGCGTAAGGCTGAGAAAGTAGATACGGAAGCTGCCGGCGAAGGCGAAGCTCCCAAGGGACGCAGACGTTCGACGAAAGCCCGTGTAGAGAAAAGTGAAGAGGTTGAAACCGAAGCGGTAGCTGAGGAAGCCTGATACGTGTAACGATAAATAAAGAAATATATGGCTGTTACAATGGCTGATATTACCAAACTCCGCAAATTGTCGGGGGCTGGTATGATGGATTGCAAGAAAGCGCTGGAAGAAGCAGGGAACGATATTGACAAGGCTATGGAGATCATTCGCAAGAAGGGTCAGGCCGTGGCTGCCAAACGTTCGGATCGTGAAGCTGCCGAAGGTTGCGTGGTGGTGAAGGCACAGGATGGTTTCGGTGCAATTATCGCTTTGAAGTGTGAGACGGACTTTGTTGCTCAGAACAAGGATTTCGTACAGCTGGCAAATGATATTCTGGATTTGGCAGTGGCCAACAAATGCCAGACGCTGGAAGAGGTAAAGGCATTGCCGATGGGAAATGCAACTGTTGCTGATGCCGTCGTAGATCGTAGCGGTATCACCGGTGAAAAGATGGAATTGGACGGCTATGCTGTTGTAGAAGGTGCGGATATTGCAGTCTACAATCATCAGAACAAGAACCAGCTTTGCACGATGGTTGCTTTGAGCAAGGTTGTGGATGCTCAATACGGTCACGCCGTAGCTATGCAGGTGGCTGCCATGAATCCTCGTTCTATCGATGAGAGCGATTATCCGGCAGACGTTCTGGCACAGGAGAAGGAAATCGCAGCAGATAAGGCTCGTCAGGAAGGCAAACCTGAGAATATGATCGAAAAGATCGCCATGGGCCGTATCAGCAAGATGTTCAAGGAAGAATGCTTGTTGAAGCAGGCTTTCATCCAGAACGATAAGGTAAGCGTAGCCGATTATTTGCATGAGGCAGATAAGGAATGCACGGTAACGGCATTCAAACGCTTTACTTTGCGTGCCGAATAATTCCCGCAAGGAAATAAGATGTATAAAAAGAGGTGAGTCCGAGGTTTCGGATTCACCTCTTTTTATATACGGTCGGTCGGGGTATGCTCCGCCATACTTTTTATAATGGGAGAGAAAAGGAATTTTCTCGGAAAAGCAGGAGTGTTTTTTTGTTTCTTTTATCCGATAATCCGTATCTTTGTCCGCTGTGTGATTTCTCTGAAATACTTTTTTATGGATGGGGAAGAAACGTCATACCGGTGTGGAAGGAAGAAACGGAGCGCATAGGGGAGACGTTAGAAAAACCAGCAGAACAAAATAGTGAACAAATGAAGATATTAGCTGTAGGAATGAACTATGTCGAGCACAATAAAGAGCTTGACGGAACGTTAGATATACCAAGGGAGCCTGTGATATTCACGAAAGCCGATTCGGCGCTGTTGAAAGACGGAAAGCCGTTTTTTATTCCTGATTTTACGGAACAGTGCGACTATGAGACAGAAATTGTAGTGCGTATCTGTCGGTTGGGGAAGAACATTGCACCTCGGTTTGCTTCGCGTTATTATGATGCGGTGACGGTAGGCATTGATTTTACGGCACGCGATTTGCAGCGTAAGTTACGGAAAGCCGGACAACCGTGGGAGATATGTAAGGGGTTTGACAATTCGGCGGTAATTGGTGACTTTGTTCCGGTCGATCGTTTTCCGGATATTCAGAACATGGATTTTCGGTTAGACATTAACGGAAAGACCGCCCAGCAAGGCAACACCCGTGATATGATATTTCCGGTGGATGCATTGATTGCTTATGTTAGCCGCTTTTTCACGTTGAAGATCGGTGATCTGATTTATACCGGTACTCCGGCAGGCGTAGGTCCGGTGCATATCGGTGAGCATCTGGAAGGGTATATAGGAGATTGTAAGCTCCTGGAATTTAATGTAAGATAAGATAATGAAGAGAAGGATATTTTTGCTTGGCCTCATTTTTTGTTGTCTGGGAATCTGTGCTCAGACGGAGAACTTCACCCGGTTGGATTGGAATGTATTGCGCATTGACAGCGTATTGCCGGTATACACCGAGGTTATTCCGTTAGAGTCCGATTATACACAATACGATTATGAAGTCAAGGTGGAATATCCGCAGTATGAGCCTCTCACCGCTGAGGAAGTGAAGGTGGTGATAGCCCAGGATACTACATTGCAGGAACATCCGATCGTGCAATGTTCGGTCGGGGTGTCCCGTAAGCAAGGTCTGCTTGAGATCAATTTCATACCGGTTGTATGCCGGAATGACCGATATTTTCGTCTGGTAAGCTGTAAAATTGTCATATACAAGACGGTAAAGCCGGTAGCAGCCCGTGCCAAAGCACCGCACAAGAGTGCTCGGGAACGGTATGCCCGCACTTCAGTGCTGTCCCAAGGACGTTGGGTCAAGATTCGTGTGAGCGACGAAGGGGTTTATCAACTGACGCGCTCCGCTTTGTCCGCTATGGGGTTCTCCAATCCTGATAACGTACGGCTTTACGGCTATGGCGGTCATGTGCAGGACGAGGTGATACGTGCCGATACCGATTATGACGATCTGGAAGAAGTTCCTTTATACAAGACGGCCGCCGGCTGGCTTTTTTATGCCAATGGTCTGGTGTCGTGGAACCGGAGCGTCGTCAGCAGCAATACTCCCCGGCATAAAACCAATCCTTATTCTTCTTACGCTTATTATTTTCTCACGGAGGCTGATCGTCCGGCGACGTTCCCACGTGAGGCTTCCTCGCAGAATACGGTTCGTAACGAGCTAACGTCTTTTCCTGATTTTGTGTTGTATGAAAAAGACGAGTATGCCTGGTATACCGGTGGGCGTTCCCTGTTCGAGGCTTATAACTATGCCGATGGCAACTCCCGTACTTATACGCTTCCCGCAGTGAATCCCGTCAGTGCGGAAGGGGGCACACTGCTTGTCGCTTTTACTGCGTCAGCCAACAGTTCCACCCAAGTGACCCCGACGATAAACGGTGTGGCTCAACCTTCTTTTTCTGTGGATAAACTGACCGAGTACAGTAAAGCCATGTCGCAGAGGCGCTCTTATCGTCTGACAACGTTGAACCAAGGAAGCGCCGGTACGGTGGTGAAACTGACGACTACGGCCGGACACAATGCCCGTTTGGATTTCCTGGAATTGTCTTATACCCGTTCGTTGCTTCTGTCGGGGAGCTATCTGGCATTTTCACATAATCGTACAGGGACCAGCCGTTTCAATATCACCCGATCCGGCGGACAGAATGTGAGCGTATGGCGCTTGGGCGAACCGGGTGATCCGGTGACGGAGATAGAAGGGACGCAGAGCGGTTCCGTGTATTCCGTTGTGGTGGATGACGCCACCCGGCGCTATGTGGCTGTAGACGTGAATGCGTCTTTTCCGGCCCCGGAAGTGGTGGGGCAGGTAGCCAATCAGAATCTGCACGGAACCGATACGATTGTCGATATGGTTATCATTGTGCCGGCCAGCGGCAAACTGACTGCCCAAGCCCGGCGCTTGGCCGAGGCTCATGCGCTGAGAGACGGTCTGCATGTACAGGTGGTACGGGCCGATCAGATATACAATGAATTCTCGTCGGGTACTCCCGATGCCACTGCTTATCGTCGTTATATGAAGATGCTTTACGACAGGGCTGAGACGGCAGAGCAGGCACCGCGCTATTTGCTGCTCTTTGGCGATGCCGCCTGGGACAACCGTATGCTGAGTTCGGCTTGGAGAACCTGCCGGCCCGATGACTTCCTGCTTTGTTATGAATCGGAAAACTCCGTAAGCGAGACGAACTGTTACGTGATGGAAGACTACTTCGGATTGCTGGACGACGGAGAAGGTGCGCGGCCTACCTCCGGTGACAAACCCGATCTGGGCATAGGCCGTTTCCCTGTCCGTACGGCGGAAGAAGCCCGCATCATGGTAGATAAGACGCTTGATTATCTGGAAGGGGCTCATGCCGGTCTGTGGAAAAACATTGTCTGCATCATGGGAGATGACGGGGACGTCAAGGAACACATGGATATGGCCGACCAGGTGGCCGACAACATAGAACGTTATAACCCCGAACTGGAAGTGCGTAAGATCATGTGGGATGCCTATCCCCGGGAAAGCAGCACGACGGGCAACCGCTATCCGCTTGCCAAACAAAAGATTTATCAGCAGATAGAAGAAGGAGCTTTGATGATGAACTACACCGGGCACGGCATTACTTATTGTCTTTCGGACGAGCAGGTGATGCGCCTGGATGATTTTCGTGCTTTCTCTTCGCTGCGTATGCCGTTGTGGGTGACGGCGGCCTGCACGGTGATGCCTTTCGACACACAGACAGAGAACATCGGCGAGGCGGCCGTGCTGAATGAGAAAGGTGCTGCCGTGGCTTTCTACGGTACGGCCCGTACGGTATACGCCAATCTCAATTTGCAGATGAACAAGGCTTTTACCCGTTTTCTGTTCGGAAAGGACGACAGGGGCAGGCGCAACCGCCTGGGAGATGCCGTTCGTCTGGCCAAGAATTTTGTAGGCAGCAATATCAATCATCTTCATTATGCCCTGCTTGGCGATCCGGCTTTGGTCATCGGCGCTCCCCTCAATAAAGTGGTGTTGGATAGCATCAACGGTCGGCTTCTGGCGGAAGATGACGTGCCCTGTTCCCTGAAAGCCGGCAGTCTGGTGCGCTTCAGCGGACATATTGCCGATGCAGGCGGTGCGTTGATGGACGGTTTCACCGGTGTACTCTCTTCCCGTCTGTTTGATAAGGAGAGCACGGTAACCTGTCTGAACCAAGCCAAAAAGACGGCGGACGAGAAGCCTTTTACGTTCCAGTCACGCGATAAAGTACTCTTTCATGGCAGCGACTCCGTCCGCAACGGGCGTTTCGACTTTACTTTTGTCGTGCCGGTGGACATCAGCTACAGCAACGAAGGCGGGCGCGTGGTATTTTATGCCGTCAGCGACGACCGTCAGCAGGAGGCCAACGGTTATAGCGAGGAGTTTCTCATCGGTGGCAGCAGCGACGAAATGGCAGCCGACACCGAGGGACCGAGAATCACCGCCTATCTGAATTCCGAGGATTTTCCGTACGGTGGAAAAGTCAATGCCACCCCTTATTTTGTAGCTGCGCTTGAAGACGAAAGCGGAATCAATACGACGAACAACGGTATCGGCCATAATCTGGAACTTGTCATTGACGGGAATCCCAAGACTACCTACAACCTGAACGACTATTATATCAATGAATTCGGTGATTTCCGCCGTGGGACGGTGGCTTTCAGCATTCCCGCACTGGCGCCGGGCGTTCATTCCCTCCAGTTCCGTGCCTGGGATGTACTGAATAATTATTCCACAACGGAGCTGGCCTTTCAGGTGGATCCTTCTCTGCGGCCGCATTTTGCCTCGTTGTCGGTAACGAACAACCCGGCCCGGGAACAGACGACTTTCCTTTTCCGTTACGATCGTCCGGGCAGCACCTGTACGTTCACCATCGAAGTGTTCGATCTAAGCGGTCGCCTGTTGTGGACCCATACGGAGAACGGAGCGAACTCGACGGGGACGTATGCCATACCGTGGAACCTGACTACGGGAGGAGGAATGCCGCTTTCCACGGGTGTCTACCTTTACCGGGCCACGCTGTCATGCGAAGGAAGCAAGGAGGCCACCCAGACGCAAAAATTAGTGATCTCGCGCAATAAATAACCGTAACTTTAGTTTGTATAATAGCATCTATTACGAATGATTCTATGAGAAAATATCTGATAGCGTTCGCCCTGTTGTTGCTTGGAACGGCACAACAGGTGTCAGCCGACGAAAAAGACAAAATGTTCAATCCGGTGAATACGGGGGTTGCGTTTATGGACATTGCTCCCGATGCCCGAGGCGGCGGTATGGGTGACATCGGTGCCGCTACCGAAGCGGATGTAAGTTCGCAGTACTGGAACCCGGCCAAATACCCTTACTGTATCGGGCGTGCCGGTCTGGCTATCAACTACACCCCGTGGCTTCGCCAGATCGTAAACGATATCGACCTGGCCTATATGAGCGGCTTCTATCGGATTGGTGATTATTCGGCTGTCAGTACGTCGTTGCGTTATTTCTCTTTGGGAGAGGTGTCGATGAGCCAGGGAGAAGGGCAGGGAGCGGCCTCCGGTATGACGATCAAACCCTATGAACTGGCTTTCGACGTGGCCTATTCGCGCATGTTGAGTGAGAATTTCTCGGCAGCCGTTGCCCTGCGTTATATTTATTCGGACATTACTTTCGATTATACGGCCGAGGCGAGCGGCGGTTCGGCTTTTGCGGCAGACATCGCCCTTTATTACAACCGCTATGTCATGATGGGCAGCCGGGAATGTAATCTGGCATTTGGTTTGAACATCAGCAATATCGGAAGCAAGATATCTTACGGCGGGGATGATAACGCCGAATTTATCCCTACCAACCTGCGTCTGGGTATGAACTGGCTGATACCGCTGAACGAATATAATAAGCTTTCGATTGCGGCCGATGCCAATAAACTGTTGGTGCCCACTTTCCCCAAACAGGATACGGAGAACGGGGAGACGAACGAGGATTATCAGGCCCGCCTGCAAAAGGATTATTACGACATCTCGCCCATTGCCGGTATCTTCAAGAGTTTTGGCGATGCGCCCAACGGATTCAAGGAGGAGATGCAGGAGATACAGTGGAGCGTGGGTATGGAATATTCCTACAACGACCGCTTCATCCTGCGTGGCGGTTATCACCATGAAAGTGCCAACAAGGGCAACCGGAAGTACTTCACCGTAGGTGCCGGATTCCGTATGAGCGTGTTTTCGCTGGATTGCGGTTACGTGTTCTCCACGGCACAGAGCAACCCGTTGGATCAGACGATGCGCTTCACGTTGGGCTTCGATCTGGACGGTATGAAAGATCTTTTCGGGCGTCGTCGCCGTCGTTAAAAGCATAAAGACAGGCAGAAGATGGGAAAGATCAGAGTAGGATTCGGATTTGATGTGCATCGCCTGGTGGAAGACCGTGCGTTGTGGCTGGGGGGCATCCGGCTGGAGCACACCCGGGGATTGTTGGGGCATAGTGATGCGGATGTGCTGATACATGCCCTTTGCGACGCGTTGCTGGGGGCCGCCAACTTGCGCGATATCGGTTACCATTTCCCCGACACGTCGGAAGAGTTTCATAATGTGGACAGCAAGTTGCTGTTGGCCGAGACGGTGAAACTGCTTGCCGGGAAGGGATTCCGGGTGGGGAATGTAGATGCTACCGTATGTGCCGAGCGCCCCAAGCTGAAAGAGCACATACCGGCCATGCAGGCGTGCCTGGCGCAGGTGATGGGGATAGACGAAGACGACGTGTCCGTAAAGGCCACAACCACAGAACGGTTGGGCTTCACCGGTCGTGAAGAGGGTA
>CAJUDC010000013.1 GCA_910584955.1 uncultured Paraprevotella sp. | reverse complement strand
CGAACTGACTATCCCGGTGATTGCTTCGGGCGGCGCGGGAAAGAAAGAACACTTCCGCGATGCTTTCCGATGCGGGAAAAGCGATGCCGCCCTGGCGGCCAGCGTATTCCATTTCGGTGAGATACCCATCCCCGAACTAAAGCGATATTTACAAGCAGAGGGCATTAACGTAAGATTATAACATATACCTATTATTATATATGGAGATAGACTTTGAAAAGATGGGAGGATTGGTGCCCGCCATTATACAAGACGACAGCACAAAGAATGTACTGATGCTGGGATTCATGAACGCGGAGGCCTACGCAAAAACCGTAGACAGCGGTAAGGTGACCTTCTTCAGCCGAACCAAAAACCGTCTTTGGACCAAAGGCGAGGAAAGCGGTAACTTTTTGCATGTGGTGAGCATACAAAACGACTGCGACCGGGACACCTTGCTTATCCGGGTGAATCCCGCCGGTCCTGTCTGCCACACCGGCACCGACACCTGTTGGGGAGAAAAGAATACGGCCAACCCGCTCCTGTTCCTCAGCGAGTTGCAAGACTTCATCGAACGGCGACATAAAGAAATGCCGGAAGGCTCCTACACCACCAGCCTTTTCAAAGACGGTATCAACCGCATGGCACAGAAAGTGGGCGAGGAAGCATTGGAAGCGGTAATAGAGGCCGTGAACGGAACAGACGACCGTCTTATCTACGAAGGATCGGACATGCTGTATCATCTTATTGTCCTGCTCACCTCCAAAGGCCTACGCATAGAACAGATGGCGGAGGAATTGCAAAAACGCCACAATCCTCAGTGGAAAAAGCACTGATGTCCGCCTCTTTGTCCCAACGTCTAATTTCGGTAGCACATGCTTATCAACTATAAAAATGTAACTCTCTGTCAGAAAGAACATACGGTATTGAAAGGCATTGACTTTCAAGCCCGCGAAGGAGAATTTATCTATCTGATCGGGAAAGTGGGCAGCGGAAAGACATCGCTGCTGAAAAGTTTCTACGGCGAACTGGACATTCACTCGGGCAACGCCGATGTGCTGGGGGTGGATATGACGCGCGTCAAACGCAAACACATTCAGGCCTTACGCCGCCGGTTGGGCATCGTGTTCCAGGATTTTCAGTTGCTTACCGACCGCAACGTACAGCAGAATCTGGATTTCGTGTTGAAATCCACCGGATGGAACAAACGGAAAGAACGCGACACACGGATACGGGAAGTACTGGAACAAACGGGCATGACAGATAAAATCAACCACATGCCCTACGAAATGTCGGGCGGCGAACAGCAACGTATCTGCATCGCCCGTGCTTTGCTCAACCGTCCGGCGATGATCATAGCCGACGAGGCTACCGGTAATCTGGACTACGAAACAGGGAAACACACAACGGCCTTGTTGCATCAGATATGCAACAGCGGAACGACCGTTATCATGAGTACGCACAACGAACGTTTGATTCGTGAATTTCCCGGTATCGTATACCGTTGCGGCGACCGGCAACTGACGGAGTGCAGCGAAGAATTCGGCACGGCACCCCGACAACAGGATACCGCCCAGCCCGTCCCGGCAGAACCGGACACATCAGAAAATCAAAAAGAAAACTAAAAAATATACGGAAAATGAAAGTAATGAAATTCGGTGGAACATCTGTAGGCACCGCTCAAAGAATGAAAGATGTTTCCCAGTTAATCACGAAAGACGGAGAATCCAAAATCGTAGTGCTCTCCGCCATGTCCGGAACCACCAACACGTTGGTAGAAATATCTGATTACCTTTATAAGAAGAATGCCGAGGGCGCCAACAACATCATTAATCGCCTGGAGCAAAAATATATGGAGCACGCCAGCGAGCTGTATGCTACCGATGAATATCGTATTGCCACGCAGAAATTCCTGAAAGAGGAATTCAACTATCTGCGCAGCTTCACCAAAGGACTGTTCACTACCTTTGAAGAGAAAATCATATTGGCTCAGGGAGAAATCATCAGCACCAATATGGTGACCAACTATCTGAAAGAGTGCGGCGTGAAAACTTATCTGTTGCCGGCATTGGACTTCATGCGCACCGATAAAAACGCCGAACCCGACTTCCGTTTTATCAAAGAGAACATCACCGAACTCCTGGAAGCCCACCCCGGCTACGAGATCTATATCACCCAGGGATTCATCTGCCGTAACGCTTACAACGAGGTGGACAATCTGCTGCGCGGCGGTTCCGACTACACCGCCTGCCTGATAGGTGCCGCCATACAGTCGGAGGAAATACAAATCTGGACCGACATCGACGGCATGCACAACAACGACCCGCGCGTGGTGGATCATACGGAGCCGGTGCGCCAGCTGTATTTCGAAGAAGCCGCCGAACTGGCCTATTTCGGAGCCAAAATCCTCCACCCCACCTGCATTCAGCCGGCCCAGTTCTCGGGCGTACCTGTGCGGTTGCTTAACACGATGGACCCCGCCGCTCCGGGTACGATCATCAACAACGACATCCAGAAAGGCACTATCAAGGCCGTTGCCGCCAAGGACAATATCATTTCCATTCAAATACAATCCAGCCGCATGCTGCTGGCCTACGGTTTTCTGCGCAAGGTATTCGAAATATTCGAAAGCTATAAGACCAGCATCGATATGGTGTGCACATCAGAAGTCGGCGTATCGGTGACGATCGACAACAAGGCCTATCTGAAAGAAATCATCGCCGACCTGATGAAATACGGCACGGTGACCGTTGACGAGGATATGTGTATCATCTGCGTCGTGGGCGACTTGAGCCACGCCAATGTCGGGTTCGAAAGCCGGATCACCCAGGCTCTGAAAGAGATCCCCTTGCGCATGATCTCCTACGGCGGCAGCAACCACAACATCTCTTTCCTGGTAAAAGGAACGGATAAGAAGCGCGCCTTGCAGGCCTTAAGCGATACATTGTTTAAGAACTAACCTACGCGACAACATGAAAGGATCCTTTCCGACACAAGCATTCAAGGACATACAAACGCCTTTTTATTACTACGACACCGCCCTGTTGCAACGCACGCTCGACGCGATAAAGGAAGAGACAGACAAAAACGGCAACTACCATCTGCACTATGCCGTGAAGGCCAATGCCAACCCCAAAGTACTGCAACTCATCAGCCGCGCCGGGTTCGGAGCCGATTGTGTCAGCGGCGGAGAAATCAGTGCCTGCCTGGCAGCCGGATTCCCGGCCGACAAAATCGTATATGCCGGTGTGGGTAAAAGCGATTGGGAAATCGAGTTGGGACTGAAACACGGTATCGCCTATTTCAACGTAGAGAGCCTTCCGGAACTGGAAGTGATCAACGAACTGGCCGCCCGTGCCCGTACCGTCGCACGGGTTTCGTTCCGCATCAATCCGAACGTAGGCGCCCACACCCATGCCCACATCACCACGGGACTGTCGGAAAACAAATTCGGCATAGCGATGGAAGATATGCTCACCGTGATAGGCCGGGCACAGCAGATGGATCATGTGGACTTCGTGGGACTGCACTTCCATATCGGTTCCCAGATTACGGAGATGGACGATTTCAAGGCGCTTTGTGACCGGATAAACGAACTTCAGGAACAGCTGGACGAGCATCGGATCGAAGTGAAAAATATCAATGTAGGCGGAGGACTGGGCATAGACTACCGGCACCCGAACGAAGCCCCGATACCGGACTTTGGCGCCTACTTCGCCACCTACCGCCATCACCTGCACCTACGTCCCGGCCAACAGCTGCACTTTGAATTGGGACGTGCCGTAGTTGGTCAGTGCGGCAGCCTCATCACCCGCGTGCTCTATGTCAAACCCACCGCCCACAAGCAGTTTGCCATCGTAGACGCCGGCATGACCGACCTGATCCGACCCGCACTGTATCAGGCTTACCACCGCATCGAGAATCTGAGCAGCGACGAGGCTGAAGAGACTTACGACATAGTAGGTCCCATCTGCGAGTCCAGCGATGTGTTTGCCAAGGATTATGCGCTGAACCGTTGTCACCGGGGCGACCTGATAGCCCTGCGGTCGGCCGGAGCCTACGGCGAAATCATGGCGTCGGGCTACAACTGCCGCGCACTGCCCAAAGGCTATACCACGGAAGATTGCGATTGACAAACAGATGAACCTGTTTACGAATAGCTTGGAACTCACTGCCTGCGCCGCGTTCATGCTGGTGTGGGCAGTGGCGCTGTACACCGCCCTGTCCTACGGCAAGCTGGCGCGTATGGTCAAAAAGAGCAACGGTGAAGACTCACCGGAGCCATCCCCCGTGCTACCGCCACTGACAGTAGTGATCACAGCACACAACCAAGGCGAGCAGTTGCACAGGAATCTGCCACACATTCTGGAACAGGACTACGAAACATTCGAGGTCGTAGTCGTCAACAACCATTCGACAGACGAAACGGAAGACGTTCTCAAGATACTGGAATTGAAATACCCGCATCTGAGCCATACTTTCACGCCCAAAAGCGCACGTTACATCAGTCAGAAACGCCTGTCGCTGACCTTGGGCTTCCGGGCTGCACGCTACGACTGGGTGATCCTGACAGAGGCCGACTGCCGCCCCGACTCACCGCAATGGCTATCGGCCCTCGGACGAGAATGCGCCGCTTCTCCGGCGCGCCAGATCGTACTGGGGTACGCCAATTACACACCGGCGTCTTCATGGTTCGCCCGCAAAATCATCTTCTTCCGCCTATACAATCTGATGATGCTACTGCCCTACAGCGCCCGCCATGCCGCCTATCGGGCAGACAGCGCCAACATGGCCTTTCGGAAAAGCCTGTTCTTACGGAACAAAGGCTTCACCGGCCACGTCAATTTGATATGCGGTGCCGAAGAACTTCTTGTAAACCGGAACAGCAGCCGGTCCAATACAGCCGTCGCCCTGCACCGCCGGTCTTTCATCCGCCAGGAACTGCCTCCTGCCAAACGTTTGTGGAAACAGGAACGGATGTACTACATGGAAACGCGCAAACACTTCCGTCATAAATGGCTCTTCCGCATCCGATATCATATCAAATCCCTGCTGCCCTGGTGGTGCCTGCTCACTTTCGCCACAGCCGCCGGTCTCAGTTACCTGCACCGGAATTATCCGGTTGCGGCAACCGTTACAGCCTTTTACCTCATTTACATCATCGCCAAGGACATTGCCTTCAACCGGAGTTGCCGGGCGCTCGGAGAGAAAAGCTACCATCTGCAACTTTTTCTGTTCGAATGGGCCATCCCTCTATGGAACATAAGTGCCTGGCTGGCCTACAAGACCCATTCCCGTTATCATTTCCGAAAGAAAATCATATAAACGCCATCCGCATAGGGGCACCCCACGCACACTGCAACCGCCCAGCTAGCCGGACGATTGTTCTTTCCGCTATATATCAGTCTTATGCCTTACAAAAATCCGTCTCCTCAAAATACATAAGCATTCTTCCGTACGGTAATATGTCAAATGCAAGTTTGAACCCGACAAACAAAAACTTCGTTTGCACGAACACAAACTTGATTTATACAGTTCCTGACTTGTTTTTCAGTTTTCGCGAACAGCCTTTCATCTTTCCGACCGGAGAAAAACATGTTACGCCGAAAGGATGATAAACCTGTCCTTACCATAAATCCGTTGTTCTCCCATCGCCAGGAAGCGCTTCCGGTTCTCCCCTTCCGATAAAAAAGTCCTGCACACGACACCGGCGCCTGCATGAAGGTATAGTAATACATGCGTAAAAAAACAAAATTCAGGACAATTAGGAAAAATTTATTATTATCTTTACTCCGTATCTATCAACATGGCAGCCGAGCCCCTAACCGGCAACCTACCGGAAGTCTCTCGGATGCCGTCTGCAAACGGCACACCGCCGCCCCTAAAAGGTGAGATTCAAATAAGATTTTCACAACGTAAAAGTACAAACCTGGATGAGAAGATTTTTTCTGAAAACGCTTATGGCGTTAGCACCGGCACTGACCCACGCACAGATGCTGCGAGAAGACATCAGCCTGAGCGACCCTTTCGTAGTGGCCGATCCCGTAACAAAAACGTATTATATGACCGGAACTGCCGGTGACATATTCAAAAGTACGGATCTGGAATTATGGACAAGGCTGCCCTGGGCCATCCGTACCAACGGAATCGCATGGATCGGAGCCAACCATACCTCCCCCTCGCCCAGACAGATTTGGGCCCCCGAACTTTACTATAGAGACGGAGCATACTACAACATAGTAACCTTCACAAATCCAAACGCCCAGACGGAAGACACCCGTCACGCCCGAAGAAGCATACATATCCTGAAAAGCGACAAGCCGGAAGGCCCTTACAGCAAAATAGCAGGTGGCGACGACATCTATCTCCCCGCATCGAAAATGGCTATCGACGGCACGCTGTGGGAAGAGGACGGACGCACCTATCTGGTATATTGCTACGAGTGGGTGCAAGCAGGCGACGGAGGAATCGAATATGTGGAGTTAAAACCGGACCTGACAGGGATCATCGGAGAGGCAAAAACCATCTGCCATGCCAGCGACGGAAGGGCATGGAACAACAGTCCCGTCACCGACGGACCCTACCTGTTCCGCACACAGACGGGACGGCTCGGAATGATATGGACAAGCTGGCGTTCGGGCGTTTATGTACAAGGCGTTTCCTACTCCGACAACGGAAAGCTCAACGGACGCTGGACGCACAGCAAGGCCCCCGTCACACCGGACAACCACGGACACGGCATGCTATTCCATACCTTCGACGGACAGCTGCTCCTGTCCATCCACAGCAACAGGAACATAGACCTCGAACAACAGCGTTTTGAACGTCATCCCGCCCTTTTCGTCGTGGACGACAGAGGCGACGAGCTACATGCTGTTATGGAATACAAACACAAATACAGCTGGAAAGCCCTGCGGATGTTGTTGTGATAAACCCGGAATTCGATTATTCCACCAGCGGATGGACATGCACCTCCCAAGCCGTCAACCGTGGCATAGCGTCCAACCAAGGCGGCACCATCCACGGAGCGTATTTCGAGAACTGGGATTCGCGCTCGTTCACCGGCGACATTTATCAGGAGCTTAAAGTGCCCGACGGAACGTACCGGCTGACAGCTTCCGCATTCCGAAGCTACCCTATTTCCGGCGGTTCGCAAGAGGCACCGACCGTCACGCTTTTTGCCAATCAAGAGGAGTGCGAAATCACCGACGCCACCCCGAAAGATTACTCCGTCACCGTCTACGTAAAAGATGAGACACTACGCATCGGACTACGTTCCAAACAAAGAAACTTTCAATGGATGGGCATCGACAATGTCAGGCTAACGTACTACGGACAAGAGCGACACTCCAGTGAAGAAATAGACGGCGCCGGCGCCGCAGTGTATCTACGCAACAAGAAAAGCGGAATGTTTCTCAATGCCGGCCAGTCGTGGGGGACGCAAGCCGTAATGAGCCCTCACGCCTTGGATTTTCGCCTCGTGGAACTCCCCAACGGACGTTATGCACTGGACAGCCGGATCAACAACGGAGGAGGCAATCATTATGCCGCAGCAAACGGCTACCTGGACGGAACCGTAACGGAATTTCACATCGACCGGACGGAAAACGGCTCTTATACACTCCGTCCTGTGGGGGAAAACTACTGGGGACATACGACCGCGAAAGAGCTGAACACCACGCTCACTCATAAAAACCTTCCGGAAGCGCAATGGGACATACTGACGAAAGCGACATTATCGGCCGAACTCAACGACGCCACGGCGGAAAGTCCCGCAGATGCCACCTTTCTCATAAAGTGCCCTGATTTCGGACGCAACGATTCCCGGATAACTGCATGGCAAGGGGATTTCACACAGGGAGGAGACGTCACCAACATGTGTGCCGGAGTATCCCGGACGGCGTTCAATATCCATCAGAATCTCGGTAGTGTGCCCAACGGTTTCTACGAAGTGCGGATGCAGGGATTCTACCGCGACGGGACAGCCTCGGTAGCCGCATCCCGACGTAAAAACAGCACGGAAAAACAACTGGCACTGCTCTATGCCAACGAATACACCTTGACTCTGGCCTCCGTATTCAACGAAGCAAACAGTACGGATCTTCCTCTTCTTCTTTCGGAGAATACCTCGGAAGGACGTATTCCGGCATCGCTCGAAGCGGCTTCCGCTCTGTTCACGACCGGACACTATACCAACCGGCTCATCGTGGAAGTGACAAACGGGCAACTCACCATAGGCATAAAAAGCGCCGCCGGCAATGCAACCGCCAACAGCTGGACGGTGTTCGACAACGTTGAACTCTATTACTTGGGTAACAGTCTGCCTACCGGCATCAATACCGTATACGACAAGAATGCTTCGTGGCCGAACGAAAATGGAGATCTCATGAACAAAAATACCCCGAAATACGAAATATTCGACCTGGCGGGGCGCAAGGTCTCCACTTCCCAACTCCAATCCGGGAATCTCCCGCGTGGCATTTATGTCAAAAAAGGTGTGAAGTTCAAAAAATAACGGCAATAAGCCCGTTGAAATACTTTCATACGGGAAACGTGCGTTTACTGCGGCAGATCGTCGAATGACAAACCCGTAAAACCGGTAAACTTGCGCATATCGTCGTTCACGATCAGCTCGTGGGGAAAATCCGTCTCCACGAGCAGCGCATGAATATTCCCATAGTCGGCTATGGAGAAGGCGATGTGTGCATCACTTCCCAAGATAACCGGCACGTCGTATCGCCGGCACAACCGCAACAGCTGGCGATTGTTGTCGCGTGCTACCGGGTTCTTGCGTAGCGGATTCAGCGAACTGTTATTCACCTCCAGCAGCGTACGGGTGTCGCGCGATGCCTTCACCAAAGCTTCCAGATCCACCGTCGCCGCCCCATCGGCGGGATGACTGATGATGTTTACTCTCGAGTTGTGCATGGCACCCAATATCGCATCCGTGTTCTGCACCACCGTGCCGGGAGTGAAACACAGTTTATGAATACCTGCCACCAAATGGTCGAAACGCGGATAATAGCTCTCATCCAAATCCAGCGTCCCGCGAAAGTCCATGATGTTCAGTTCCGCCCCCATCAGCAATCGCACGCCGTCGACATAACGCGGTACGACGTAATAATTGCGAAAATAAATAGGGTCGCACGCACCGGGTACCATCGGTCCGTGTTCGGCAATACCCAAATAGCGAAGGCCTTTTCGGGCGGCCTCAGCCGCCATTTCCTGCAATGTACTGAACGCATGCCCCGACATAAGAGTATGCGTATGCAAATCCAGTTCTATCTTCATCCTTTTTATCCGGTTAAACTGCCCGCAAAGGTAACAAATATATAAATAGCGAAAATCAAAAAAGAATAGGGTTTAGCAGGTTTTAACCTAAGAAAAGCGTATCTTTGCACCCGAATCAGAAAGTAATATCAATCAGACCGACTTATATGGAATCCGTTGCCTTTATCCAATGGTGCTTAGACAACCTGAATTACTGGACCATCACCCTGCTGATGGCTATCGAGAGTTCTTTTATTCCTTTTCCCTCCGAAATAGTAGTGCCTCCGGCGGCCTATAAGGCAGCGGGGACAGGCGAACTGAATATTTTTCTTATCGTTTTTTTCGCCACGCTGGGGGCCAACATCGGCGCTGTCGTCAACTACTACCTGGCTTACTTCATCGGCCGACCGATGGTGTACCGGTTTGCCAACAGCCGTATCGGCCACATCTGCCTGCTGGATGCGCAGAAGGTGGAACGGGCCGAGAAGTATTTCGACGAACACGGTGCCGTATCCACTTTTGTAGGACGACTGGTACCGGCCGTAAGGCAGCTCATCTCCATTCCGGCCGGTCTAGCCCGAATGAAACTCAGCTCGTTCCTGCTGTACACCACGTTGGGCGCCGGAATATGGAACAGCATACTCGCGGCCATCGGATGGTACCTGCAAAGCATCGTACCGGAAGACCAACTGATGAACCAGGTAAACGCCTACAGCCACGAACTGAAGTACGTGTTCCTGGCATTGGGAGTAGCCGTAGTAGCTTATCTCGCCTATAAAGGATGGAAAAAATAGCGGAGCCATCTCTCTCAGCCTGTCGTATTCACTCCGCTCTTATCCGGCGGAGTTTTTTATAAAATCACACGTATGAAACTGATTAATCCTCATTCCCCGCATAGTTACAGCCATCACTACAGCGCGCTCGTCTCGTTGGGTGTCCCCATTGTCATCGGCCAGATAGGCAGCATCGTGCAAGGACTGGCCGACACGGTGATGATGGGACAATATAGTGCGCACTCACTGGCTGCCGCCAGTTTCGTGAACAGCCTTATGATGCTTATCCTTGTGGCCGGTATGGGGTATTCATACGGTTCCACTCCCGTTGTAGGAGCGTTCCATGCCCGGGGAGAATATTTCCAGGCCGGACGTACGCTGCGTTCAAGTCTTTACATCAACACACGGGCCAGCCTGCTGCTGACGGGTTTCATGGGGGCGCTCTACTTTTTTCTGGACTACATGGACCAGCCGGAACATCTGTTGCCGGAGATGCGTATATACTACCTTACCATCCTTTTCTCGATCCCGCTTCAGATGATGTTCAATGCCTTCAAGCAGTTTGCCGACGGTGTGGGAGACACCCGCACTCCCATGTGGATACTGCTCGCAGCCAACGTACAGAATATCATCGGGAACTGGCTGTTCATCTACGGTGTGGGACCTATGCCCGAACTGGGTATTCTGGGCGCCGGACTGTCGACCCTGACCTCGCGCCTGTTCATGCTGACGGCCATCATCCTTGTCATCACGCGAAGCAAACGCTTTGCCGTCTACAGAGAAGGATTCTTCTGTCGGAAGGAAAACGCGGAACAGCGGGCGGAATTGCACCGGTTAGGCATGCCCATAGCCTTGCAGATGGGCATGGAAGCCGCCTCTTTCTCCCTGTGTGCCGTCATGCAGGGCTGGCTGGGCGAGGCACAACTGGCCGCTCACCAGATTATGTGTAACGTAGGATCCGTATGTTTTTTGGTTTATTACGGCATAGGCGCGGCGGTGGCCATACGCATCAGCCATTTTCAGGGAGTGGACGATTGGGCGAACGTGCGCAGGAGCGCTTTGGCCGGTTGCCGGCTGATTATGATGGCGGGAATCGTCATAGCCGGTGCTATTGTGGCAGGCCGCCATTCCATCGGAACGTTCTTTACCCACGATGAGGAAGTGAACCGTATCGTACTCAGCCTGATGCTTCCGTTCGTGCTTTATCAATTCGGTGATGCCCTGCAAACCAATTTCGCCAACTCACTACGCGGCATTGCCGACGTAAAGCCGATGATGCGTTATGCGTTCATAAGCTATATCATCGTGTCGCTACCGTTAAGCTACATATTGGGATTCCCCTGCTCGCTGGGGGCTGTAGGCATCTGGATGGCCTTCCCCGTAGCACTGACTTTGGCCGGCACGCTTTATTGCCGGCGGTTCATACAACAAACGGGCTTGCACATCCGGGCACAAGAAAATCTCCCTGCCTGACCTCACGGTCGGGCAGGGAGAAAAAAAAAGGAGTACCGCCGTACTCCAACCTTGTTAACCTTAAATCTAATACTATGAAAAACACGATGCAAATATACGATGATTTTACAGACTGACAAAGAAAATCTGAAAAAAAATCTGTTTGGGGAACGTTTTTAACACTTATTCATGTTTCGATGCCGTTTTGCCCCTTATCACACAAAGTGTAAACGGGTCCGATTGTGATTCATCGCTCCATTCAACGCCGGTTCTCCTGTCAACATTCTATCTCCAAGCCGTCATAGGCAAGATGAACCCCCGCAGGCAAAAGCCTGTCTTCCCGGGCATGCAACCCCAGACTGTGCCCCATATGGATGAGATACGTACGAGGCACTTGCAATTGTTCCGCCAGACGACAGGCGTCTTCCACCGTCTGATGGGTATTATGTTCCGTATGGCGGAGCGCATTGACCACCAGTACGTCAAGTCCTTGCAAAAGCGCCGTTTCTTCGTCGGGAAGCGTTTTCATGTCAGTGATGTAGGCCAGACTGTTCAACCGATATCCCAAAATGGGCAGACGCCCGTGCATCACCCGTATGGCGGTCACCGTCACGTCACCGATCTGCAAGCTGTCGTGCGGAGCCACACGGTGCAGACACAATTGCGGTACACCCGGATATTTGTTTTCCGCAAAACAATACGGCATACGCTCTTTCAGATGACCGACCGTCAGTTCGTCGGCATATACGGGCACATCACCGAATACACTGTAAGGGCGCAAGTCGTCCAGCCCTCCCACATGGTCGTAATGCTCGTGCGTGAGCAGCACGGCATCCAACCGGGCAAATCTCGTCTGCAACATCTGCTGGCGGAAATCCGGCCCGCAATCCAGCAGGATACGGGCCTCTGACGTCTCTACACACGCCGAACAGCGCAGCCGTCTGTCGCGCGGATCACTGCTCGTACAGACTTCACAGCGGCATCCGATCTGCGGCACTCCGGTGCTGGTCCCGGTTCCCAAAAATCTGAATCTCATGCTTTCCTAACCTATGATATTCACTTCGGGACGGATGTCTATCCCGAACTTTTCCCTGACCGAAGCCCGTATCGCATCGGAAAGTGCCAGCACTTCTGCGCCGGAGGCCCCACCCCGATTTACGAGTACAAGCGCCTGCTTGTCGTGCACCGCCGCCCGCCCAAGCGAACGTCCTTTCCATCCGCAACGGTCGATCATCCATCCGGCGGGCACCTTCACATGCTCAGTGTCAACCTCATAATGAGGCATATCGGGATAGCGCCGTATCCATTCTTCATATACACTCTTCTCCACTACCGGATTCATAAAAAAGCTGCCTGCATTACCCGTCTGAGCCGGATCGGGTAATTTACTGCGACGGATATTCATCACAACCCGACGCACATCGGCAGGCCGAAGGTGCTCTGTGGCTATCCCTTCGGCTTCCAGTTCCCGTCGGATGCCTCCGTAATCCAGGTTGGGAACAAATGCCGTGGAGAGGTCGAACCACACATAGGTTACGGCATAACGACCGCGCAATTCCTGCTTGAAGACGCTCTGCCGATAGGCATAACGACAATCGGCAGTCGAAAAGAAACGCTTCTCGCCCGTCGCCAGTTCAACGGCCTCCACGCCAGAGATAAAATCCTTGGCTTCGGCACCGTAAGCTCCGATGTTCTGCACTGCCGAGGCACCTACCTCACCGGGAATCAACGAGAGGTTCTCCAACCCGCAATAGTGGTGCTCCACACAATATGCAACCAACTCATCCCATACCACACCGGCTCCCACCCGCAAACGGACCGTATCGGAAGTCAACGAATCGCAGGTTATGCCCCGAATGGCCGAATGCAGCACAACACCGTCAAAATCCGTCCGAAACAACAGATTGCTCCCGCCACCGATATGCAACACCGGACAGCCGGCATAAGCGGTACGGACCCGCTCAAGCACCCGCTGCAGATCTTCCTCCGAATCATACTCCATCATGCAACGGGCCTTGACGTCAAAGCCGAATGTGTTGTACCGCAACAGCGAACAGTTCGTGATTTCCTTCATCTGTTTTCTAATTTTCATAAGCGGCCAACTGCCAGCGCTGACCGGTCTTTCTAAATGTAAATATGTCCATCATGCCATTGGCAATACCGCGCTTGAGCAACAGCACCTTGTTCGGGTCGGTGTATTCCTGTCCGTAACGGATATTGGTGATCGTGCCCGAAGGCATCTGCGGCCGAATGGCAAACCACTGGTCGGCATCCAGTGTGCCTTCGATGTACTCGAAATCGTTATCAGGGTCGGCAGTCGCATAATGCAACTTTCTCGACAGACTTTTTCGTTGAAAAGCGGAATCGGTGGCAAAATGCTGATAAAAAGCAAGGAATTCGGCCATATCGTGATTCTCAACCGGATGTACCTGCTCGCCCACCAGCATCCACAGCCCCGATATGCGGCTGAAGGAATACGTCTTTACGAACAGTTCCTCCAGTTGGATCCATTCCACCTGAACCTGCTCCCGTTCGGTACTCTTCTCCAGTTCCAGTTGCTCTTCGTCGTTAAACAGGACCGTATAAAAATCCTGTTGCATGAAGAGGCTCTCATGCTTCCACTGGCTGCGTGCGATCTTGTAACATGCCCCGTCGGCCTCCGTCACCGGCAACGGAAAACGCACTCGTTCCAACTGCAAACGCTTGTTGTGGGCAAAATTAAAAATAAAATCGTCGAACAATTCGTCCACACTTTTAGGCAAAGCCTGAATGTCTTCTTCTTCGGCCTGTTCCAGCGTGTCGGTCACCGCCTCAACCGAATCCGTCTCCCAAGCATCCGCCGCTTCCTCTTGTGTCGCTCTACCGGGACCGCAGGCTACCAGCACCGCAGCCACACACATAAACCTTATAAAATCCTTTAACATACTAACACGGGACCTCTCAAATCCCTCCTCTAAAAACGCACAAAATTACGCTTTTATTTTCAAAATTCATGCTGTTTTGCACGGAAATGATTACCTTTGCATTGTTTTTTAAGAAGAACATAATTTCAAAAGATATGGTAGCAAAAATACAACAGCTTTTACAGGAAATCGACGGCCTGCAGGCCGCCAGCGCCGAAGAAGTGGAAGCTCTGCGTATTAAATATTTAAGTAAGAAAGGGGTGGTGAACGCGTTGATGGCCGACTTCCGCGCCGTTCCGGTCGAACAGAAGAAGGAAGTGGGTATGAAACTGAACGAGCTTAAAACCGCTGCCCAGGCGAAAATCAACACGCTGAAAGAAGCCCTGGCCGGGGCCGGCGACACGACGGCCGATCTGGACCTGACCCGCACCGCCTATCCCATCGGACTGGGTACCCGTCATCCGCTGACGATCGTAAAAAACGAGATTGTGGACATCTTTTCACGACTTGGCTTCATTCTGGCGGAAGGGCCGGAGGTGGAAGACGACTGGCACGTGTACTCCTCCATGAACTTTGCCGAAGACCATCCGGCACGAGACATGCAAGACACCTTTTTCGTGGAAGCACACCCCGACATCATCCTCCGCTCGCATACGTCATCCGTACAGAGCCGTGTGATGGAATCCACACAGCCTCCCATTCGCGTGATATGCCCGGGACGCGTATACCGCAATGAAGCCATATCGGCCCGTGCGCACTGCTTCTTCCATCAGGTTGAAGGGCTATACATTGACAAAGACGTGTCGTTCACCGACCTGAAGCAAGTGCTTCTGCTTTTCGCCCAGGAGATGTTCGGAGCAGACACCCGCATACGCCTGCGCCCGTCTTACTTCCCGTTTACGGAACCGTCGGCCGAGATGGATATCAGTTGTAATATCTGCGGGGGCAAGGGCTGCTCCTTCTGCAAACACACCGGATGGGTGGAAATTCTGGGATGCGGCATGGTAGACCCGGCGGTGTTGGAAGCCAACGGGATCGACAGCACCGTGTACACCGGTTACGCGTTCGGTATGGGCATCGAACGTATCACGAACTTAAAATACCAAGTTAAAGACCTACGCATGTTCTCCGAGAACGACACCCGCTTCCTGGAGGAATTCGAGGCCGCCAACTGACCGAGGTGTGAAAGACAAACTCCTGACACGTAGTTTTATCTGCATATTAGCAGCCAATTTCCTGATGTACTTCGGATTTTGGCTGCTAATTCCTATCCTGCCTTTCTATCTTAAAGAAACTTACCATTGTCAGGAAGGAGCAATCGGCACCATCCTGTGCTGCTACACCGTATCGGCCTTATGTATACGCCCGTTCATGGGCTACCTGTACGACGGATTTTCCCGCAAGCCCATATACATGGCTGCCTACTGCATGTTCACGGGCATCTTTGCCGGTTACCTGCTGGAGGGCACGCTGTTCCTTTTCATTGTCCTGCGCGCCCTGCACGGTATGGCATTCGGTACCGTAACCGTAGGGGGGAACACACTAGTGATCGACATAACCCCCAGTTCACGACGGGGCGAAGCACTGGGATATTACGGATTGACAAACAACACTGCCATGAGCATCGGCCCCATGGTGGGCCTGTTTCTTCACGACACGCTGTCGTTTCGGAACATCTTCGCGTGCGGTCTGGGAGCCTGCCTGCTGGGATTCCTCATGGCCAGCCTGGTACGGGCACCGCGAAAGACACCGGTAAGGCGGCCCCCCGTATCGCTCGACCGCTTCGTTCTGCTCAAAGGCATTCCGGCCAGCATCGCCCTGTTGCTGCTCTCCATCCCGTACGGTGCGACAACAAACTATGTAGCCCTGTACGCCCATCAGATCGGCCTGGACCTTCCCACCGGATTTTTCTTCACGCTCATGGCTCTGGGCATGGGCATCAGCCGGCTGTTTGCCGGTCGGCTGGTGGACCGTGGTTTCGTCACCCAAACCATATCCTACGGGTTCTACGTCGTAACGGCGGCATTCTTTCTGCTCGCTTCCTGCTCCTGGCTGATCACCCGGAGTGAGCTTCTCTGCAGTCTGGCTTTCTACACGGTACCTTTCCTGCTGGGAAGCGGATTCGGCGTTATGTTTCCGGCCTACAACACGCTCTATGTCAATCTGGCTCCCAACAACCAGCGTGGGACAGCTACCAGCACTTACCTGACCTCGTGGGATATAGGCATCGGACTGGGCATCTCCTCGGGAGGCCTCATCGCACAGGCCTTCGCTTTCGACGCCGTCTATCTCTTCGGCGGTCTGCTGTGCATTCTGTCAATGATTTATTTCAACACCGTTGTCACTCCTCATTTCCGCCGCAACCGGCTGCGCTGATTCTATTATACTTTTTCTGTTGCTTCCTCGCGCGCGAACCTTATATATTAGGTTCCGTCCCTCCCCGTCGGACAAGGTTAATTTGTGTTCAGCAACCCGCAAAAACGGGGTGCGCACCAGCGTAAAACGTGGCCTAGGCCGCAATGCAACGTGGTGCGCATCCCGTTACAACGCGGCGAGCATCACGTAAACCGCTCATAATCAACATAATGTATTTCTTCTCAAAAGAAGCTGTCATATCTTGCCCTGTCTTATGTCATCTCCTTATATATCAATGATTTACTGATCTTATAAATAAGAAACCATTGCGCCTGCAAACCGTATATGGGATCACCAATACGACGCATCCTTTTGATTATAAATCCGCTATATAGACCGACAATAAGACACAAATATACAAAACAACAAGTCATAAATAAAGCTGTTTGCCCACACACCCTGTCAAGTTGAATATAAAATTTGATTTTCTTGATTTATATCAATAAAACAGCATATTTCTGCTAAAAAATGATGAAGAGTTTGGAAATTGCCCTCAAACCACCGTATATTTGCATCGTCATAAGACAAAAGTACAGAATAACAAGAAAGAAAATACAGTTTAGGTATTACCCTTCCGTGAGGAAGGATTTAAGGTAAAAGATTGTTTAATTAAAAGGTAAAAAGATTATGACAACAATGAGTATTGTACTGCTTGCTATAGCAGCTATAGCCGCAGTTATCAGCTTTGGAAATCATGGAAACAACGGCTTCTTGTCGTCAAGTACCTCCATGTTTTTCGGAAACGAGAACAGCAATGCAGGCGTTGCATGCTAAAGCATGGCGCACTGCTTAGTTAGAAACCCACTAAAAGTAAATAAGAAACGGGGGCGTGATGTCGAACATCGCGCCCCCGTCGGTTAATGGCCTTACTCCACTTCCACATATCCCGTTTCTTCATTAAACCGTTTCATGTAACGACGCAAACGCAGGCCGTTCACAAACTCGGACAAACCGTAGCCTATGCAACAAATTCCCAGAATGACGAAAGGCAACGAAGCGGACTGCAAAGGATTGAAGAAAATAAATACACCTGCCGACAAGATGATGACGGCAACCAGGAAACTCAGCCAGTGCAAGGGCATGATCTTACGATAAACCACAAAGTTGACAATCTGGCCAATCCCTGCAATGACGAGCAGACCGCCCAGCACAAACATCAGATACGTGATAAAATAGCCGGGGAAAAAAGCCAGAAACAAGCCGAAAAAGAAGCTTCCGACTCCTACAAACGGAAACATCGGGCGCACCACCGTCTTCGATGAGAAACGCGCCCAGACATAATTAACCACCGAAACAAAACCGGAAACAAAGAACAAGCCGCCAATCACTTGTACCAGCAAGAAGGTCATGCGGTCGGGATTAAAAACCAAAAGGAATCCGACCAAGATGGAACAGATTGCCCTGAAAATGTAACTACCTAGAACTTTCATTTTTCTTTGTTTTTAGTGAATAAAATAGGTTCCTGAATCAATCGGAAACAAATATACGGCTTATTTTCCAACCGGCATCCGCTATTATAACTATCTTTGTACAAAGAATCTAAAGAATTGTTTATGGCTATCACACTGCATCTGGTCCGACACGGAGAAACACAGGAGAACGCGGAGCATATCTTACAAGGGCATCTGCCCGGCCACCTGACGCCGCAGGGAATCGACCAGGCCGGTCGGCTGCGCGACAAATTGCGAAGCACAGCTTTCGACGTCATGCTATGCAGCGACCTGCAACGCTGCATAGACACGGCATCCATCATCAACGAGGCGCACCGTCTTCCACTACAACCCCTGGCACTGCTGCGCGAAAGAGACTGGGGTATACACACGGGATGCAACATACGGTCCGTAGCCCAAGGCATTGACCCGAGCGCCGAAAGCGTGGACGCCATGTTCGCCCGTGCCGAACGTTTCCTGCAAATGCTGGTGGAAAAGTACGAGGGAAAAACCGTGCTCGCCGTAAGCCACGGTCTCTTCGGGCGTGTCATACAAGGTGCCTTCTACGGGAAAAGCATTCGCGATATTCCCCGTATGGAGAATGCCGAAGTGCGCACGCTCATCATCGTCCCTCCCCTGCATTTCCGATACATACGGGAGGAAAGCGGCGCCACGGCCGACTGAACATCAAGGATTTATCTCCGTAATCTGCTGCAGCAGTTCTACGGCGTCTTTCACCGTGTTCACGTCCTGTACCACCATCGTACGCCGACCGTTCAGTTCGTTCAGGCGGCACCGGTGCACATGGGTTGCTGCAAAGGCAATACAACGGTCGAAGGCCTTGCTCTGATAGAATGCACTGCCCTCGTTAGCCACAAAGTAGAGCCGCATCCGGCCGGACTTCAACATCACACGCTCGGCACCCAAGTGCTTGCCCAGTCTGCGCAAGGCGACCACACGGATCAGTTCCTCACCCTCTTCGGGGATCGGGCCGAAACGGTCCGTCAGCCGCTTTCGGAACGCCTCCACCTCGTCCTCTTTTTCCAGACCGTCCAGCTCGCGGTACAGCAGCATGCGCTCACTGCTACCCGGCACATATTCCTCGGCAAAATACATCTGCATATCGCTTTCCAGCAGACATTCGTCTACAAATTCCTCACCGTTTACCTCCTGTCCCCGGCGGATTTCCTCGGCATACAGATCCGCGAACTCATCATTCTTCAGCTCCTTCACGGCCTCGGAAAGAATCTTCTGATACGTCTCATAGCCCAGATCGGCGATGAATCCGCTCTGCTCCGCCCCCAGCAGGTTTCCGGCGCCGCGAATGTCCAGGTCCTGCATGGCGATGTGGATCCCCGATCCCAGATCGGAAAAATTCTCTATGGCTTGCAGACGGCGACGGGCCTCGGCTGTCAGCGCGCTCAACGGCGGCGCAAGCAGATAACAAAAAGCTTTCTTGTTGCTGCGTCCCACACGCCCCCGCATCTGATGCAGATCGCTCAGGCCGAAATTCTGCGCTCCGTTGATGATGATGGTATTCGCATTGGGAATATCAATACCGCTTTCGATGATGGTAGTGGAGATCAATACGTCGTAATCGTAATTGGCGAAGTCGAATATCACCTTCTCCAGATCCTCGGGAGACATCCGTCCGTGGCCCACGCATACCCGGGCATCGGGCACATACTTACGAACCAGAGCCTCCAGCTCGGGAAGATTGGATATACGGTTGTTCACGATAAACACCTGACCGTTGCGGCTCATCTCGAAGTTGACCGCCTCGGCTATCACCTCGGCACTAAACGTATGCACCTCGGTCTGAATGGGGTATCGGTTGGGCGGCGGTGTCTGGATAACCGAAAGATCGCGGGCTCCCATGAGCGAAAACTGCAACGTTCTCGGTATCGGGGTGGCTGTCAGGGTCAGGGTATCCACATTGACTTTCATCTGCCGCAGCTTCTCTTTCGTAGCCACACCGAATTTCTGTTCTTCATCAATGACAAGCAGTCCCAAGTCTTTAAAACGAACCGACTTACTGATCAGTTTATGCGTCCCCACAAGGATGTTTATCTTCCCTTCGGCCAAGTCTTTCAGTATCTCCTTTGTACGGGCGACTCCCCGGGCACGGCTCAGATAATCCACCCTGACGGGGAAGTTGCGCAACCGTTCCGAAAAGGTCTGGAAATGCTGATAAGCCAATACCGTGGTCGGCACCATCACCGCCACTTGCTTATTATCCGCACAAGCCTTGAAAGCGGCCCGTACCGCCACTTCCGTCTTACCGAATCCCACGTCTCCGCACACCAGCCGGTCCATCGGACGGTTGCGTTCCATATCGCTCTTCACATCCTGAGTGGCTTTCAGCTGATCCGGCGTGTCTTCGTACAGGAAACCGGCCTCCAGTTCGTGCTGCATAAAACTGTCGGCACTAAATGCGAACCCAGGTTCCTCCCGACGGCGGGAATACAGACGTATCAGGTCGCGGGCAATGTCCTTAATCTTGGTCTTCGTGCGTTCCTTTAGGCGTTCCCAGGCGCCGGTGCCCAGTTTGTTCAGTCGCGGCGGTTCCCCCTCCTTCCCCTTGTACTTGCTGACTTTGTGCAGAGAATGGATCGAAACAAACACCACATCGTCGTTCTGATAGATGATCTTGATCACCTCCTGCATGGTATCTCCGTTCGGAATGCGCACCAGTCCGCCGAAACGCCCCACTCCGTGGTCCACATGCACCACATAATCGCCCAGCTCGAACTGCTGTATCTCCTTGAGCGAAAGCGCCACCTTCCCGCTACGCGCCTTATCGCTACGCAGGCTGTATTTGTGGAAACGGTCGAAGATCTGATGGTCGGTATAGAAACAGGCTTTCAGCGTATCGTCCGCAAAACCGGCATGAAGGGTACGCCCCACCGGGGTGAACGTGATACCGGGTGCCTGTTCCTCGAAAATAGCTTTCAGGCGGTCGGTCTGTTTGGCTGAGTCTGCCAATATATATAAGGTATAGCCCCGAAGCATGTAATCATCGAACGTACGGCATAGCAGTTCGAAGTTCTTGTGGAAAATCGGTTGTGCTGCCAGTTGGAAGGATAAGGTAGCCTGAGGCGCACCGCCGGGCTTGTGCCCCATCTCCACCCGTCGGAACGCAGCCAGTCCGCGCGCGAAGCGCGCTCCGTCGATCAGTATACTCTCCTTGCGCAGGCGCCGATGCTGTTCGCGTTCTTCCATTTCGCTCACGGCTTCCTGCTCCAGCAAGGCCTGCTGCGAGAATCCTTCCCGATAAATACGATCGACCGATTCGTTCACATACGTCAGGTCCTTCAGCACCAATACCGTCTCGGGAGGCAGAAAATCCGTAAAGGCCACCCCTTCGGGCCGGTCCTGAGCCAGCTCCGGTACGATGGATACCTGGTCACGCTTGTCTTTCGACAGCTGGGTCTGTACCTCGAACGTGCGAATACTGTCTACTTCGTCGCCGAAGAAATCAATGCGGAACGGAAATTCCGAAGAAAAAGAATATACGTCAATCAGACTGCCTCTGACGGCAAACTGTCCCGGTTCATAGACATAATCCACCCGACGGAAATCGAATGCAGCCAACGTTTCCTCCACAAATACAAGGTCCACCCGTTCCCCCACGGAAAGCTTCAGCGTCTTTTCCGACAGGCATCGTTTCGACACCACTTTCTCGGCCAGCGCTTCGGGATAAGAAACGATGTAGAGAGGATATTCGCCCGCCGACATCCGGCTCAGCACCTCGGTACGAAGAATCTCGCTGGCAGCGTCCTTCTGCCCGAACTTTACCGAGCGGCGATACGACGAAGGGAAATAGAACACCCGGTTTTCTCCCAGTATCTGCGTCAGATCGTGATAAAAGTAACCGGCCTCCTCGGCATCGTCCAGCACAAACAGATACGGACGGTTCAGCACCGCCGGCTCGGCACAAGCCAACGCCGCAAAGACCAACGGGGCCGACGAAGCGCACATACCGCTCAGAAACAGCGTACGCACCGCATCGTCCCGCAACACGCGCCCCAAGGCTTTCACCTGCGGATGGGCGGCATATAACGATTGTAAATCTTGTATATCCATCTTCAAAAACCGTACAAAAATACAAAGAATTGATAAAAAAAGAGGTCCGCCGCACTAAATAATTCACCCAACCTGCCAGGTTTCATTTATTCTCCGTATATTTGCTTTACGATAATACGTAACCCTAACATTAAAGAACCATACAGTCATGCGGGCAGACAGCATCGTCATCATACCTACCTACAACGAGAAGGAGAACATCGAAAACATTATCCGGGCCGTAACGGAACTGCCCAAAATGTTCAACGTACTGATCATCGACGACGGTTCGCCGGACGGCACGGCCGCTATCGTAAAACGATTGATGGCCGACGAACTGAAAGACCGTCTGTTCCTCATCGAACGGAAAGGGAAACTCGGACTGGGCACAGCCTATATTACGGGATTCAAATGGGCCGTCAAGGAAGGATACGATTATATCTTCGAGATGGATGCCGATTTCAGCCATAACCCCAACGACCTGCCCCGCCTGTATGCCGCTTGTGCCGAAGAAGGCTACGATGTAGCCATCGGCTCACGCTATATCAGCGGGGTGAACGTGGTGAACTGGCCCATCGGGCGCGTGCTCATGTCGTACTATGCCTCGAAATACGTACAGCTCATCACCGGACTGGACATCCACGACACCACAGCCGGCTTCAAATGTTACCGCAGACAGGTGCTCGAGACCATCGAACTGGATAAAGTACGTTTCAAAGGGTATGCTTTCCAGATAGAAATGAAATTTACAGCCTACAAATGCGGATTCCGTATCAAGGAAGTACCCGTTGTTTTCGTGAACCGCGAACTGGGCACCAGCAAGATGAACGGAGGCATCTTCAGCGAAGCCGTGTTCGGTGTCATGCGCCTGCGCTGGGACAGCTGGTTCAAGAAATACCCCAAGAAGAGCACCCGCTAACCTCACTTCCAGCACAACGCTTATGACGATCTACACACAAACTTTCCTCTTCGTAGGAATGCTGTTTCTCGGCATCGGCGCCTACGCCTGGCAGCGCAAGGAGCCGATGTGGTTCTGGTCGGGCACACAGGTCGACCCTGACACGGTGAGCGACATCAAAGCCTATAACCGCGCCAACGCCGCGATGTGGGCCGTTTATTCGCTCCCCTACTGGCTCGGCGCCCTACTCCACCGTTCCCACCCGCAGTGGGCCTATCGGTGTATCACCTTTGCCACCACTATCGGGGTGTTGCTGCTCATCGGCTGTTACCTGCTCATCCGCCGGAAATACCGGAAGCGCTGACCGGTGTACCTCGTCTGGCAGATTCTACCTTATAATAAACGAAAACGACGGCCTCACTGGTCGTCGTTTTTCATATATCCCTGCCGTTCCGCCGGAAGCGCCGACATTACGGCCCGATAGGCCTCGTCCATCGTCTCTTTGACAAACTCCGGTCCCTTGCCTTTGGGAAAGATGGGATGATGGATCGTCATCACCATCTTATGACGGCGCACGAACCAGAATCCCGCCGTACGGGGCAGCACATCGAACGAACCGTCTATCGTGACAGGCACAACAGGCAACTGCAACTCATCGGCCAACTGGAACGCGCCCTTGCGGAACACACCCATATGGCCGGTAAACGTACGTGCTCCCTCGGGAAACACCACCAGCGAAGTGCCTTCGCACAGGATCTCCCGCGCATTGTCATACGTCTCGCGGATCTTTTTCGGACCCGACTTGTCCACAAAAATATGACGGGCACTCTCGCAGGCCTTGCCCACTAGAAAAATCTTGCGCAGCGACTTCTTCATCATCCATTTGAAGTTACGCCCCAGGAAACCGTATATCAGAAAAATATCAAACGCTCCCTGGTGATTGGCTACAAACACATAGGAAGTGCGGCGATCGAGATGCTCGCGCCCCCTCACCTCCACCGGAAGGAACAGCACCCGGCACATGACAATCGACCAGATTTTACCCGGATAATATCCCCAGAAATGGGCACTCCCGATCCATCCGCCCAGGATGGTGACGATGGCCGTCAGCGCCGTACAGATCAACAGCACGGGCAAGGCAATGAAAAGCTGATAGAGCCGATATAGAAATGTCATGACGATATGATTTTATTTATGTACCGCAAATGTAGTGTTTTTTATTTATTTTCGATGTAAGGTAATGACGTTTATTTCGGGCCATGCCCCGAAGCGGAACGGAATGAGTGCACCGCCAAGTCCCAGACTGACGTGCAAGGCCCGCCCGCCTTCGGTATAAAGTCCGCGCCATTCGGGATAGACATAACGGGACGGCGACCATCCGAAAAGCATAAACTGCATGCCGTGGGTATGGCCCGACAGGGTGAGCTGAATATCGGTTTCCGGCAGCACTTTGTCGCGCCAGTGCGTAGGATCGTGGCTCAGCAACACCTTAAACAGACGGGACCCGCCCGCTGCCTCTTCGCCGGCAGGCAGACCGGCAAGGGCTTTCCTCAAATCGCCGCGACAGGGGAAAGACGGACGTCCGCAGTTTTCCGTACCCACCAGGGCTATGCTGTCGCTCCCCCGGCGGATGATGCGATGCTCGTTCAGCAACAGGTCCCATCCCATGCCCCGCTGCCTGTCCTTCAACTCCCGAAAGTGCTCGGCCTGCGCACGCCGGGTCAGGTAACGGGCATACTTCAGGTAGTCGTGGTTTCCCAGTACCGAGTAGACGCCGTCCGGTGCATGCAATCGGGAGAGAGCGGCTTCAAAACCGTCCAGTTCCTTAGAATCGGTACTGACCAGATCGCCGGTAAAGACCACCATGTCAGGTCGTTCCGCCGCCACCGCATACACAATCCGGTCTACCATCCCGGGATGGTTCCGCATGGAAATCAGATGAAGGTCGGAAAGCTGCACGATACGGTACCCTTCGAAAGAAGCCGGCAAGTCGGGGGAAGAAAAATCCGAACGGGTGACCCGCAACCGGACGGGGCCTCGGAAAGAACCGTAAACCATCACCCCCAGCAACAAAACCGCCGCCCCCACTCCGACAGCCGTTGCCACCGAAAGCGCTCCGGGAAGAAGCGGCGAAAGCAAACGGCCCGGCAGGGAAACCAGCAGGAAAGCCGCTTTCGGTAAGGCAAAAATCATATAAAACAGAAAGAACAGGCCCAAGACATCCATATTCGCAGGACTGAGCGTTTCCGTACATCCCAGTACCACAGCCGATAACAGCAGCACCACGTCCGGCAAAGCCAGCAGGAAAAGCGTCAGACGCCGGCAACGGAGCTTACGCAGATAAGTCCGATACAGATAGAGATCGGGCAATAGAACGGTGAGAATCACCACAGGCAATATACGTAACAACATCGTTTCTTTCTTACATTAAATTAAGACATATTTCTTCACTCCCGGAAGAGAAAATCCGGTTTCCTGGGAAACTTATTTTGACCGGTCCTCTCCCCTTGTCCGGCTCACGCCTTGATTTGTACAAACCGTGCTTTGTTTTCTTCCCGTCAAAGTTTGGTTTCTGCAAAACATGACTTGTTGCCAACCTGTCGTGTGCCGGACGACATTTTCCCCGCTGCGCGGCGCTTCCTTTGTTTCGGCATTCCCTCTTGTTTCAAGGCAGGTTGGCCGCCAGATATTTTCTGACCGTATCCGCCGGCATCCCCTTCCGACGGGCATAATCGTCCAACTGATCCTCACCGATGGGGCCTACGGAAAAATAACGGGCCTGGGGATGCCCCATCATCAGCCCGCTGACCGAAGCATGGGGTATCATGGCTCCGTTCTCGGTGAGACGCACGCCCGCACGGCCGAAATCAAGCAGGCGGTCCAGATCGAAGTTCAGGCTCTGATCGGGCAGCGACGGATACCCTACGGCTGGACGTATCCCCCTGAATTTCTCGGCAAAGAGTTCTTCCGGTGTCAGCGCCTCCTCCGGCGCATACCCCCAGTAATGCCGGCGTACTTCCTGGTGCATACGTTCCACGGCAGCCTCGGCCAGGCGGTCGGCCAGCGTCTGCGCCAGCAGATGCCGGAAGTCGTCGGCATAGGGGCCGCACGCATACAAACGCTCCACGTCCGCATCCACCGTTCCCACAAACACGCCTACCTTGTCCCGCTCGTTTGCTCCTCCGGTCGGACGCACAAAATCGGACAGACACAGACAAGGCGCCCCTTCCGTCTGCGCATGTTGCTGACGCAGAAAAGACAGCCGGTAAGGCGAAGACACGCCGCTTGCCGCATCTTCCTCGGGATAAAGCAGCAAATCATCGCCTTCGGCATGGCAGGCATACAATCCGAAACGCACATAAGCGCGGTAATCCTCGTCCAGCCGGTCCAACATCCGACAGGCATCCTTGAAAAGTTGCAGTGCCTCGGCAGCCCGGTTTCTCTCCTCCTCGGGAAAAGAGGCCAGCCACGAAGCCCGGCAGGCGTCGCAGCCGTGCAGACGGGCCACGACGGCCAGACGGGGTGGGAATCCCCAGGCATGAAAAAAGTACACCCAGTTGATATAGGCGGCTATATCATGAAACCGGTAAACCAGCGTCCGCACCATGTCAACGCTCGAAAAGCAGGACTTCGCCCCGGTATTCATCATCCACCCGCCCGTCGGCATACACCGGATGGCCGTTGCAATAGGTCTGCTCCACCCGCCAGCCGAACGTCATCCCTTCCAACGGGCTCCAGCCGCAACGGCTCAGGATACGGTCGGAGGTCAATTCCCACGGCGCATTCGGACGCACCAGAACGAGATCGGCCCAATAGCCTTCGCGCAGAAAACCCCGCTGCGACACACCGAACAGACGAGCCGGAGCATGGCACATCAGTTCCACCAGACGCGGCAAAGAAAGCACTCCTTCATCCACCAACCGTAGCATGCTCACCAACGAGAACTGCACCATCGGCATCCCCGAAGCGGCCCGCAGGCAACCGCCCTGCTTCTCGGCTAGGAGATGGGGAGCGTGGTCGGTCGCCACCACATCAATGCGCCCGTCCGACAAGGCCCGGCGCAAAGCATCACGGTCGACCGGTGTCTTTACGGCAGGATTGCATTTTATGCGAGTGCCCAAGCGGGCATAATCGGCATCGGTAAACAGCAGATGGGCCACACAGGCTTCCGCCGTAAGCCGCTTCCGCAACGTGCCCTCACCGGTATCGTAAAGAGGCTCGGGACGAAAGAGTTCCAGCTCGCGGGCCGTAGTCAGATGGGCCACATGCAGGCGTGCCCCCGCCCGGTCGGCCAGTTCTACGGCCAGGGCCGTGGAACGATAACAGGCTTCGGCGCTTCGGATTGCGGGGTGATACGCCACCGGAGGGTCTTCGCCCCACTGCCGGCATACCTCCGCCTGGTTTTCGGCAATCAGGGCCGAATCCTCGCAATGCGTCATCACCGGCACGGGCGATTCCCGAAACACGCGCAACAACGCTTCGCGTCCGTCCACCAGCATATTACCGGTGCTGCTGCCCATGAACAGCTTCACACCGCACACGCGCCGCACATCCAGCCGGGACAGCATGTCCGTATTCGTATTCGTGGCACCGAAAAAGAACGAATAATTGACCCGGCTCTTTTCAGCCCCCAGCCGAAACTTCGCCTCCAGTTGTTCCAGGTCCGTCGTCTGCGGTTTCACATTCGGCATATCCATCACCGAAGTCACTCCGCCGGCAGCGGCGGCACGGCTTTCGCTCTCCATATCGGCCTTGTGCGTAAGTCCCGGTTCGCGAAAATGCACATGATCGTCGATAACACCCGGTAAAAGGTAAAGTCCGGTGGCATCCACCGTACGGTCCGCCGGTTCCCGTTCCAGAACAGCCGCTTCCGCCACCGGAACGATGCGAGCTATCTTCCCGTCCTCTATTCGCACGGACGCCGGAAACATCCGGCCTTCGTTCACGAGCGTGGCATTTTTTATCAATATCTTCATACAGACTGGTAATCTATGTTTTCTTCCGTTGCAAAAATACGGATTTGTTTGCATAAACGTACCGAATTACTTTATTTTGCAACAGTCTTTAGCAAAATATAGTATGTTCAGAGAAGAATTCGAACACGTGATGGCCGGCCACGCCGAAGCCATTGAAGCCATCCGACAGGCTGCACACGCGCTCCACGCATCCGTGAATCAATCGTACGACGGCCATTTACCTTACGGCTACCATCTGGATCTGGTGGCGGAATCGGTACGCGACTACGGTCATCTGGTCTGCACGGACCCCGACGACGTGCTCCCTTTATTTTTCGGCGCCTATTACCACGACAGTATCGAGGATGCCCGACTGACGTATAACGACGTACTGAAAAAAGCACGTACCGAAGCGGGGCTGACGGAGGAGAAAGCCTTGCTGGCTACTGAAATCGTATATGCCCTGACCAACGACAAAGGGCGGACACGGGCCGAACGGGCCGGAGAGAACTACTACCGGGGCATACGCTCCACTCCCTATGCCCCTTTTGTGAAGATGGCGGACCGGGTGGCCAACATATACTATTCTTCGTATGTGTCGGACGACGGCAACCGGCGTATGCACGATGTATATAAAAAGGAATTCCCGCATTTTCTGGAAGCCGTCACGGCAGAGACACCGGACGACGAACGTTACCGGATTCCCAACGAGATGATACGACGGGCACAGGACGATCTTAACAGCAAATAAACGGTATGAAGGATTTTCTGCATACATTCCGGGCCTGTGTGTTTGATTTCGACCTCACGCTGGCTGACGGGAGCGACTGGATCGTGCGGAGTTTTCAGACGGTATTGCACCGGAACGGCTACACCGACGTGACGGACGAGGCTTGCCGCCGCACCATCGGCATGACATTGGAAAACGCCTTCATGCTGCTGACCGGTCGGCAGGCTGTCGACGACGACGTGCGCCGGTACAGGGCGGAATACACCGCCACGTGCCGCCCGCAAATGGCGGCTCATACGCGCTTCTTCCCCGAGGCGCTGGACTTGCTGGACACCTTGCACGAAGCGGGCATCCGGCTGGCCGTCGTATCCACGAAAGAAAGTGCCGTCATCCGGCAGTCTCTCCGCATGTACAACATAGAATCCCGATTCACCACCGTAATCGGCGGGAGCGACGTCAGTGTCCACAAACCCGATCCGTCCGGGCTATACCTGGCTATGCGACAGATGCGGGTGGACGCCAACGAAACACTTTATTTCGGCGACAACATCATCGACGCGCAAACAGCCCGAAACGCCGGTGTACCTTATCTGGGTGTCACCACCGGTATGCACACCCGGGCCGAACTGGAGGCTTATCCGCATATCGCCGTAGTCGACTCGCTGGGGGAGCTGTTATAATCCGTTC
>CAJUDC010000012.1 GCA_910584955.1 uncultured Paraprevotella sp. | reverse complement strand
CTCTGTCGCGGGCAGCCAAACTGGCCGCTTTCTGCGGCTATCCCGACGCCGACCGCGACGACCGGATAAAGGAAATGAATATGGGCGACTGGGAGATGAAGAAGTTTGATGAGATTACCGACCCCCAACTGCAAAAATGGTATGACGACTATTTGCACGAACCTACGAAAGGGGGAGAATCGTTCGGCGACCTGTACCGGCGCGTGGCTCACTTTCTGGAAGAGCTGCGCCGGAAAGACTACCGCCGCGTAGCCGTGTTTGCGCACGGCGGCGTACTGATCTGCGCCCGGGTATATGCGGGACAGCTCTCCCCCGAAGACGGATTCAGCCATCTGACTCCCTACGGAGGCATCGAAAAGATCGAACTATAACACACACATACTCATGATAGGAACCATCATCAATACCGTCACCATTCTGGTGGGAAGTACAGTAGGAAGTCTGGCCCGCAGAGGCATCAAAAAATCGTATCAGGACAGTATGTTCACGGCAATGGGACTGGCTGCTCTGGCTTTGGGCTTCAATGCCGTCAGCCGCCACATGCCCGACAGCCGTTATCCGGTACTCTTTATCATCAGCCTGGCCGCAGGCGGCCTCATCGGCACCGTGCTCGACCTGGACGGACGGTTCAACCGCCTCGTTTCGCATTATTCCCGGTCCAACCTGGCCCAGGGTCTCTCCACCGGCATCCTGCTCTACTGCATCGGCACACTGTCCATCGTAGGCCCCATGATGAGCGCCTTATACGGCGACAATACCTATCTGTTCACCAACGCCACGCTGGACCTCGTCACATCCGCCGTACTGGCCGCTACTTACGGAGCAGGCATGCTGCTGGCCGCCCCCGTACTCTTTTGCTGGCAGGGCGCCATCTATCTGATAACGAAACTGGCAGGTCCCGTCATCCCGGACGAGCTGGTGACGGAAGTTTCCATCGTGGGCGGTATTCTTATCGCCGCGTCAGGTCTGAACATCCTGAAGATAAAAGACTGCCGCACCCTGAACCTGCTGCCGGCGCTGGCTATGCCTATTCTGTTTTTTATCTGCAAGAAGCTGTTGGGCATCTAGACCGACTATAAGACTATTTAACGTAGGTTTTTTCTTTTTTTGCAGACGTCCCTTGGCCGTCTCGGGCTTATTGTCTACCTTAGTGCCATACCAAACGAATAAATCCCCTAGAACATGGAAAAATTCAGAAAAGAAGCGGCCATTCTGGCTCTGGGTATCTTTCTCGGAGGCGTGGCGATAAAAAAAGGATTGGACAACTTCGCCGACCGCGATCGCAAAGTAACCGTCAAAGGATTGGCAGAAATGGAAGTGCCGGCCGACAAGGTGACATGGCCGTTGCTGTACAAGGAACTGGGTAACGACCTGCCCACGCTGTACGAACAGATCAAGACAACCAACGGCACGATCGTGGCCTTCCTGAGAAAGAACGGAATCAAGGACGACGAGATTACCGTGAACGCACCGGAAATCATCGACATGCAAGCCGATCGCTACAACAATAACCCCCAGCCGTACCGCTATAACGTGACGTCGGTCATTACCGTCACTTCCAACCAGGTTGCCCTGGTGAGCAAACTCATCAAAGAGCAAAGCGAACTGCTGAAGCAGGGCATCGCCATCATCAGCGGAGACTATCGTTCCAACGTACAGTACGAATACACCAGTCTGAACAAGATAAAACCGCAGATGATAGAAGAAGCCACCAAAAACGCCCGTGAATCGGCCGCCAAATTCGCCAAGGATTCCGAAAGCAAGCTCGGCTCCATCAAGCGGGCCAACCAAGGACAGTTCAGCATCGAGGACCGCGATGCCAACACTCCTTATATAAAGAAAGTGCGCGTGGTCTCCACCATCGACTATTCGCTGGATGACTGAACATCTGAAAAAGGCCTATGCGCCTTTCTCGGTTTCCGTCAGCAAGCGAACCACATCCCCGGGGCAGTCTGCAAAGCAGGTTGCCCCGTTGCGTATCAGAAAATCACGGTCGCGGAATCCCCACAACACCGAGATACACGGCAGGCCGGCCGCCCGGGCCGTAGCCACATCCACATCGGAATCGCCCACATAGACCGCCTCTCCGGCATCCACCCGCAATTCGGCCAGTGCCTGCCATACCATATCGGGCGCCGGCTTTCGCCGCATCTCAGGCCGCTCTCCCACAGCCACCTCCACCGTGTCCCGGAAATACGTATCGTAGAGTTCCGTCACACCGGACTGTAGCTTGTTCGACACAATGGCCAACCGGAATCCCCGCTCTTTCAAGGCGTACAGCATATCCGCCACTCCGTCGTACAGACAGGTATGTTCGCGACAATGCTCCACATAATGACGCTTGAACACCCCGAACAGCTCCTCAAAACGAGGATGGGAAGCTCCGCCGGGCACGGCCCGTTCCATCAGCAGCCGCACCCCGTTGCCCACAAACATGCGCACTTCTTCCGTAGTCCGCTCGGGCAGTCCCCCGTATCGCAAAGCAAAATTCGTGCTGTCGGCCAAATCCTGCAACGTATCCAGCAATGTGCCGTCCAGATCAAACACCGCCGTTGTTATCCTTTTCCCATTCATAAAACATACCGTTAGTTTCCATCGGCAAAGGTAGGAAAAATATCCGGTCTGCGGAATTAAAAAAGAAAGGGGCGAAGCGGACAAAATCGGGTGATGAAGCGAAAATGTTCCGTTCACGACTTGATTTCGACAAATCAAATCGTGTTTTGTCCGGTTCAAACCATGATCTGCCGAAACCCAAACGCGATACGAAGTTTTCGCCCCGGCCATCGGATGTCAAACACAAGATGTACGGTATTTCGTATTCCGCAGACCGGATATTTTTCCTACCTTTGCAACGCTTTCTCGGAAACAGAGCATCTGACTGACATGATAAACGGACACGGAGACGACCTGCACCGCTATGCAGGAAAAATCACATCAAACTTCAGCAGCAATGTGTATGCAGGCATCCGCCACGACGGCTTGCTGCGCCATATCTGCGCTCATTGGAACGACGTGCGCCACTATCCCGAACCGCTTCCTTTCACCGCTGAGGCCGAACTGGCCCGCCATTACGAACTGGAACCGGCAGAAGTGTGTATGACAAACGGCGCTACGGAAGCCATCTATCTCGTGGCACAGGCATTCCGCGAGCGGCGGTCCGCCATCCTGCAACCCACTTTTTCGGAATACGCCGACGCCTGCCGGCTGCACGCCCACCGGATCACCTCGCTCTACTCCTTGCCGGACAGAGCGTTCCCGACGGACCTGCTATGGATCTGCAACCCCAACAATCCCACCGGAAGTACGATTCCGCTCGACAGGCTGGAAGCATTGATCGAACTGTGCCCGGACATCCTGTTCGTCATCGACCAGAGCTACGGGGCATTTACCCGGCAACGGCTGCCGGACGTGCGCCGCATGGCGGCCCGGCACAATGTCATCCTGTTGCATTCCCTGACGAAGACATTCGCCGTGCCCGGTCTGCGCATCGGCTTCCTGACAGCCGGCCGTCCCCTGACCGACCGCATCCGGGCCGTCAGAATGCCGTGGTCGGTGAACCAGCCTGCCATCGAGGCCGCACACTACCTGTTGCGGCACGCCGACCGTTACACACCCGACCTTGACCTATTGCTGGCCGAACGCGAACGGGTGGCAGCGGCTTTAAAAGGCACCCGCGCCATCGAAGTATGGCCCAGCGACACACACATCCTGCTGGCAGAACTGCGTATCGGCAAAGCGGCGTCGCTGAAAACGTATCTGGCCGAAGAGCACGGCATCCTGATCCGCGACGCCTCGAATTTTCACGGGCTGAGCGACCGTCATTTCCGGTTGGCCGTACAATCTCCCCCGGAGAACGACCGCCTGTTACGGGCCATCGACCGATGGCTTAGTCTGTAACCCCGCCTATCTTTCACAACGCATGCAAACCTTTTTTTCTCTGATTCCGCTCCTGTCCGGCTGGTTGGCCGACAAAATCTTCGGCGATCCTGGCGGCTGGCCGCACCCGGTGGTGGGGTTCGGACGCTGGATAGCCTTTTGGGACAAACGTATCAACTGCGGTCGGCACCGCAAGCGCAACGGTGCCCTGCTGGCGGCAGGCAGCATAGCCGGTACGTTCGGACTGACCGTTCTGCTGCTGCATCTGCTGGCCTATCTTTTCCTGTGGATACAGACAATGCTTCTCGACCAAGGATTCCTTTCGTCCGGCACACAGTTTTTGGCTCCGCTTCTGCTCGCACTCTGCACCGGTGTCTTCGTCTTTTACGGACTGGCCGGCACCACACTCGTCCGCGAAGTGCGCGAGGTGTTCCGCGCCACCGACCGCTCGGTGGAGGAAGGCCGTCGGCAGGTGGCCCGCATCGTAGGCCGTAACACGGAAAACCTGTCGGAACAGGAAATACGGACAGCCGCCTTGGAGACCCTGGCCGAGAACCTGAGCGACGGTGTTGTGGCTCCGCTGTTCTGGCTGTTCGGGTTGGGAGTGCCCGGCATGATGGCCTACAAAATGGTGAACACCTTGGATTCCATGATCGGCTACCGTAACGAACGTTACCGCGACTTCGGTTGCTGGGCGGCCCGTATCGACGATGCGGCCAACTATATTCCCGCACGGCTCACGGCCCTGCTTCTCATCCTGGCAGCCGCATGGTCCCACAAAGGCACCCCGACCGCCCGACCGCTGAAGGACCGCCTGCACTTTGTGCTCCGCAACGGACCGCGACATGCCAGCCCCAACTCGGGGTGGCCGGAGGCCGCTCTGGCTGCCGTGTTGGACTGCCGTTTCGGAGGGCCGCACCATTATTTCAACCAATACGTTTACAAGCCCTTCATCGGCACCAACGCCCGTCGGCTGGAACGGGCCGACATGGAGTGCGCCGTAGCGCTGAGCCTCCGTGCCGAGCGAATGGCGGTGGGCCTTTGTACGCTGCTTATCTTCCTGTTATAAAGTCGTTTCCGTTACCGACCTAACAAAAAAACAGGGCCGAAAGTTGGAGTTTTCGGAAGAAATACATACCTTTGCCCCTTGGAGACGGTTCGCACAGGTCTCGCCCCCGGCGGGCGAAGACGGCGATGAAATGGGAATCAGGTGCAAGTCCTGAGCAGTCCCGCTGCTGTAAGTTCCGTTAGTACGAGGTGGCTACACGCCATTGGATGCAACGCCATGTTGCCATATCCGAGAAGGTGCCACTTTGGGAACAAGCCAGAAGACCTGCCGCCTTTATGCAGGTTCCGTGCCTCGAGGAAAGGCTTCGGAATACAACTTATTTACCAGCAAGAGATCCAATGAGGAAAGAAACGGTCCTTTTTCACTGTAAGAGGATGCTGTGGTTGACGGGAATAAGCGGATGGGGACTTTCGGTCCAGGCGACTGGCATCTTTGAGACAGGCACTCCCGAAGCGGAAGATACCCTGCGCAGACCGGCACGGACACTGACACCGGTCGAAGTGAATGCCCGAAAAAACGAGCAGAACAACCGCACCGTCGCTTCGCAGACCCTAACGCGGGAGCAGTTCGACCGACAGGGTATTACCGACCTGGCCGATGCGCTCCGGCGGATGGCAGGCACCAATGTGCGCGACTACGGCGGCGCCGGCGGTATGAAAACACTGTCGGTACGCTCCATGGGAGCCACCCACACGGCTGTTATCTACGACGGCATCACCGTGACGGATTGCGAGAGCGGACAAATAGACCTGAGCCGCTTCTCGCTGGAGCAGCTGGATGAGCTGACCCTGACCATCGGTGACAATGCGGATATCTTCGTACCGGCGCGCAACCTGGCATCGGCGGCCGCACTCCGACTCAGCACGGCGGCCCCCTCGTTCGATAAAGGCCGGACGTATCGGATACGCACCCAAGTGAAGACAGGAGCTTTCGGACTGGTCGGCCCCCTGCTCAACTACGAGCAGGCCCTGGGACGGCAATGGAGCCTGCGGGCACGGGCAGACTACACCCGGGCCGACAACCGCTATCCGTTCACATTAAAGAATGTATCACTCGTCACGCAGGAGAAGCGCAACAACAACGCACTGCGCGCCGGCAACGGCGAAGTGAACCTGTATTACCGTCCCGACGGTCCCCACAGGCTGGACAGCAAGCTCTACTACCACGAAACATACCGGCAGTTGCCGGGCCAGGTGGTGCACTACAACCCCGTGAACCGCGAGGAGCAACGTTTCAAAAACGTATTCGGGCAAGTGAGCCACCGCACCTACTGGCCCTGTCGCCTTTCCCTGCAGACCCATGCCAAAGTGAACTGGAGCGAGACGCATTACCGCGAGCGCAAACCGCAATATGCGGAGAAGGAAAAGAACAACCATTACCGGCAACAGGAGTATTATGCCTCGGCTGCCTGGCTCTATACGCCGCTGGAAACACTCAGCCTTTCCGCCGCCACCGACTATGCCTATGCCACACTGCGCAGCAACGCCATCGACTGTCGGGCGCCTCTGCGCCATACGCTGCTGGGCAGCCTGGCCGTCAAATACCGGGTGGCCTCGCTTACGGCCACGGCCACGTTGCTCTTCAGTAACTACCGGAACGACGCACAGGAAGGCAAAAGCGTGCGGGACGCACGCCACTGGTCGCCCTCGGCGGCTCTGTCGTTCTGTCCGCACAACGCCGAATGGTTGTGTCTGCGGGCATCCTACAAGGACATCTTCCGCATGCCGACCTTTGCCGACAACTATTACACATGGCTGGGAAACCGCGATCTGAAACCCGAGACGGCACGACAGTTCAATGCCGGTGCCACCCTTCGGATGCCGCACACCCCGGCGCAACTTCATGCCGAACTACAGGTTGATGCCTACTACAACACGGTGAAGAATAAAATAGTTGCCATGCCCATGAATATGTTCTTCTGGAATATGGTTAACCTGGGCCAAGTGGATATATGGGGTACGGACGCCAAACTGACCGCCACATGGCCGGCAGGCCGGCGCCTCCGCCTGGAGACACACTTGAACTACACCTTCCAGTACGCTGTCGACGTAACGGACCCGGAGAGTAAGTATTACAAGGACCAGATTGCGTACACCCCCCGCCATTCCGGCGGTGCCTCCGTGGCCCTGCTTTCTCCGTGGGCCAACCTCAGCGTGCACGGCACCGCCATGAGCAAACGGTATTCCACCAACGAGAACATGGACATCACACGCATCGAGCCTCATCACGAATGGGGAGTGGCTGTGTGGCGACAGTTCCGAATGAAGAGCGCCGTCTCGGCGGAGTTGCGCGCAGACATCACCAATCTGACGAACCAACACTACGACATCGTACGCGGTTATCCCATGCCGGGCCGAGCGTGGAAACTGACATTCACCCTAAACATTTAATAAATACAAGAACATGAAAAATTGGAAACTCTATGCCATGATCATCATGGCGGGCGCAGCATTCACAGCCTGCGACGACGATGAAGAAATCACCCGTCCCGGCGGCACCATCGCCATCCGTAACGAAAGTTCGGGCGTGCTGATCCTGAACAACGGAAATGCCGGAAGCCAGATCGACGGTGACTTCTCCGTGATCGAATACTTTAGCAACGACTGCGCCACAGGCTTGTTTGAAAGCGCCAACGAACGCACGCTCGGAGCGACGCCCAACCGCGCCATTGTGTACGGAAGCAAGATCTATGCAGCGGTGACCGGCTCGAACACCATCGAGATCGCCAGCCGCAGCGACTTGAAATCGGTAAAGCAGATACAGCTGGCCGGCAACGAGGAGATCGACAAACCTCGCGACGTGATCGGCAAAGGCGCCTATGTCTACGTTTCATTGTATTCGGGGCACGTAGCCCGCATCGACACCGCCACGCTGTCCATCGACAAGACCGTCGCCGTAGGTGCCTATCCCGAGGATATGACGATTGCAGGAGACTATTTGTATGTGCCGAACAGCGAATACGGCACGGGTACTACCGTATCGCAAATCAGTCTGGCCACATTCACCAAAACGAAGGACATCACCGTACCCGTCAACCCTGTACAGACGGTAAGCGATGCACGGGGCAATGTATATGTACGTACCAGCGGCTGGTATGATGCCGAAGACGGTTATAAACAGAAAGGCGCAGCCGTCTACAAGCTCGACCTGAACGGCGGCGAACCTGTCAAGGTAGCCGACGCCACCCTCATCAGCCTGCCCGAAGGCTCCAACGTGCTCTATGCCGTGAATTATCCCTACGGCGCTAACGAAATCACCTACTTCAAGGTGAATCTGGCCGCCGAAGACGGCGCTTACACACCGGTCCCGCTGTCCATCAGCGCCGACGCCCCGGCCGCAATCGGTGTGGACCCCGTCAACGGTAACATCGTGCTGACGTCTTACGAACTTGATAAAGGCTATGCTTCCTACTCCACACCGGGCTATGCCAACATGTACACCAACGACGGTACGTTCATCAAGAAATTCGATGTGGGCGTAGGTCCCTGCAACGTGTCTTTCTTTACAGGTAAGAAAACAGTGATCTTATGAAAATAGCGGCTCTTACGGCCTGTTTGGGGGCAGTCTTGCTGACGGTCGGATGCGACCGCAGCAAGACTGCCCTTTGCATGCAGGAGGGCGACACGCTGCACCTGCGCCATGCCGACAACCTGACGATAGTAAGCTACGACAGCTTCACCGTAGCTTCGTTGCGCAATCCGTGGGACACGACCCGGATGCTCCACACCTACATACTGGTGCCCCGACAGGCCCCGTTGCCGCAACGGCTGCCCGAAGGCACGCTGGTACGCACCCCGTTGCGCTGTGCCGCCGTCTACTCCTCCGTGCATTGCAGTCTGCTGGAACAACTGGGCCGGCTGGATGCCATCGGGGGCGTATGCGACCTGAAGTATATCAAGATGGACGCCCTGATACGGCGCGTGCGGGAAGGAAAAATCCAGGACTACGGAAGCGGTCTGAATCCGAACCTAGAGAAAATCATGGACACGCACCCCGACGCCCTGATGCCCTCGCCCTTTGAAGGCAGCAACGGCTACGGTCGGCTGGCCAAACTGGGTATCCCGATCATCGAATGCGCAGACTATATGGAAACATCGGCCTTGGGACGTGCCGAGTGGATGCGTTTCTACGGCCGGCTGTTCGGATGCCCCGAACGGGCCGACAGCCTGTTCGAAGCCGTCGAGCGGCGTTACCAGGACCTGGCCCGACGGGTAACCGGAATAAGCAAGCGCCCCACGCTACTGTGCGAAACGCTCTACGGATCATCGTGGCATGTGGCCGGCGGCAACAGCTCCCTGGGACGGCTGTACCGCGATGCCGGAGCCGACTACCTGTTTGCCGACTACCCCGAAAGCGGATCGGTACCGTTGCCTTTCGAGACGGTGTTCGACCGCGCACAGCATGCCGACATCTGGCTCATCAAATACAATCAGCCGCAAGACCTGACCTACGCCCAGTTGCAAGCCGACTATGCCCCTTACAGCCGTTTCCGCCCCTTCCGCGAGCGACGCATTTACGGATGCAACACGCACGACGTGCGTTTCTACGAAGAAGTGCAGTTTCAACCGGACCGCCTGCTGGCCGATCTGATAAAAATTTTTCATCCCCACCTTCTTCCGTCGTATAATTTGCATTATTTTTGTCCTTTGAAATGAACAAAGGCCTACACTATGGAACCGGACTGGCAGGGCTGACCCTGCTGCTTTTTGCCGCCAATATCTTTTGGGGGTCAGTCTCTATTCCGCCGGCCGCCGTGTGGCACATTCTGTGCGGCGGCGAACCGGAAAAAGCCAGTTGGGCCTACATCATTTTTGAAAACCGCCTGCCGCAGGCCTGTACGGCCCTGCTGTGCGGCAGTGCGCTGGCCACGGCCGGTCTGCTGTTGCAAACGGCTTTCCGCAACCCGCTGGCCGGTCCGTCCATCCTGGGCATCGACAGCGGCGCCAACCTGGGTGTGGCCGTCTCCATGCTGTGGTTGGGAGGAACGCTCACGGCAGGCAGTTTCAGTCTGAGCGGTTTCCTGCTTGTCATTGCAGCCGCCCTGGCCGGAGCATTGGGCATCATGGCCTTGCTGATTTTCTTCTCCACCCTGCTGCGCAACAGCATCCTGCTGCTTATCACCGGTATCATGATGAGCTACGTCACTTCTTCCACCATCTCCCTGCTGAACTACAATGCCACAGCCGAAGGCGTACACTCCTACGTGGTGTGGGGATTCGGAAGTTTCGCCAACGTGTCGCTGGAACGCCTGCCGGCTTTCGCCCTCACCATCGGAGCGGGACTGGCTCTGGCCCTGACGCTGATAAAACCGCTCAACGCCCTGCTGCTGGGCGACCGCTATGCCCGTAACCTGGGGGTTCCGTTGGGGCGCACCCGCAACCTGCTCCTTCTGACCACCGGCCTGCTCACCGCCGTTTCCACGGCTTTCTGCGGTCCCGTCTCCTTTATCGGACTGGCCGTCCCGCACCTGGCACGTCTGCTGCTGGGCACGGACAACCACCGCTCGCTGCTGCCCGCCACACTGTTGACCGGCGCCTCGCTCACGCTGCTGTGCAACCTGCTCAGCACCCTGCCGGGCGAATCGGGCCTCATTCCCATCAACGTGATCACACCGGTACTGGGCGCACCCGTGATCATCTACGTCATCCTGCAACAGCGCCGCACCTAGATTTCCGCTTTCCGTCCCCCGCCCCGGCGCGGAATGCTCATCGCCTCCCCCTATTCGCCTTTCACACAACCTGACAGCACCGAAGAGGAAACATCTCCTTTCCGGCACCTCATCGTTGCGGTCTGCCCGCCGAAACTTCCGATCACGGCATGATGTGTACACATCGTGCCGCAAACGCTAAAGACCACGGTTCGATCTGTACAAATCAAACCGTGGTCTTATTTCCGGCAGTCGGCAAAAAATCTTTTCCTTCCGCCCGCCGTATGCTTACTGGGTGCTTATGCCGCCTTTGTCGCCTCCAGCCTCTATGCTCCGTATTTAGGCGATTCGCCCCATTGGTTGGCCTCGACTTTGGAATCGATGAACATAACCAGAATAGCAGGCCACAGATTAATAACCGGTATAAACATCAATAGAAAAAACCAACCGCTACGCCCCACATCGTGCAAACGACGGACCGTCAAAGCCAACGACGGAACCAAACTCGCCACTATATACAAGCCCCAAAGACCCGCACCTATGGAATACAGATCCATCACCGAAAACAATCCTAACAAGACCGCTGCCAGCACCATATTAAACAAGGTCACCATCCAATACTCTGCCCGGCGCGAACGGCCCTTGAAATCGGCATATCTGCCGAAAAACATTTTCACACTCTCCATCATGCCCGGAGCAGGCTTTGCATTTACTTCTGCCATACTAATTTGTCTTTTCCGCATCTTCCTGTTCTGTTCACTTTACCGCTACAGACGCCACCGCTCCCGAAGATGCACCTTGAAGCCGTCTCATCTATAACTTTAACAAAGTTACTAATATTTCACCCCCCCCGAAACATTTCTTTACATTTAACCAAATTTTAACACAAAGGTGCTCAGAAACGATTGCACCGGAAAGCATTTTCCCTTTTCCCCGCCCCGACAAACACCAAAGAAAAAGACGGAACGAAGCAGAGCATGGCTCTACAGACGTCCGTCTTTCCCGCTTGCCGGAAACAGCCGACACCCTACGGCGCTACGGCCTGCAGCAAGACTTACAATATGTATTTAGGCGATTCGCCCCATCGGTTGGGCGTCCGCTTGGAGTCGATGCACATCAGCGCCAGCAATACAATGCCCGACAGGATGTTGAGATAAGGAACAAATCCCAACACGACAAACAGCAACAGGAACCAGCCGCTAAGCCCGATGTCGTGCAGGCGGCGCACCATCAAAGCCCAACTCGGAATCAGACAGATGAAATAATACAGACTGTAAAGAGCCAGCACAGTCTTTGCCGTCCCGTCCAGCCGGGATACAAATGTGGTGGTGTCCAGTTCCGTGCCCACATACGGCAAAACCTCTGTCATCGACCCGCCCAGGATAATTCCCAAGGGGATGTACACCAAGATATTAAACAACACTACTTTCCAATACTCCGCCCGGCGGGAACGGCTGTGGAAATCGACATACTTAATGAAAAAAGCTCTCACACTCTCCATCACGCCCGGAGCAGGCTTTACGTTATCCATTCTCATAATCTTTTTATTTAAACACGCCTTCTCACTGTATGGTCGTCGCTCACGCGACCGGCCGCCCCTCCCGAAGGCACACAAAGAGACCGGCAGCCGATTCGGAGGCTAAAGGTAGTTGTTTTCCGGCTTTTCGGGAAGAAAATCTGAAGATTAACCTCGATTTAACCTCTGGTGAGATTCTTTCACCTCTCCCATCGGAAAGGCTTGCAAACAGCCCTTCCCGGACCCAATACTACCTATAGGACCGGGAAAGCACGAGGTGCGACGGCGAGTGTGAAAAACCGTCATAAAATCAGAAAAGAGAGGTAGTGCCTGCTCTTTTTTTAGTACATTTGCTCTCCTTAAACGCTTCAACAACATGAAAGAGGACCTACAGGAAAGAAAATGGCAGGTACTGGAAAGCGAATACCTGCTCAAAAGACCGTGGCTGACGGCACGGCGCGACCGGGTGCTGCTGCCGACGGGTGTGGAGCTTCCGGAGTATTACGTACTGGAATACCCCGATTGGGTAAACACCATCGCCATCACCCGGGACGGCCGTTTCGTTACGGTGCGTCAATACCGCCACGGACTGGGAGAGACACGTTACGAGCTGTGTGCCGGAGTGTGCGAACCGGGTGAGCAACCGTTGGAAAGCGCCCGCCGGGAACTGTTGGAAGAGACGGGGTTCGGCGGAGGACATTGGGAGGAGTTTATGGTTATCTCGGCCAACACCAGCGCCATGAACAACCTGACCCACTGCTTTCTGGCGCTTGACGTAGAACCGATAGGCCCGTCACATACGGAACCGGGCGAGGATCTGAGCGTGCATCTGCTCACTGCCGACGAAATGAAAGCATTGCTGAAGGCGGATGCCGTCAAACAAGCTCTCATGGCCGCTCCGCTCTGGAAATATTTTGCCATACGCAGCTAAAAAATCCCGTATGCCCTGCAAACAGGCATACGGGAACAGCTGAAATCAGAAATCGCCCCGCCCGCACAGGCGGGGCGATTTATACGTTACGGCTTCTGGTACACCCGCACGTAGTCTATCTCATAGCGCATCGGCATAGCGTCGGCGTCCACCTTTCCTCCGCTGCTTCCCATGGCCAGATTCAGCAAGAGATACATCGGTTTGCGGAAAGGATTCTCGTTGCGGCCATGCTTGCCGTTGACCGTACGGCTGAGGTCGATCTCATTGAGCAGTTCATCGTCCAGATACAACCGGATGAAGTCCTTGTCCCAGTCCATCCTCCACTCGTGGAAACGGGTGGCCCAAAGCGAATCTTTCGCGGTGAAATGCGTGAAAGGCACGACTGCATCGTCCCACACACTGCCGCCCCGGTCGTCGCCCCAGCAGGCATTGGCCAATATGCTGCGCACTCCGTTCTTGGGATAAAACTCCATGATGTCTATCTCGCCGCACGAAGGCCATCCGTAGTCTTTCTTACTGCCCAGCAGCCAGATAGCCGGCCACGAACCGCGCGCTGCCGGGATGCGCGCCCGGATAAGAAAACGACCGTACAGGAATTCTTTCCGTCCGCGCGTAATGACACTCGCAGAAGTACATTCGATTTGTTTGCGCTTCTTGCGCCAGTCCTTCGTTCCCTCCTCATAAAGCGGATTCGGCCGCACCTCGTTGCGTGCCGTAATCACCAATGTGCCGTCATCGCTCACCACGGCGTTCTGGGGCTGATACCACTGCCATTCGTTGTTACGCACAAAGCCTTCCTCGTACGTCCAACAAGCGGGATCGGGCTTACCGGGTTTATCGAATTCTTCACTCCACACCAGCCGGTAGCCTCCTTCGAGAGAGGCAGGCGCCTGTGCTTCGGCCCGCTCCGGGCACATGCCCAACCCGACGGCCAGCAGACCGGATAAAAAAACTGTTGTTTGCTTCATTTTATTTTTGTTTGGGAGCATCGCATCCTCCACCTTCCGGCGAAACGACGCTCCGGTTTGTATTTCCTCTTTTTCATCAGCGGAAGGGCCCTTTTCCGTTGCGGTCCTGCCCTTTCAGCAAGATGCGCTTGAAAAAGCATCGGGCCACAACTTACCGACCGCTTCCAACAGCGCCTCAACCGTAGCGCAAGCCCGGACCTCACCGGCGTATCCGTGAAGCACGAAAGCACCGGCTTCGTCGGTTCCGGCATCGATCCACACCGGAGAGCCACCGTCCCGAACAGCCCGGATCCCGTTTCGGGCCAATGCTTTGCTCACCATTGCCCGGCGAAGTCCTTCGCCTTCCAATCGCAAGGTGCGTGTGCAAACGTTCTCCACACGAAACAGGCCGCTTGCCGTGTCGAAAGTGATTCCGTCACCCTCGAAAAAACGGCTCAACCGCCCGTCCAGCGCCAAGTCCTCGGGTGTACCGATATGCACGTGCCCCCCTGCCTCCATGAGCCACAGCCTGTCGGCCGTCTGAAGCGCCAGTTCCAAGTCGTGGGTAGAGAGGAACACGGTTTTCCGCATGGTCCGCGCCAGCCGCTGCAACAATTGCATCACCTCCACCTTACTGGGGAAATCGAGGTACGCAGTGGGTTCGTCCAGTAATATAACCGGCGTCTGTTGCGCCAGCGCCTTGGCAATCATTACCTTCTGCCGTTCGCCGTCGCTCAGTGTGTGCACGGGACGACGACGCAGCGCTTCGATACGCACCAGTCCGATAGCCTCATCCACCCTGCGGCGGTCGTCATCGTCCAGTCCGCCCCAGAAACCGGTGTAAGGGGTCCGGCCCATGCCCACCATCTCTTCCACCGACATATTATATACATCCGGCTTTTCGGTAAGCACCACGCCTATTTGCCGGGACAGTTCCCGAGGCGTATAATCGTTGAGAGGCCGACCGCCGACGCAAATCTCGCCCGACAAAGCGGGCTGAAACGCCGACAAAGTGCGCAGCAGTGTAGACTTCCCCGCACCGTTGGCGCCCAGCAGGCAAGTGAGCTCCCCGCTCCGCAGCGAAGCCGAGATACCGGAAGCCACCACCCTGCGGTTGCCCCTCACCCGATAGCCCGTTGACAAACGGCTGACGGTCACGGTCTCTTCCCGATTCATTTATCGAATATATGACGGGAATAGTTGTAGCCCAACCGTTCGTACAACTTCATCAGCCGGGGCATGCGTGCCCGGAAATCTTCGTAGTTCTTTCGGTCGGGCTGTGTCCATTGCACCTCGCTGATGGCTGCCATACGGGGCAGCAACATATACTCGGCCTGCGAGGGCGAAGTGATGTACTCCGTCCACAGATTGCACTGTGCCCCTATGATGTATTCCTTTTCCTTGTCGGTCAGCGAAGAAGGCACAGGCTCCAGTTCATATACCTTGCCGACAGGCAGATAACCGCCGATGGCCAACGGCTCGTTTTCCGTATTCCAAGCCTGGTAATAATCAAAATAACAATGGCTGGTGGGGGTCATGATCACCGAATGATGCTGACGGGCCGCTTCCACACCACCGCTGAAACCGCGCCAGGACATCACGGTGGCATTCGGTGCCAATCCGCCCTCAAGCGTCTCGTCCCAACCAATCATGTCGCGCCCGTTGGCGTTCAGAAATTTCTCCGCCTCGCGGATGACGTAACTCTGCAACTGGTCTTCCACCGAATGCTCGCCGGCCACGAAACCCAGTTCCTGCGCTTTGGCCTGGCATTTGGCGCACGCCTTCCAGCGCACTTTCGGACACTCATCGCCTCCCACGTGGATATAATGCGACGGGAACACCTTGATCAACTCACCCAGTACCGTGCGGATAAACTCAAGCGTGGCGGGGTTGCCGGCACACAACACATCGTCGAAAACGCCCCACTGACGGCCCACCTCATAGGGTCCGCCCGTACAGCCCAGGTGTGGGAATACGGAAAGTGCAGCCAACATGTGGCCGGGCATGTCGATCTCCGGTACGACATTGATATAGCGCTCCGCCGCATAAGCCACGATCTCCTTGCACTGCTCCTGCGTGAAATAGCAGCCCTCGCCGTAAGGAGTGCCGTCGAACTTTCTCGTATTGCGTCCGATCACGGTTTCGGTGCGCTTCGCCCCTTTGGCCGTCAGCTCGGGATAAGCTTTCACCTCGAAGCGCCACCCCTGATCGTCCGTCAGATGCCAATGAAAATTATTGATGTGGTGAAGAGCCAGCAGGTCGATATACTTCTTGACAAAGTCCACAGAGAAAAAATGCCGGCTGGTGTCGAGCATTCCGCCCCGATAGGCAAAGCGAGGCTGGTCGGCTATCAGCACACGCGGGAAATAGATCGTCCCGGTGGCGGCCACAGGAACGGCCTTACGCAACGTCTGTATGCCGTAGAACACACCCGATTCGCTGGCACCCTGTATAACAATCCCGTCTCCGTTGACGGAAATCATGTAAGCGTCGGGATTCGGATTATCCAATCCCAAGCTCAAGGTTACGGCAGCCTGAGCGGACTTGCCCTTCACCGGCACCAACTCGATTCCCGACTGCTCTTTCAAATAAGCCGTCAGAAACTCGGCATTACGCCGCATCTTTTCGTTCCCTTTGGGATAAACGACAGCCATGCCTGCCCGCACGTCGAACGTGGCTCCCTGTACCGGTGCCACCGCCTGCGGAGCCGGTATGACATTGTAGCACACAGTCCCTTCGTCCGACTGGGCCGACAACGCAACAGCCACCAGACAAGCGGCAGCCGTCATACTCCATCTTTTAAAAATGTACCTCATCATACGTTTAAAATTAAGGTTAATCGGATTGTTTCCCCACTAAAGGAAACTTTGCAAAGATACATAAAAAGGCGCTATACACAGGCAGAACCCGGTAGAAAATAATCTATAAAACGAAACGCAACAGGCCGCAGAAGCCCGTAATATCCCGTTCACCGGCCCGAAGAAGCGAACAGACGCCCGTCAAACGAACGGCTAAGCACCCGGACAGCCGGTAAGCCGGAAGCGTTTCCATCGGTTTGTATCCGATGCAAGATATCCCGCTTTTCGTCGCCCGTTACCAAGAACCAGGTATGACGGGCGGCGAGCAACGGACGTCCCGTCACGGTGATCCGACGCTGTCCCGTCTGCGGATGGACGCTGACCGCATAAGGAGCGGTTTCCCGAAAAATGCGGGCGGCATGCTCCGGGAATACGGAAGCCGTATGCCCGTCGGTTCCGATCCCCAACAACAAGATGTCGAACACGGGGACGCCATTCCTTAAAGGGAACCATCGGCTGACCAATGAACCGTACCGAACGGCCTCGGCCCTCGGATCGGCTTCGCCGCGAATGCGATGAATATGTCCGGGCGGCACCGGTACATGGCTGAACAAACGGGCTGCCGCCTGCCCGTAATTGCTGTCGGCATGGGTGGGAGGCACACAGCGCTCGTCCGCCCAAAAGAAATGCAGGTGTTCCCAAGGCGTACGGGAAGCGTATTCCCGCACCCACGTATCGAAAAGCAGACCGGAAGTCTTTCCGCCGGAGAGCACAATGCCCGCCCGGTGCCGCCCCATTCCGTCGGAGCCCCGGAGTCCGTTCTCCAACTCGGTCAGCAGCGCATCCAGCAAGGCCCGCACCACATCCGTCTCGTCCGGTTTATCAATCATTCTCATAGCTCGCAATACAAATCGGTTTGGGTCAGGTTCTTACACGGATTCGTCCATCCCGAAGCCCGCCCGGCAAGCAGCCTCTCCGACTCGGGCGGGCCCCATGTCCCGGCGGGATAACCGTAGAGGGGCCATGCCGGGTGCTCCCGCCAGAAGCGCACCAGCGGATCAAAAAAGCGCCAGCCGGCCTCCACGGCATCGCTGCGGATGAACAAAGTGGGATCGCCGGCCATACAATCCTCGATCAAGCGCGCATAAGCATCCTCCGTCGGTAACGCCCCCAGTTCGGCATAACTGAAATCCATATCCATCGGGCTTACCCGGAAACCGCTTCCGGGCGTCTTCATGCCGAAACGCAAAGCAATCCCCTCGCCGGGCTGAATCCGAATCACCAGACGGTTGGTGACGGGACAGCCTCCCTCCTCACAACCGAACATGGCGAAGGGAGCCGGCTTGAAGTGAACCACCACCTCGGTCACCTTCGTAGGCATCTGCTTGCCGGTACGGATATAGATAGGAACACCGCTCCAGCGCCAGTTGTCGACGCCGATCCGCATAGCCAGAAAGGTCTCCGTGCGCGAAGCCTTGTCCACATGGTCTTCCTCCCGATACGCCTTGCGACCGGGCGATGCGGTGTATTGTCCCCGCACCACGAAACGACGCATGTCTTCCTGCGTCAGCGGTGCCAGCGAGCGATACACTTTCACCACCTCGTTGCGGAAGTCATCGGCATTGAAAGAAGACGGCGGTTCCATAACGGTGACCGCCAACAATTGTGCCAGATGATTCTGAACCATATCCCGCAATGTGCCTACGCCGTCGAAGGAAGCGCCACGTGTGCCCACGCCCATATTCTCCACCGCCGTAATCTCCATGTAATCTATATAGTTGCGGTTCCATAGAGGTTCGAAAAGACTGTTGGCAAACCGGAAGGCCAGGATGTTCTGTACCGTCTCCTTGCCCAGGAAATGGTCGATGCGGTAGATCTGCTCCTCTTCGAACACGTCCCGATAGACGGCCGTCAGCTGCCGCGCCGACTCCAGGTCGTAGCCGAAAGGCTTCTCCACCACGATACGCACCTGTCCGGGACCGGTACGCCCGTTCAGACCGGCCGCTTTCAGATGCTGCGGGATAACACCGTAAAGCAAAGGAGGAGTGGCCAGATAATAAAGGTAGTTTCCGGGATTTCCAAGTTCGGCATCCCAAGTCGCCAGCGTAGTACGCAGGCGGCTGTACTGCGCTGCGTCAGCGGGATCCATCGGCAGATAATACACCCGTTCCAGAAACGAATCCAGCAGGTGCGGCTCTATCTCTTCGGACTTTACATAGAGCAGCAGTGCCTGACGTATCCGGTCGCGAAACGAATCCTCGTCGAAAAGCGTACGGGCCACGCCCAGCAGGATCAGTTTTTCCGGGAGCCGTCCCAAGCGGTGCAGCACGTAAAGAGCCGGCATCAGTTTCCGCCTTGTCAGATCGCCCGACGCACCGAAAATAACCATAATCAACGTTTGCGGTTTCTCCATCTTTACTGATTTTTTTACAGACATACGTTAACTGTTCGCCGAAGGGCCCGGCATCGGCGGGGCCGTCCAGTCCTCGTGATGAAAATGTCCCCGAAGATCGTCGACACGCTCGAAGGTATGCGCACCGAAATAATCACGCTGTGCCTGGATCAGATGAGCCGGCAGGCGTTCGGTGGAGAGCGCATGCAGATAGTTCAGCAAGGCACTGAAGACCGGAACGGCCACACCGTCCGTCACCGAACGGCTCACCACCCGTCGCCAATGGGGAAGTGCCTCACACAACGGAGCGAGGAAACGGGACGAGAGAAGCAGCCCCTGACCGGCCTCCCCGGCCTCGAACGCACCGGCGATGTCATCGAGAAAAGCCGAGCGGATAATGCACCCGCCTCGCCACAGCCGCGCCACAGAGGCCGCATCCACCGCCCAGTCGAACGAACGCGAAGCCGCCTCGATCAACTCAAATCCCTGCGCATAAGCCACCAGTCTGGCGGCATAAAGAGCCTGTTCCAGCTCCGCAGACAATTCGGCCACCGGCACCACCGCCACCGGACGGGTGCCCAAAAAGGAAGAGACCATCGCACGCTGTTCCTTATGCGCGGACAAGGCGCGCTGAAAAACAGCCGAGGCCACAGCGTCCTGAGGCACTCCCAGATCGAGCGCCGCCGTCACCGTCCAACGGCCCGTACCCTTTTGTCCGGCCACATCGAGAATCCGGTCCAGCAAATACCCTCCTCCGGGTTCACGCCGACGAAGAATGGCAGCGGTTATTTCCATGAGGTAACTCCGCAGCCGACCGCCGTTCCACTGCTCGAACAAGCCGGCACGGGACTCGTTGTCAAGCCTGCCCAAAGCCCCCAACAGCGCATACGTCTCGGCAATCAGTTGCATGTCGGCATATTCAATACCGTTGTGCACCATCTTCACAAAATGGCCGGCACCGCCCGGCCCTATCCAGGAGCAGCAAGGCGTGCCGTCAGCAGCCCGTGCCGCAATACTTTCCAGCAGGGGCATCACCACCGGACGGGCCTCATCGGCTCCGCCCGGCATAATGGATGCACCGTAGCGGGCCCCCTCGGCTCCACCCGAAACACCGGCTCCGACAAAATGCACCCCGCGCATGCGCAACAATTGCACGCGCCGTTCGGTATCGGCATAATGAGAATTTCCCCCGTCCACCAGGACATCCCCCGGTGACAACAGCGGCAGCAGATTGCCCACCACCTCGTCGACAGCCGCACCGGCCGGCACCATGACAATAACCACACGCGGGCGGGACAGCGAAGCCACAAAAGCACTCAGCCCGGAAAAACCGGCCAACCGACGCCCTTCGGCATGCGCGTCCATAAAACGCTGCACACTACTTTTTCCCACTCCGGGCGCCGTACGGTTCCACACCGAAACCCGCCACCCCTTACTTTCCAGATTGAGCGCCAGATTGGCCCCCATCACTCCCAGGCCTATCAGCCCGACATCCGACAACTGTATCATATCCTTCCTGTTTTGTTTTATCCAAAGTTTCAAAAAAAGAAGGTGGCTTCCAAATGTTCCGAAGCCGAATAAAATGACCTTAACAAGAGTTAGTCTTTCTCGATCCTTTTTGACGAAAAATTCACACAAATTGCAGCATTTTTACATTCGCAGACCACCCCTATTTCCCTTTCTCACGCTAACGGAAAACGCCCTCTTACGATCCGTTTTCACGGGGTGAGCATCCTTTTCAGCAGGCATGAGCACCATCGGAAAAAGAGATGCTCGCCGCGCTTAAACGTGGCGAGCACCCCGATTGCCCCTCAAGCCGTCTTCTTCCATACAAATCGGGCCGCTCTGCACCTATTACAGTACAAAGCGGCCCACCGGAAACGCTGTCGCTCCTAAGAGCGTCCTAGGGAGCGACGTCTTTCGGAATAGCAAAAATAATTACATTATCAGCTGTCGTATCTACATTCATTCTCACAGTTCTTTCAAAGTCAGACGACAAATATATACCTTTTCCGGGACTTTTGCAAATCGCTCCCACGCAACCGGTCCCAAACGTCCATCGCCCTTATTCCTTTTTCACCCAAACAGCCAGATTCCGACCTTTCACGGTAAAAACCGCAGTTCCGTTTTCGTCCAACACAATCTCTTCGGGGATGCTGCCCGTTATCTCGTGCCACGTCTCACCGGCCCGCAAAGGACCTAACGACATTTCCTTGCTCCCGTCCTCATCATTGCTCATCAGAAACACCAGGCCGGAACCGGCATGATCGGCGTCTCCGTGTCTGACCAGTCCGACCGTAGAGGGATGATCGAAATAAAGATCCTGATCGCCATACGCATACTTTTGGCGGGCAACCAGCAACTCGTCCAGAATCAAGCGATGGGGCGAGCCTTCCCTCTTCATGGAATAATAGTCGCCGTAGAAAATAGCCGGATAGCCCTCACGCATCAGCAGTATCAGACCGTAGGCCATCGGCTTGAACCAATCGGCGACATTCGACTCCAACGAACTGTCCGGTTGCGAATCATGATTGTCGACAAAGGTAACGGACAGACGGCTGTCACGGCTCAACAGCGTATTCTCCAGTAGACAACTCAGATCGTAGTCCTTCCCCTGCTGGGAGGCTGCAAAGAAATTGTAATGCAAAGGGACGTCGAAAAGAGAAATCTTGTTGCCGATCGCTTCCGAAAATTCCATCAGAGAATCCATATCGCCGTTCCAATACTCTGCAACGAAAAAGAAGTCTTCCCCGCGCTCCTTACGCACTTCATCCACAAACTGCGAGGTGAAGTTCCGGTCCATGTGTTTGATAGCATCCATCCGGTAACCGTCAAACCCGAACTCACTGGCGGCCCATCTCCCCCATCGGTTTAGCTCTGCAACCACCTCCGGGTTGTCGAGATCAATATCATTAGCAAGCAGATAATCATAGTTTCCCTTCTCCTTGTCTACTCCCTGGCTCCATCCCTTTCCCGGTCCGATAATACGGAAAATATCGTGTCGGTCGGCCACACTGTCGTAATCCGTCCCAGAGAAATGATACCAATGCCATTTAAAATCCGAATACGTATCTCCTCTTCCTTCAAAATTGTAACCGGTCATAGCCTGAATCTCCATAGGCTCTCCCAAGGTCCGGTTACGGTCTTCCTCATTAATGGGGACCGCCTTGAACTTCTCGGCATAATCACCACCGGCCTTATGGTTGAGCACAGCATCCAGGTAAACATTTATGCCGACATCATGCAGTGCCTTGATCGCCTCCTCCAGCTCTCCACGTGTGCCATATTTCGTACGAACCGTACCTTTCTGGTCAAACTCCCCGAAATCGTACAGGTCGTATGTGGCATACCCTTCGTCCTGCTGTTCATCGGCCTTGTAAGCCGGCGGAATCCAGACAGCCGAAATACCGATCTCACTCAAATGCTTCGCATCTTCCTTTAATTGCCTCCACAACAGACCGTCATTAGGCAAGTTCCATTCAAAATACTGTATCAAAACTCCATTTTTCATCGTCTTCTTAGTTATTTGTTTCACATCCGGGTGCAATAAAATCTTATCTAAAAAGAATCATGTACCCCGTTACAAACTCTCCGACCGTCTCCGGTCGCGCCTCAAAAGTAGAGCTTCATAAGCAAAACGGAAAATCAAGAGAACCTCAAATAACGATGTTTCTATTTTATTATATCAAGTTAGGCAAAGCGAAAACATTCTTACCTTACATTAACAGATCTCGAACAAACCATCTCGTCCACACGATACAAAAAACTTTATTTCATGCGCCCCAACATAATATTCGGTCCTGGCCCCATCCCCTCCTCCATTCCTCCCTCACCTATCTTTACCTACTTCTCATAAAAAACTTCGGCGGATCACCTCATTAAGGTAATCCGCCGAAGCTACTTTTTGTCCTAATCAAGCCTTCTATTATTTGACTTCCTCAAAATCCGCATCCTGTATTGTTTCATCTGATGATGAAGTAGAGGAACCGGAGTTACCTTGAGTATTCGCACCGGACATATCAGGCCCAGGCTGTGCTCCCCCTTGATACATTTGAGCACTGGCAGTTTGCCATGCCGCATTCAATTCTGCAATAGCAGCGTCAATAGCTGACACATCGGCAGCTTTGTGGGCATCTTTCAACTTCTGCAAGGCGCCTTCTATCGCCGGTTTCTTATCAGCAGGCAATTTGTCTCCCAACTCTTTCAACTGATTCTCGGTCTGAAAAATCATTGAGTCAGCCTGATTCATCTTATCGATCTTCTCACGCTCTTTCTTATCAGCATCCGCATTAGCTTCAGCTTCGGCCTTCATACGGTCTATTTCTTCCTTACTCAAACCGGAAGACGCCTCAATACGAATAGCTTGTTCTTTACCTGTAGCTTTATCTTTCGCCGAGACCTTTAATATACCATTGGCGTCAATATCAAATGTAACCTCGATCTGAGGAACACCCCGACGAGCCGGTGCGATGCCAGACAAATTGAACTGACCGATCGATTTATTCTGCGCTGCCATAGGACGTTCACCCTGCAGCACATGAATCGTCACTTCTGTTTGATTGTCGGCAGCCGTGCTGAACGTTTCTTTTTTATTACACGGAATCGTGGTATTGGCATCTATCAATTTCGTCATTACACCGCCCAACGTTTCAATACCCATAGACAACGGAGTCACATCAAGAAGAACAATATCACCCACACCGGCTTCTTTATTCAAGATAGCACCTTGAATAGAAGCACCAACTGCTACAACTTCATCAGGATTAACACCTTTGGATGGTGCTTTTCCGAAGAAATCTTCCACCAGCTTTTGTATAGCCGGAATACGGCTGGAGCCGCCTACCAAGATTACTTCATCAATATCCGAATTGCTCAGACCAGCATCACGCATAGCGTTCTGGCAAGGTACTTTACAAGCCTGTATCAACTGATTGGCCAACTGCTCGAACTTAGCACGCGTCAAAGTCTTCACCAAGTGTTTGGGAACACCGCCTACAGCCGTGATATACGGCAAATTGATTTCAGTCGTCGTAGAAGAAGACAATTCTATTTTCGCCTTTTCAGCAGCTTCTTTCAAACGCTGCAAAGCCATCGGATCTTTGGACAAATCAGCCCCTTCTTCCGCCTTAAATTCTTCTACCATCCAGTCGATAATCACCTGATCGAAGTCATCACCACCCAAATGAGTATCACCATTGGTCGAAAGCACCTCGAACACACCGCCACCGAACTCAAGTATCGAAATATCAAACGTACCGCCACCAAGATCGAATACGGCAATCTTCATATCTTTGTTTGCCTTATCCACACCGTAAGCCAATGCGGCAGCCGTAGGCTCATTCACAATACGCTTTACTTCCAATCCGGCAATCTGACCGGCTTCTTTTGTGGCCTGACGTTGCGAGTCGCTGAAATATGCCGGCACTGTAATAACAGCCTCTGTCACTTCCTGACCCAGATAATCTTCCGCCGTTTTCTTCATTTTCTGAAGAATCATCGCAGAGATTTCCTGTGGAGTATACAAACGGCCGTCGATATCTACACGAGGTGTATTGTTATCGCCTTTCACTACTTTATAAGGCACACGAGCAATTTCTTTCTGAACCTGGTCATAGGTCTCACCCATGAAACGCTTAATAGAAAATATAGTATTACTCGGGTTGGTAATAGCTTGACGTTTGGCCGGGTCACCAACCTTGCGTTCGCCTCCGTCCACAAAAGCCACTATAGACGGTGTAGTACGTTTGCCTTCGCTATTGGCAATCACAACCGGTTCATTTCCTTCAAATACGGAAACACATGAATTCGTGGTTCCCAAATCAATTCCAATAATCTTTCCCATAATCTTATCTATTTATTATTATTATCTTTATTTGTTTCGCGCGGATGATTAACATCACGCATTAGCATACAAACAAACCGCGTGCCAAATAAACATGGAAAAACAAAATTATTTTAAGGCTTATAAAAAAAAACGAACACCCATGAAACCTTCCTTATAAATAATGTATATTTGCTCCGTAACGAATATCTTATTTTTTGTAGAATGTTTTTATGAAAGTCCCCTCTTTGCCTATGAAACGAAATAGTAAGCCCGAGCAATCGTTCCGGCGAACCGTATACATCCTTCTATCCCTGAAAAAACAGATATTTTTCATCTTTTTCAGATTGCACCAAGCAAAAAAGGCTTTTTCTATGCCAACATGTCAGTTTTCCCCTGTCACATTTCTGCACGTGCCCTCTCCGACCAATGTCAGCCCATGAACAAGACCGGCCAAACATACGAGCTATCTTTTTCAATTGCTGGAATCCAAATGTTCGCCACAAGATAATCTATCATCCAACCATTCATCAATTATGAAAAAAATATTCCTTCTTATTTATCTGTTCTCTTTCTTCTCCTTTGCCGTTGATGCCCGCAAGAAAGTCGCCATCGTACTCAGTGGAGGAGGCGCCAAAGGCATGGCACACATCGGTGCCTTGAAAATAATCGAACAGGCAGGCATACCTGTAGACATCATCGTGGGCACCAGCATGGGGGCAATTGTAGGAGGACTTTATGCAATAGGCTACAGTCCTGCACAATTGGACAGCATCGTCATGCGTCAGAACTGGCGCACCTTACTCAGCGACAGCCAAGACCGAAAAAAACAAACCTTGCAGATGCGCGAAGACACAGAGCGCTACATTCTCTCCGTACCCTTCGCCGGAAAACCCCAAGAGGCCTTGAGCGGCGGTGTCATACGAGGACGAAACATCGGAAGTATGCTCTGGCAATTAACACGCGACTATCACGACTCGATACGCTTTGACCAACTGCCTATTCCTTTTGCTTGCGTATCGCAGGATGTAGCCACCGGTTCCGAAATAATACATACCAGCGGGGTACTACCGGTCGCCATGCGTGCCAGCATGTCCATACCAGGCATATTTTCTCCCGTTCACATGGAAAATAAATTATTGGTAGACGGAGGCATCGTCAATAACTATCCTGTCGACGTCGCCCGCCGCATGGGAGCAAACATTGTTATCGGAGTGGATGTACAAGACACTCTGAAATCCGCCACAGACTTACAAAAAGACATTATCGGTCAACTTAGCCAACTCATCGACCTGCAAAGTAAAGATCGCTGGCAAAAGAACATAGCAAATTCGGACGTATATATAAAGGTAAACATCAAAGGCTATAACACGGCCAGTTTCAGCACCACAGCTATTGATACCCTGATTGACCGGGGACAACAGGCCGCTACAGAGAAAATCGGTGCGCTCCTCGCCGTCCGAAAACGTATAGGCCTGACCGATTCTGTAAAAGCCAGACCGGGATTGGCCAATATTCCAACAACTCCTTCTCCTGCTATCGGTGACGTACAAAAAAAATATCAGCATATTCTTATCGGGGATGCCCGTTATGACAACGAGCAACTGGCCGCTCTCATATTCAGCAGTAATTTCAAGATTTCCAGATGGGAACGTCAAGCTTTCTATGTAGCCTTACGTCTAGGTAAGCATACATACGGCCTGGTGGACTACGCTCTTCATTTGGGAAAAGCGTGGCACCTATCTGTCAATTATGAACTCAGTTACAATGACTTCAACATCAATTATCAGGGTGAACGGGCTTATGAAATCAGTTTCCTAAGACACAAAGGGAATCTAGCTTTCACCAAAAGTTGGAAAAAGACAACCTTAAGCATCGGTACCCGTTATCACAACTACGATTACGGCTCATTCCTTTATAATTTCGAAAACAGCCTTGCCCAAGACATTCATACCGAAAGTTATTTTAAGTTTGGAGGAACCTACACGTTTAACAGCTTGGATGATACTTATTTCCCCACCCAAGGCCATGAGTTGAGAGGTGTATACAATTACGTAGTATCCACCACCCGTCATACACAACCTTTTCATGCCGCTTCCGTCAGCTGGAAAGCAGCATTGTCTCCTCACGACCGCTGGACGATAATCCCTCGGGTAGCAGGACGCTATATCACAACAGAAAATACCGTATCTGAAATCAACACTTTCGGAGGACAAGAAGTCGGAAAATATTTTGAACAGCAAATGGCTTTCTATGGAGTAAACCGATTCGAAGTGGCCCGAAGGGCCTTACTCATCGGAGGTGCAGAAGCGCGTTTCCGCATCGGGAAACGCCATTTTATCAGTGCCATCGGGAATATGGGACTTACTTCAGATACCTGGAGCCATTTCTTCCGCAATGCTTTCGGACATAACGAGCATAACGGTTTCGACATGTGGGGTACTGCCTTAAAATACGACTTACGTACCGTTATCGGTCCTATCGGACTAACCCTTCATTACAGCAATCGGACCCGTTCCGTCAACGGCTATATCCGAGCCGGATTCAACTTCTAATAAAAAACTCTCCTGCCTTTTGCTTCCGTCTGGAAGCAAAAGGCAGGAGAAATTATTGTATCCGCTTATCCGACGCAATCACCGGAATACGGCATTCAGGCCTCACGTTCTTCCTGCAAGGAAGCCGTGATCTTCGCCTCTATTTCTTCGCACAGTTCGGGATTATCCTTCAACATGTTCTTTACCGCATCACGTCCCTGTCCGATCTTTGTTTCGTTATAACTGTACCAGGAACCGCTCTTGGTAAGGATGCCCAACTGAACTCCCAAGTCTACAATCTCACCTACTTTGGAGATTCCCTCACCAAACATCACCTCAAATTCAGCCTTGCGGAACGGAGGCGCCACCTTATTCTTCACAACCTTGACACGGACCTGGTTACCAATCACCTCGTCACCGTCTTTTATACTGGTCACTCTACGGATATCCAACCGCACACTGGCATAAAATTTCAAAGCATTACCACCGGTTGTCGTTTCGGGATTACCGAACATCACCCCTATCTTCTCACGCAGCTGATTAATGAAAATACACGTCGTGTTGGTCTTATTGATAGTAGATGTCAACTTACGTAAAGCCTGGCTCATCAGGCGGGCTTGCAACCCCACCTTGTTTTCGCCCATATCTCCCTCTATCTCCGCTTTAGGGGTCAAGGCAGCCACAGAGTCGATCACGATAATGTCTATGGCCGACGAACGTATCAACTGATCGGCAATTTCCAATGCTTGTTCCCCGTTATCAGGCTGCGAGATCCACAGATTGTCTACATCTACTCCCAATTTAGCGGCATAAAAACGATCAAAGGCATGCTCGGCATCGATAAAGGCAGCGATTCCTCCGGCTTTCTGTGCCTCAGCAATCGCATGAATCGCCAACGTTGTCTTACCCGAACTTTCCGGACCATAAATCTCAATAATACGCCCTTTGGGATAGCCTCCTACCCCCAAAGCCGCATTCAAAGCTATAGAACCGGTAGGAATCACATCCACCTGCTCCACATGATCGTCGCCCAACTTCATAATAGAACCTTTGCCAAAGTTCTTCTCTATCTTATCCATAGCGGCTTGCAATGCCTTCAGCCGTTCGGCATTGACACTGCCCGTCGCTTCTCCTGTTTCCTTCTTTGCCATATATGTATTGTATTTTATAGTTCCAGATCACCGTCGAACACTTCGTGCCACGGCAATCCCTGTTTATTCAACTGTTCCATAAACGGATCAGGATCGAACTCCTCTACATTCCATACACCGGCCCGTTTCCATTGCCCGGTGAGGAACATCATGGCCCCGATCATAGCCGGCACTCCCGTAGTATAGCTCACTCCTTGCATACCTGTTTCCAGATAAGCCGCATGATGGCTGCAATTGTTATATATATAATAGGTACGTTCCTTACCGTCTTTCAGACCGCGAATACGACAACCGATACTGGTTTCGCCCTCATAGTTCTCACCCAAATCCTGCGGGTTGGGCAGCACGGCTTTCAAGAACTGGAGCGGGACTATTTTCATGCCGTTGTAGTCCACCTCATCAATACGTGCCATACCGATATTCTGTATGACGCGCAAATGGGTCAGATACTCTTGACCGAATGTCATCCAGAAACGCGCCTGCCGCAGGGTCGGATAATTCTTCACCAAACTTTCCAGTTCTTCGTGATACATCAGGTAGCTTTCACGAGGACCGATATTGGGATACGTCAACGGTTTATGAATTTCCAGCGCACCGGTCTGCACCCACTCGCCATTCTTCCAATAACGGCCTTTCTGAGTAATTTCCCGGATGTTGATCTCAGGATTAAAGTTAGTGGCAAAAGCCTGATGATGGTCGCCCGCATTGCAGTCCACAATGTCCAGATACCGGATTTCATCGAAATGATGCTTGGCGGCATAAGCCGTGTACACCCCACTCACTCCGGGATCGAAGCCACATCCCAAGATAGCCGTCAATCCCGCCTCTTCGAAACGCTTTTTGTAAGCCCACTGCCAGCTATATTCGAAATGAGCCTCGTCTTTCGGTTCATAATTAGCCGTATCCAAATAATTCACCCCCGTGCGCAAACAAGCTTCCATAATGGTCAAGTCCTGATACGGCAGAGCCAGATTCATCACCAGGTCGGGTTTGTAGCTGTCAAACAGCTCCACCAATTGCTCCACGCTGTCGGCATCGACCTGTGCCGTACGAATGGCAGGATTTCCGATTGCCTTCACGATAGCATCGCATTTGGACTGCGTGCGGCTGGCAATCATAACCTCGGTAAAAACTTCGGGATTTTGAGCCACTTTATGAGCAGCAACTGTAGCCACTCCTCCGGCTCCGATAATCAAAACTCTTCCCATTTCTTATTGTTCTAAT
>CAJUDC010000011.1 GCA_910584955.1 uncultured Paraprevotella sp. | reverse complement strand
CAAATGCTATCGATCGCCGTACAGATGTCTGCAAAAATCGTCTCTAGCTCGCCCAATCCCTGAATGTGCGTATACGTACCGTCCTTTTTGTACCAGTCGATCAGCGGAGCCGTCTGATTGTGATACACAGCCAGACGCTTCTTGATCGTCTCTTCGTTATCGTCCGCACGACCGGAAACCAGTCCGCGCTTTACCAAGCGGTCCGTCAGTTCCTCCTCCGGCACTTCCAAGTCAAGCATCACACTTACTTCGCTGCCCCTTTCGGCCAGCATCTTCTTCAATGCCTCAGCCTGCGGTATCGTACGGGGAAATCCGTCGAAGATAACTCCTTCCACTACACCGAAACTGTCGTAAACACCGGCTAGGATATCAATCATCAACGAATCGGGAATAAGTTGTCCGTTGTCGATATACGTTTTGGCCGTACGTCCCAGTTCCGTATCGTTCTTGATTTCTCCACGCAACACATCACCGGTAGAAATATGCTTAAAGCCGTACTTGGCTACAATCTTGTCGCTTTGGGTGCCTTTCCCGGAGCCCGGCGCCCCGAAAATTACAATATTCTTCATACCTTTATATTATTACAAAATCTTTTATTCCTCCACTACGGTGTAAATGTCACGTGTGTTCCGGCCCCATCCGTCATAATCCAGACCGTAACCTACAATAAAGTCGTTGGGAATCTCCAGACATTTATACTTAATGTCGAGACTGACTTTCAGATTGCCGGGCTTCACCAGCAACGAACATACGTCGATAGACGCCGGATTATGCTTGGCCAGCGTGTCCAGCATGTGCACCATTGTAAGCCCGGAATCCACAATATCCTCTACGATCACTACGGCCCGGCCCGTAATGTCTGCCGCCAGTCCGATAACCTCCTTAATGGCCCCGGTAGACGAAACGCCTTCGTAAGAAGCCAGTTTCACAAAAGAGATCTCACACGGCACCGTCACCTCGCGCAACAAATCGGCTGCAAAGATAAACGAGCCGTTCAGTACGGCCAGAAACAGAGGATTACGACCGGCCAGATCGCGGTTTATCTCTTCCGCCACACGTTTCACTTGTTTCAGGATCTCCTCTTCCGGTATCGACACGGCAAAGGTTTTGTCTTTAATCCGAATTGTTTTCATACCACCGTTTTTAATAAAATTAGTGCAAATATACAAAATTCCTTTCAAGAGGAAAACAAGCCCCCTCTATTTTCCACAGATTTGATGCTAAACATCTTAAAAAGGTTTCATCAGGGACAAGAGAAGACATTCCCCACTAACCTGAATCGTGTTACCATTTTTCTGAAAATGAATCATCAATAGAAATCTGTATAACCTACATACTTTGCATCACTCTTCTGCCATTGAGGCATTATAGCCTGACACTTTAAGCACAGGAGCATTCCCACGTGTATCCTCATCTTTCCAACGAACACGAACCTTTTTCGACTCCCCCGGTAATAAAGCGAAATAGTTGTCGGAATAAAATATAGGAAGAAACTGTTCGCCGTCCTTATCGCCCACGATATTCAGCCGCACCATCAATGCCGGTGTGGGAGTACGATTCTCAACCGTCACCTCTGCCGTCCATTCGCCCTTATCGGACTGTTCGTACGTTACCCGTACATGTAAAGGAACATTCGGCAGCTGCTTCAACGATTGATAATTATTCTCTTCTTGACTGCGATGATAGAAGTTCTCAGAAACCGTTTTCTCACCCTCTTTAAGCAGCAACTTGATGAAATGAACTTTGGTAAGTCCCTCAGGAAACTGTAGCTTGATGCACTTTATCGTCGTATCTTCACGACTATCCACCTGCATCCTTTCTTCCCAAGCTACCGTAGCGTCCATATTAAGTATCTGTGCATAAACCCTCAAACCGGAATGATCACCGGCATGATAATTCACCACCTCCACCTCGTCGGTATTCGGATTCCATTGGATATGCAACGGTTCGCACGCCTTCTTAATGGCAAAATAAGCCGCAGTCGGCTCAAAGTAATAGTCGTAAGTCTGCCATACCATCGAAGGCCAGCATGGATGACTCATCCACATCAACAGCCCCATGCGGTTGCTGCTACGTGATTCGAACAGACTACGATGTCCGTCATAATTCACCCACTGCGCCCACGCCGCGAACTCGCTTGCATTTTGCGGCTGTCCATACCCCTGTGCAATAATTTCATTAAAAGAGGTTGCCCCTTGTGCTCCTTCCAGGGTATAATCGTGCATTCCCCATTGGTGCGACTGCGGCCAAATTCCCTTAGGCGAATAAGTACGTTGAAAGCTCTCGTAGGTCAGAACATTAGGCATTCCTCGCTCGCTGTGGAATTTATCGTTACCCGTTTCAAGTGTGAAATAAGTCTTGGCCGGAAGCATCCGATAAGGACCGTGTCCGCTTACCACGTTGTCCGCCGAACTGGAGATATAATGTATACCCGGATGTTCTTCATGCACAATTTTACGTAGCGCCTTATCAATCCGTTCGGGCGGGAACCCTTCGTTCCGTCCGCAATACAGACCGATAGAGGCATGGCTCCGAATGCGTTTCACATAATCCTCCGCATTGGCTATAAACATCTCGGAGTTGTAGGGGTCGGGACCGTCGGCGGGATTAGCCAACCAGAAGTCCTGCCAAATCATTATTCCCCGCCTATCGCAGGCGTCATACAGTTCCTCGTCTCCAACCATACCCACCCAATTTCGCAACATCGTGAAATTCATATCCGCATGATAGGCCACAGCCGTTTCGTATTCGCGTCGCCGATAGTTCAAGTTGGATTCGCTGAATCCCCAATTGCCGCCACGGCCTATAAAACGCCGACCGTTGATATAAAGATTCAACACACCACCATCTTCATTATACGTCATCTGGCGGATGCCTACTTTAAACGCCTTGGTATCGGAAACTTCCCCGTTCGCTTTAAACGTGAAACCGGCATCGTACAGATACGGATTTCCGTAGCCGTTGGGCCACCACAAGTGTACCTGTTTCATGTTTAACTGGGGAAAGTCGTCGGCATCGAACACAACGGTCCGTTCTTCACCGGGCTGCAAACAGACAGGCTGCTCAAAACATACATCGCCCACCTTACCCGAAAGCACACCACAGACTGTAGCCTCGTCATGGTTCTTCACCACCACTTCTGCCGTCAAGCGTGCCTGCGTGGTGTCAGGCAGTGCCAACTGTGTCCGCACATACGGGTCTGAAACCGTAACATGCCCTGTAGATGTTAATGTCACATCGTTCCAGATACCGATGTTGCGCCCGCGTATCGTGGGTATCCAATCCCAACCGATACAAGCATGAAATGTAGGATTGTCTGCACCGAGAATCCCTCCGTTGAAATCCGTGCTCTGCTTATTCTTTTCTTTGACTGCCCCCACATGTTCGTTCCTTATGATTTCTACGGCCAACACATTCCGGCCCTTTTTCACCAGATTCGTCACGTCAAACCTACCGCGCATAAAGGCTCCTTCCAGACGGCCCGCCCATTGCCCGTTCAGATAAATATTGGCTTTCCAATTGATGCCATCGAAATTTAAGAATACGCGGTCGCGCAAAAAGGAAGACGGAACCTGAAACTCGTTCCAATACCAAAAGTCGGCATTGAAGAACGATTCGGACACCGTCAACTGATTGTCGGCATAGTTGGGATCGGCTATCGCCCCGATATTCTTATACGTACTCAGCACCGTACCGGGCACCGTTGCCGGCACCCAACCTTCGGGACGAAAGCCCGGCGAAGAAAGGACTTCACCGCCCTCCTTCACTTCCGAAGCTCTTTGAAGCAACCAGTTTCCACCGGAAAGAATCAGTTTTCCATCTTCCGGTTCCGGGCATTCGACAGGATGAGGAAGCAGGCCGCCCCGCCCCATCACTTCTATCTCACTCAGTATATAACGTTTTTGTTCTTGCGATTTATCCATCCGCACCCGCACATAACGGGCACGCCCTTTCGCCGGTATTTCATCCGTCAGACCGTCACCACCGGGCAATGGAGCCACGTCTACCCACGTCACGGCATCGTCTGATGTCTGTATTTTTCCTTCAACCGCTTTATTCACCCAATGCAATATGACTTTATCAAATTCCGAACAAGACCCCAAGTCCACGCTCACCCATTCCGTACCGGCGGTAGCACTCATCCAAGCGCTTGTGAAAAACCTGGACGGCTTCATGTCTACCGTCCCTTTGTCTCCTGAGAACGCTATTTCGTGGAAAGTCCATTCATAAGCTCCCCGCATCTTCAGGCGAATACGATACATGTTATAAGCCTGCACGTTCGAAAAGACGAATGTTTCTTCCAGCCGGCGCACCGGCATCGAAACCGTTCCGGTCTGTTTGTTCGGGTCGCTTACTTCAACCCGCCCGGAACGGGCTTGTCCCGGCAATCCGGTTCCTTTATTTATGGTCAGTACCTCCCATGTCTTTCCGTCGTTCGACGCCTCCCACATCATCTCATACCCGTCCTTGGCGGCTTGTTCGTCATAGACAAGCGTACCGGTTACTACGGCCCGACAAACCGTTTCGGCATAGTTATGCAAACAGAATTGGAAAAAGGCATCTTCTCCGCATACCGTATTGCGAGAATAAGGACCTCCGTCAATCATCCATTCCCTCTCTCGCTTCGGCACGCTACCCCCGGCAGTCAGCAAATCCAAATATTGTGGTTCGCAGTCCGCCACAATGCCATCCGTCACCAGTTGGGAAGTCAGGTTATAATCATAGGATGACGACTGATACGTGGCACGTAAGTAAGCAAGATTACGATAGGTGCTGCGATCGGGCAGTAACTCGGGCGAGAAGTCTTCTTTCGGACACCCCGGATATACACCGATACCACGGGTATAATAGTCGGAGCGCAAGTATGTATGGTCCAGAGCCGTCCGTCCATCGGAACACGCCGCCAGAAGCAGCAACATCCCCATACCGGCACCCGCAAGTGCAGTGTTCCGTTTTTTCTTCATGATGCGCGTACTATTCCGTTATCGACCGGGGACGGTCTGCCGGGTCTGCTCCAAACGCCTTGTTCGGTTCACTCCCCATCTCAAACTCCAGTGTTCCCCCTTTCATAATATCCTCGTAAGTGACATAACTTCTCGTATAGGGTTTCCCGTTGAGCCGTACCGACCGGATGTATTTGTTCTCCCGGCTCACGGCAGGTGCCACTACCTCGAATGTTTTCCCTTCCGGCAGACTGACCGTAGCCTTCTGAAAGCGCGGGCAACCAAAAACAAACACACCGTTAGACGGGTTGACCTGATAGAAGCCCAATGCGGAAAGTACATGCCAGGCCGACATCTGTCCGCAATCCTCATTACCGATGATGCCGTCGGGACGGTCGGTATAAAAGTGATGCTGGATGTAGCTGATCCGCTCCGCCGTCTTCCATTGCTGCCCGGCATAAGCATAGAGGTAGGCCACATGGTGACTGGGTTCGTTCCCGTGAGCGTACATACCCATCAGGCCGCTGATGTCGGGAGGCGCCTGTTCGCCCATATCCCCCTCAGCCAGAAAAAGCGAGTCCAACTTACCCACAAACGGTTCGTCTCCTCCCATCAGGGCTACCAACCCCTCGGGATATTGGGGAACAAAAAACGTATAGTGCCAACCGTTGCCTTCACAAAAATCGCCCCAACCGAAGACCGCCAGGAAAGGATTGTAAGGTGTCCGCCAACTGCCGTCTTCCATTTTGGGACGGATAAAGTTAATGTCCTTATCAAAATAATGCTCATAATAATGTCCGCGTTTCATGAAGGTGTTGTAAACCTCTTGCTTTCCCATGGCCTTCGCCATCATCGCCAGCCCCCAGTCGCCCACAGCATATTCCATCGCTATCGACGTGGCTTCGGGCATTTTGTCGCACGGAATCCATCCTTTCTCCATGATGTAAGGTACCCCTCGCTGGTTTTCGCAGGTGGCCGAGGCCACCATACATTTCAAAGCCCGTTCCGGGTCGAAACCACGAATGCCTTTCAGGTAGGCGTCGGCAATCACCGGCAGGGCACTATACCCCGGCATCTGGTTGGTTTCGCCCCCAACCAACGGCCAGATGGGCAACTTGCCCTGCTGGTCGTAAATACTCAACATGGAGTTGATCATATCGGGTACCAGCTGCGGCTGAATGAGGGTCAGCAAGGGATGATAGGTACGATACGTATCCCATAACGAAAAAGTGGAATAGTTGGTCCAGCCTTCCGCCCGATATATCTTGTCGTCGTGCCCGCGATATTCTCCATTTACGTCGGCATAGAGCGTAGGAGCGATAAACATATGATACAGACTGGTGTAGAAAATCGTCTTCGCCTGTTCGTCGGAATCTTCCACACGGATGCAGGACAGCATCCGGTTCCATCGCTCGGCGGCATCCTTGCGCACCTGCTCGAAGTCCCATCCGGGTTGCTCGGCCTCCAAGTTGGCCATAGCATTGGCGCAACTTACCGACGATAGCGCAACCTTGAGTTGCACATGCTGCGGCTGGCCCTTGAAGGTCAGTACTCCCTTCACCGCTGCGCCCGTCAGACTGTCTTGTCCGGCGGGATTGTCATCGTCGAACACGTCCATCCGTTCTATCGGCTGTTCCGATCGCAGTACAAAGAACACCTTGTGCTGCGGGCTCCACCCCCTGGAAAAGCGCCACCCTTCTACCGTATATTCGTCCACCTTGTTCAGCCGGGTTTCGTAGGCACGGTCTCCGTTGCCTTCTTTCAGGTTCACCAGCAAGCGTGGCGTCCCTTCGGGATAAGCATAGCGATGAATGGCCACCCGGTCGGTGGCCGAAAGCTCGGCACGCACACCGTTATCCATCAGCAACGAATAATAGCCGGGAGACACTTCCTCGTTCTTATGCGAATAATAGGTGGAGCAAGATCCGTCGATGTTATCCTGTTCTCCACGGGCCGTACGGACGTCGCCCACAAAAGGCATCAGCAGCACGTCGCCCAAATCGGCACATCCCGTACCGCTGAGATGCGTATGGCTGAAACCAATCAGCACACTGTCCGAATAATGATAGCCCGAACACCAGTCCCAGCCTTTATGAATGTTTTGCGGGCCTGCCTGCACCATTCCCAGCGGCACGTTGGCCCCGACGAATACATGTCCGTGTTCGCCCGACCCGATGTAAGGGTCTACATAGCGCAGGTAGTTCTGCCCCTCTGCAAGATTCTCTTTCTGTGAAACACACGACGCGGACGCAAAGAGGGCCATCAGTCCTCCAAGCGCCACGTTCATGATAAGGAATTTGTTTTTCATACGGATAGTATATTAAAGGTATTCATTGGTAAACGCCATCAAAGACTGTTCAGCAAATCCAGCTTGCCGTCGTCAACCAGCTTGATGATCAACTCGCCGAACAATGTATTTTGCCAGGCGAACCATTTGCGGGTGAATTTCTCGGGATTGTCTTTGTGAAAGGATTCGTGCATGAATCCCGTTCCGGCATCGGTGGCCAGCAACTGGCGCAGGCACTCCTTGATTTCCCGGTCGTCCCGACTGGTAAAGGCTTTCATCATAATGCTCATAGGCCACACCATGTCATACCCGATGTGCGGACCGCCTATGCCCTCGCCTGCCGTACCTTTGAAGAAATAAGGATTGCTCTCGCTCCACACGAACCGGCGGGTATTCCGATAAACAGGGTCATCCGGGTCCACGTCGCCCAAGTAGGGCATGGCCAGCAAACTGGGCACATTGGCGTCGTCCATCAGCAAATGGCTGCCGTAGCCGTCCACCTCAAACGCATATATCGTACCGTATACGGGATGCTCGCACGTGGCATATTTCTGCAACGCCTGCTGCACTTCGTCGGCCAATCCGGTGCATTGTCGGGCCAGTTCGTAGTTTTTATTCACCTCTGTCAGTATCTCGGCGGCTTTTCGCAACGATGTCACGGCGAAAAAGTTGGAAGGAATCAGGAAGGGAAGGGTGGTAGCGTCGTCCGACGGACGGAAAACAGAGGCTATCAGCCCTACCGGACGGACCGGCGCCCCCCAGCCGTCGTTAATGGTGGTATCGGTGGCCCGTTCCGTCTTGCGCTGGAAGCGATAAGGTCCCCGGTCCTCCTTGCGCTGTTGTTCCCTGAAGGTACGGAGCACGTTGGCAATGGTCTCCAACCAAGTTTCATCGAACACGCTGACATCGCCCGTCACCTTCCAATAGTGGTAGGCCAGACGGAGCGGATAGCATAAGGAATCTATTTCCCACTTGCGCTCATGCAATTCGGGCTTCATGGCCGTACGGTCGGTTTCCCATTCACTGCCCACCGGTTCGGCATTGAACGCATTGGCATAGGGATCGAGATTGATGCACAGGAACTGGCGGCGGATGACACCCTCCAGCATCGTCTTCAACCGGGCATCGTCGTTGGCAAACTGCACGTAGGGCCACACCTGGGCACTGGAATCGCGCAACCACATGGCGTGAATGTCGCCGGTGTAGACAAACGTGTCGGGCTTGCCGTTCAACATTCGGAAATGCACCGTCGTGTCCAGCGTATTGGGAAAACAGTTCTCGAACATCCAAGCCAGATAGGGATTGCGCAACAGGGCTTTTATCTCGCGGATTTTCTTCTCGATAGCATCGGAGCGGAACAGGCGTTCCTCCTCCTTGGGCCGCTGGCTGACGTAGCGTTTCACATTGTCCTGACGGGCCGCCTCGTAAAAGGAAGACGACCGTTCCGACACGTAAAACCGGCGGAGCAGTCGGGACCCGACGGGAGCCGCTTCGGCTTCCATCGACGCAACACTCCATAAAGACAGGGCTGCCGCCCACATTTTCTTATTCATGGTATTTCATTTTAGCTTACAGCCGATTGGTATTCATCTCGGCACAAAAAAAAATAAGAACGAGCACGGTTAACAAACTCTTCTTCACAAAAATAAGGTTTTTGCTTTACACAACAAAAAGAAACGCTCCTTTTATCCCTATTTTTCCCTTTTCCGTTCCTTGCCGTTACGGAAAAAACGAAACGAAATGCCTAGCTGCCCGGAATGCCCGCCTACGGTCGGGCCACAGGACGGGGGAAAACGCCGTGTGCCGAAAATCCTCAACGATTGGTATTTCGGCGTTCCAAAGGAACCGGCAGCGAAGAATCTGACTATCGGTGACAAACAACGCGCTTTATTTCCCTTTTTCCTGTCGTTTTTTCACGAGTTCTGCGTATATTTGCATCATGAAAATTCTTTCTGCCGGACAGTTCAGGGAACTGGACAGGTTTACTATAGAACACGAACCCGTGGCGTCCGTCGACCTGATGGAGCGGGCTGCCGAAGCGGTGGCGGCGGAGATCGCCGCCCGCTGGCCGCAGGACAGGCGCATCGTTGTCTTTGCCGGACCGGGCAACAACGGCGGTGACGCCTTGGCTGTCGCGCGTCTGCTCACCGGGCGGGGCTACCGCACGCTTTCCTATCTGTTCAACATCAAAGGTACACTGACGGAAGACTGCGCCACCAACCGCGACCGACTGGCCGCCACCGAAGGGGCCGAGTGGACGGAAGTGACCTCGCAATTCGATTTTCCGGTTATACAACCGGAACAGGACATCATTGTGGACGGACTGTTCGGCATCGGACTGAACAAACCGCTCAACGGGGGCTTTGCCGCCGTGACCCGCCGCATCAACGAGTCGAAAGCCCCCGTAGTGAGCATCGACATTCCTTCGGGACTGATGTGCGAGGATAATTCGTACAACGACTTGTCTCATGTGGTACGCGCCACACTGACCCTGACGATGCAGTTGCCCAAACCGGCTTTCTTCTTCGCCGAGAACCGGCGCTACACGGGGGAATGGAAGACGCTCGACATCGGACTTTCGGCCCAAGGCATCGAACAGGCCCGCACAGGCTTCTACCTGAGCGAGCCGGAAGAGATGAAGGCCATGCTGCGAAGCCGTCCGCTTTTCGCCCATAAAGGGACCATGGGGCACGCTCTCCTGGTGTGCGGCAGCTACGGCATGGCCGGAGCCGCCATACTGGCCGCCCGGGCCTGCCTGCGAAGCGGGGTGGGAAAACTGACCCTGCACACGGCACACCGTAACCTGCTGTTGCTTCAGACCACCGTGCCCGAAGCCATCGTCAGCCCCGATAGCGACGGCGACATCATCACGCACGCCATCGACAGCACCCGTTTTCAAACCGTCGGGGCCGGTCCGGGGATCGGCACGGACGAGGACACAGCCACAGCATTGTACGACTTCATCCTGCAACAGAACACCCCGATGGTACTAGACGCCGATGCCTTGACCTTGCTGGGCAGGCACCCCGGATGGATGCAGCGGTTGCCCGCAGAAAGTCTGCTCACCCCTCATCCCAAAGAGCTGGAGGCACTGACCGGACATTGCTCCGACAGCTACGAACGCCTGACAAAGGCCCGCGAACTAGCCGTGCGGCACAACGTGTACATACTGGTAAAAGGGCATTATTCCCTGATATGCGGGCCCACGGGGACCGTATGGTTCAACCCTACCGGAAATCCGGGTATGGCTACGGCCGGAAGCGGCGACGTGCTGACAGGTCTGCTCACCGGACTGCTGGCGCAAGGCTATGCCCCGGGAGACGCCCTGCGACTGGGCGTATGGCTGCACGGACTGGCCGGCGACATCGCCGCCGAACGGCTGGGAGAAGAATGTATGCTGGCCGGCGACATTATCGAAGCCTTGCCGCAGGCCTTCAAACAGATCAAAGAAACATCATCGAAAAACATACGCTTATGAAAAAAGTCATGCTGGCTTCGTGCCTGACCCTGCTGGCCGCCACCGCTTCCGCCCAGACGGAAGTGGCGCCTTACCGACCGGGGGTAACACCGGACGGAGTGACCTATTATCTGCCACGGACGGTAATACGCTTTGTCGTAACGGCCGAAAAGACCGTATACCGCCCCGGAGAATTCTGTAAATACGCCGACCGCTACCTGCGCCTGCGCGGCGTATCGCCCGAGGCTTCCACCACATGGACCCTAAAGGATGTTTCCGCAGAAACCTACGGCATCCCCGACAAGGAGAAGTTGTACAACATACGGCTGAAAAGCAAAACACTGGCGCCGCTGGTGGAACTGACGGAAGACGGAATCCTGCTGGCCATCAACACCGAGGGAGAGGAAGAGACACTGGCCCCCGTACCGACCGGGACCCGACCGGGCAAACCGCTCAACCCGCGCGACTACATGGACCAGGAGATGCTGTCGGCCGGCAGCACGGCCAAAACCGCCGAACTGGTGGCTCAGGAGATCTATGAGATACGGGAAAGCCGGAACGCCCTGATACGGGGCGAGGCGGACAACACCCCGAAAGACGGAGCGCAGCTGAAACTGATGCTCGACCAGTTGACCCTACAGGAAACCGCCCTGTTGCAGCTGTTCAAAGGCACCCTTGAAACCACAACCGAGATATTCTCTTTCGAACTGGATCCTACGGAGGAGGTCGACAAAACCGTATTGTTCCGCTTCTCGCAGAGACGGGGACTGGTGGACAAGGACGACCTGGGCGGCGAACCGGTGTATATCAGCATCCGGGATCTGAAAACCGTTCCCGAACCGGTGTACGACGAGAAAACAGCCAAAAAGAAAGCCAAAATGGAAATGGGCGTGTTCTATAATGTGCCCGGCCGTGCGGCCCTCACCGTATTCGACGCACAAAAGACGTATTGCAAAGAAGAATACACAATGGGGCAATTCGGCAATGTGGAGATATTGAGCGATCTGCTTTTCAACAAGAAAACCGCCACGAAGGTTACCTTCTATCAGACAAGCGGAGGCATAAAGCATATCGAGGCCGAGGAGCCGTAAAGACTCCGATGCCGGCCCCGCCGTGCACGCATGCGGAGGCGGGACGACAGTATTCCGCCCCAAGAACAAAAAAGGTGTACACCCTTTCACAAGAAGGTGTACACCTTTTCTGATTTTGGTGTAGACCTTTTTTCAATAAGGTGTACACCTTTTTGATTTCTTCCCCTGAAAAAACGAAACTCCCCCGCCCGTCACGGGCGAGGGAGTTCCTCAAAACAAAAAATCATTTAAATCAAAAAACTAATTATCGGTCAATATTACAGTTTATCGTTCGAACCAAGTACGTTGATGATCTTGTGCTCGTACATCTTCTTCATATTGTCACGAGCCGGACCCAGATACTTGCGCGGATCGAACTCTGCCGGCTTCTCGGCAAATACCTGACGAACGGCAGCCGTCATAGCCAGACGGGAATCGGAGTCGATATTGATCTTGCAAACGGCGCTCTTGGCAGCCTCGCGCAATTGCTCTTCGGGAATACCGATAGCAGCTTCCAGTTTACCACCGAACTTGTTGATAGTGGCAACTTCGTCCTGCGGAACGGAAGAAGAACCGTGGAGCACGATGGGGAATCCCGGCAACTTCTCTTCGATTTCGTGGAGCACGTCGAATGCCAATGGAGGAGGCACGAGCACACCGTTAACCAATGTGCACTGCTCGGGAGTGAACTTGTGGGCACCGTGAGACGTACCGATGGAAATAGCCAAGCTGTCTACACCTGTCTTGGATACGAAATCCTCCACCTCTTCGGGTTTGGTATAGTGAGACTCTGCTGCGCATACTTCGTCTTCCACACCGGCCAGCACGCCCAGCTCGCCTTCTACGGTTACATCGTGCTGATGTGCATAGTCAACCACTTTCTTGGTCAGCGCTACGTTCTCGTCATAAGGCAGCGAAGAGCCGTCGATCATTACGGAAGAGAAACCCATGTCGATACAGTTCTTGCAAAGCTCGAAGCTGTCGCCGTGATCCAGATGAAGCACGATCTGCGGATTGGGGCATCCCAATTCCTTGGCATACTCTACGGCACCCTGTGCCATATAGCGCAGGATTGTAGCATTGGCATAGTTACGTGCGCCCTTGGACACCTGCATGATAACAGGAGATTTTGTCTCTACCGCAGCCTGCACGATAGCCTGCATTTGCTCCATTGTGTTGAAGTTGAAAGCGGGAATCGCATAACCGCCCTTCACAGCTTTGGCGAACATCTCGCGGGTATTCACCAAGCCCAGATCTTTGTAGTTTACCATAATGTTATAAATTAATTAGAATAAAACATCTTTTTCTGACGGACAAAGATAACGTTTTTTCTTCAAAGCGCCGTAGTTTGTCCCTATTTTTAAAGAAAAAATCTGCGGTACGCTATTTTTGCTCCTTGAGCAGATAAGACACCACGGGCAAGTGGTCGCTGTAACCGTTAAGCCATACGCCGCCGGCAGTGGTGCGCTTGGTGCTTCCCTTGTAGCGCCCTTCGGTCTGCATCAGGTAGTCGCGCTGGAAGATCTCGCTCTTATAAAGCTTCAGCGTGGAGTAGTCTTTAGCTCCTTTGGGGTTCAGCATATTGGGGGTGAACACAATCTGGTCGAACAGATTCCAGCCGCCCTGATACGTAAGGGTGCCACGCCCGCTCTTCACCAGTATATTCCACCAGGGATTGAACATTTCATCCGCCTTTACCTTATTAATATCGCGCTTGGCGCCCAGCGCCTCGGCCATACTCTTGTCGAAAGGGTCGTCGTTCATATCCCCCATCACCATGATCTTCATGTTCGGATCGGTCGCCAGCAGACTGTCCTTCAGCTGACGCACCTGCTGTCCGGCGCGCTCGCGGTAATAGGATGTAGCGAAACGGCTGGGCCAATGGCACACGATAAACGCCACGTCGTCGCCGGCCATCCGCCCCTGTACCGTAAGGAATCCACGGGTACGGTAAGCGCTGTCTTTGGCTTCGGGCACATAAGGATGCAGAAAGGACTTCACCGGCGTGAAGAATTTAGGATTATAGATCAGCGCACAATCCACACCGCGCCGGTCCGGCCCTTCGATATGTACAAACCGCATGTCGCGGGCACGAAGCGGCTCCTGGTTCACCAGATCGGTCATCACCCGCTCGTTCTCCACCTCCGACACGCCGATAACCGAAGCCCCCACCCCGGGCAACAGATCGGTGCCCAGCTCGGCCAGCACCTTGGCCATGTTGGCCAGCTTGGCCCGATACTTCATCCCGTTCCATTTATAAGAGCCTTCGGGCAAAAACTCATAGTCGTTCTTCCCCTTGTCGTGGATGGTGTCGAACAGGTTTTCCTGATTATAAAAAGCCACGGCATAGCAGTTGAATTTCTTTTCCTGCCCTCTTGCCGTAAAAACGGATGCTGCCAGACAGAGCAGCGCAAAGAACATTTTCTTCATTTTGTAACGTCAATTTAATATCATTCCACAAAAATAAACTGTTTTGCTGACATGAACCGCGTTTTTCTTAAAAAAAGTATATTTTATGACGAGCCGAACAAGATATTTTTTATTACTTTGCACCAAAAGAAATTGTATTTTAATATTCGGTTATGAGAAGAAAGCTACAGTTCGTGGCGGTGTTGCTCACGGCTGCCCCTGTTTGTCAGGCACAGCAACCCAACACCGACCCGTTGAAAGCCATGAAAGAGGATAATGCCTCGTTCACCCTCACGGAGTCGCAATTGGGCGAAGACGATGACATGACGCAGAATGTCATTATGGTAAACTCCAACAATAACGTGTACACCAGCAACGTGGGCTATCTGTTCAGTCCCATGCGGTTCAAGTTCAGGGCGTACAATTCCCGTTACAACGACATCTACTTTAACGGCGTCAGCGTGAACAACGCCGAAAACGGACAGTTCAACTACAGCACCATCGGCGGCATGAACGATGCCACGCGGGGCGTGGAGTCCACTATGCCGTTCGAAAGCAACCGGTTCAGCATGCCGGGCCTCGGCGGGTCCAACAACTACGATTTCCGGGCCAGCCACTACGCCGCCGGCAGCAAATTCACTTTGAGCGGCTGCAACCGCAACTATGTGGCCCGAGGCATGTTCACCCACGCCACCGGCCTGATGAAGAACGGCTGGGCCTTTATGGGGACCGTAGGCTACCGATGGGGTAAAGAAGGATTCGTGGAAGGCACATTCTACAATTCACTGGGCTATTTCCTGTCGGCACAGAAAGTATTCAACGACAAGCACAGCCTGTCGTTCACCACGTGGGGCAACCCCTCGGAACGTTCCCAGCAAGGAGCATCGACCGACGAGGCTTACTGGTTGGCCAACAATCGTTACTACAACCCGTACTGGGGATACCAGAACGGCAAAAAGCGCAACTCGCGCGTTGTCAACAACTACGAGCCGTCGGCCTTGATTACGTGGGACTACCAGATGAACGATAAGGCCAAACTGACCACTTCACTGCTCGGGCGCTACGTGATGTACAGCTCCACCAAACTGAATTACAACAACGCCGGCAACCCGGCGCCGGACTATTGGAAAAACTTTCCCAGTTACCAATACAATGTGTGGGACCCCACCGACCCGGACAACACGGAAGCGGCCTTGGCCGGATGGTGGAACAGCTACAACACATGGACGGCCAGCAAGGCGAACCGACAAATTAACTTCGATAAGCTCTACTTCGCCAACTCGCAGTTGAATGCGCAGGGAGCAGACGCCGCCTACTACATCCAGGCCAAACACAACGATCATCTGATGATAAATCTGGCATCGACCCTGAACCTGGACATCAACAAAAACAGCAAGTTGCAGGCCGGTCTGCAACTCGGCACCAACAAGGGCATGCACTATCAGACGATGGAAGACATGATGGGAGCCCGCTACTACCACAACATCAACACCTACGCCCTGGGAACATATTCCGCCAATGATCCGCGCGTACAGTACGACCTGAACCGCCCCAACGCCGCTGTCGGCGAAGGCGACCGGTTCGGTTACGACTACAACCTGTATGTAGACAAGCTCAGCCTGTGGACGCAATATACCTACGACGAAGGGCCTACCCACTCGTTCGTCGCCGCGAAAATAGGCGGTTCGCAGATGTGGCGCAAAGGTAACATGCGCAACGGTCTGGCCGCACTTAATTCGTATGGCAACAGCGACAAGGCTTACTTCCTGGACGGCGGTTTCAAGGCCGGTTCCTCCATCAGCCTGGGACGCGGCAACAGCATCACCCTCGGCGTAGGAATCGAAGCACGCGCCCCGCAAGCTACCACGGCTTTCGTGGCACCGGAAATCAACAACGACTTCGTGAGCAACCTGACCTGCGAATATCTCACTTCGTTTGAACTGGGCTACGCCCTGAACAGCCAGTGGGTGCGCGCCAATCTGACGGGCTACTACACACAACTCCGGGACGGTACCGAATGGCAGAACTATTACTTTGACGACGTAAACAGCTTCACGTACGTATCGCTCAGCGGAGTGGAGAAAGAATACTACGGAGTAGAGCTAGGCTTGCAGTTCAAACTGACTTCCAATTTCAGTATCAACCTGATCGGTTCGATGAACGAAGCCAAATATACGGACAACACCAATGTATCGTATATGCTTTCAACCGAAGGTTACAGCGAGAGCGACCTCTGCTACAACAAAGGTATGCGTGAAAGCGGTACACCCCTCACCACAGCCAGCGTTGGTCTGAACTACCGCATCAAAGGATGGTATCTGAACCTGAACGGCAACTACTACGACCGTATTTACTTAAGCTATTCACCCAGTATGCGTTTCCACAAACCGCTTACAGTCTCCGGTAGCATCGACAACGAAGGCAACCTCATCATTCCCGATCAGGCGGAAGGCGACGGCGGCTTTATGCTGGATGCAAGCATCGGTAAACAGTTCAGCGTAGGACGCAATAAAAAGATCAGTGTCAATCTGTCCTTATCGAACCTTCTGAACAACACGAGCCTGGTAAGCGGAGGTTACGAGCAAAGCCGTAGTAATTATACCGTGAATAATGACGGTACATTGAATAATGTCCGTACCTACAAGTTCTCGAAAAACCCGAAAAAGTACTATGCACAAGGATTCAACGGTATGCTCAACATCAATTATCGTTTTTAAAACCACAAAATACAGCTATCATGAATACAAAGAATAAAATACTGCATCTGATCATGGTGATGGCCTCACTGGCGGGATTCGGTTCCTGCATGGACGGCGAATGGGATGCTCCCGATATGTCCACGCCGCCTTACGGAAACAACTACCTGACCGAAGGCACACTGACCACCATTGCCGAACTGAAAACCAAATATGCCGGAGAGATTGCTGACCGAGGTTTCAAAGAAATCACGGAAGATCTGCAACTGCGGGTTGTAGTGACGGGAAACGACATGGGCGGCAACCTGTACAAGCAAATCGCCATACAGGACGAGACAAGCAGCATGATCGTAGGGATCAATGCCACCGGCCTATACCCCTATCTGGCTGTCGGGCAGGAACTGCTGATCAATCTGAAAGGCATCTGTGTAGGCGGTTACGGCAAACAGGCCCAACTGGGTACCGAATACAACGGAAGCATCGGGCGCATGGACGACGCCGTATGGCAACAGCATGTACGTCTGGTGGGAACGCCGGACATGGCCAAGGTGGACACCCTCGATTTCAATGCCGACTGGAACATGGAGGCTTATAGCGGCGCTTTGGTAAAACTGACGGACGTGACCATCGAAGGCGCCGACGGCAAAGCCGTCCTGGCTCCTGAAGACGGTAGCGTGGCGCTGACCAGCAACTGCGCCAACCGCAACATCAAAGGATTGTCCAAGAGTAACGTTGTGCTGCGTACCAGCACATACAGCAAATTCGCCAACTTGGTCATTCCCACCGGCAAGGTAGACATCTACGGCATTGCCACACGCTTCAACAACACGTGGCAGATCCTGATGCGCACCGAAGGCGATCTCCACATTAAATAACCTAAATAAGATAATCATTAAACCATACGTATATGAAAAAGATTTGGAAAGCATTAGTCTTTGTAACATTGGGCGTATTCACTTTCAGTAGCTGTGAAGACGTTCCGGCACCCTACCCCATACCGGACAACAATCAGGGAAATACATCGGATAATACATATATCAACGAAACATTTGCCAGCTCACTGGGTTCATTTACCAGTCATGCCCTGTCGGGAGATTTAGCATGGAAGAATGATTATTCCAGCGCCATGATCACCGGTTTTCAAGACTTCGACGGCGACGGGACCAAAGAAAATAAAGAAGGAGTGACCTTGCTCGTCAGCCCGTCTTTCAGTCTGGCCGCATCGCAGGCTGCCTATGTAACGTTCAACCACGCCATCAATCACAGCAAGACTTCCATAGCAGAAGATCACAAACTGCTCATCAGCAAAAATTATACCGGCAATGCACAGACAGCCACATGGGAAGAACTGCCGATAAAGACCGACAACACAGGTTCCAGTTTTGACTTTGTCAACGTAGGACAAATCGCCATCCCCGCTGCGTATATCGGACAGAAAAATATCTTCATAGCATTGAAGCACATAGCTCATGAAGATTATTCTTCTACATGGGAAGTGCGCAACTTTAAAGTATTGGAAGGAGAACCCGGCGGCAATGAACCGGAAATTCCCGATACTCCGGTAGAGCCGGGCGACAACCTGCTCGTTTACGGTGGATTTGAGAGTTGGACCGGCAGCACACCGAACGGTTGGAAAACCGCTTCGACAGCCGGAAATGCTACCCTAAGCAAATCCACCGATGCCAAGAGCGGCAGCTACTCCGTAGAAGTAGGTGGCGGCACGGCGAACAAACGACTGGGTTCAACCGAGATGACCTTGGCTGCCGGAACATATACGTTCAGCGTGTCCGTCAAAGCCGCAACAGCCGGAGGCGGTAGCTTCTCACTGGGATATGTTCCCGTTGTAGACGGTAAAGTTGGAACCTATACATATCATAAGGAAAACGGCAAACAAGTTTATTACAACGACCTCTCCCAGACACAATGGACCAATGCCAGCTACACTTTCACGCTGACCCAGCCCACCACACTGAGCCTGTTGGTGATGAACTCCAAGAACCCCGGCAAAAACATTCTGGTAGACGACGCCAGCCTGACTTCTGCAGACGGCGGCATCGTGAAGTAAGCGATCAATCACTTTCTTCGGAAACAAATATCCGTCATTCGGTCGCGAAAGTCAACGGGCTTTCGCGACCGAATATTTTTTTATCGCACATCCAAAAACTCCCTCAACAAACAAACTCACAAATATTCTGCGCCATTCCTTGCGCAGATAAAATAAAATCCCTACCTTTGCACCTCGTAAACACCAACCATTACACGTTATAGTTACCAGCTATATTCAGTAACCAAGGAAATAACAAAGTAAAAGAAAAAAAGATATGAAGAAAGGTATCCATCCAGAGAATTACCGTCCGGTTGTATTCAAGGACATGAGCAACGGTGACATGTTCCTCTCCCGCTCTACGTGCAAGACTACGGACACTGTAGAATTTGAGGGCGAAACATACCCTGTAGTTAAACTTGAAATTTCCAGCACTTCGCATCCGTTCTATACGGGTAAGAATAAGTTGGTGGACACTGCCGGTCGCGTGGACAAGTTCATGAGCCGTTATGCCAAAACACGCAAATAAGACTCCCGAGGATTATTACAAACTATATACAAGGGTGTGGAAAGCCAGTCTTTCTACACCCTTTTTCATCCTCTTATCACCTACTTATCCAAACGCCATATCATGAAATTCAGATACCTCTTTTACGCCCTGCTGGCTTGTAGCGGTTCGTGGCTGAACAGCTGTTCGGATGACGAAGATGACGGGCCGGTTCTTCCCTCGTCCATCAACCGGAATGCCAACCCGACTAGTATAGCCCATGCCGGCCGACTGGAAATGCCTCGCCTGAAAGGCGGAAGCACCAACCTGTTTCTGGTACACTCCACCCCCGCATACGGCATCAATCTATGTATCGAATGGGACTGTACCAAGCGCGCCCAGCGCTGGACGGCCTATCAGCTGTATGCTTCCAACAGCGTAGTAAACTGGAACCGTAACGAATGGAATCATACGGAATGGGAAGGAGACCCGTTTCAGATAGACAAGAGCATCCCTTCCGCATACCGCACCACACTGGAACAATACAGAGGATCAGGATATAACCGGGGGCACATCTGCCCGTCGGCCGACCGTCTCTGCTCCAAAGACGCCAATGAACAGACGTATTACCTGAGTAACATACAGCCTCAGCGCTACGGCTTCAATACCGGGGTGTGGCTCGAAATGGAAAACAAACTGCGCACATGGAACCACGCGTCGTTCCGCGATACCTTATATATAGTCAAGGGGGGGACCATCGACCGCGCCGACCAGATCATCCATACAACTTCAAAGGGCTTATTGGTTCCCAAATACTACTTTATGGCTATCCTGTGCAAAAACAAAAGCCAAAGCCAGTACGGATATAAGGCCTTGGCATTCTGGGCGGAGCATAAGGACAATCCCGATAAAAACTTAAGAAAATATGTGATCTCCATCGACGAACTGGAAGCTCGCACGGGCATTGATTTCTTCTGCAACTTGCCCGACGAGATAGAAAACCAGGTAGAGCGGAACCTGGTCCCGACCGCTTGGGGCTTCCCCAACTAAACGTACACGGCGGATTACTCAAACCGGCGGGAAGCTGCCGACCAGCGATAACGAAGAGGACGTGTGAAGGGCAGCACGGCCTCTTTTTCTTTCTCCTCCAGCGTGCCCAACTGCAAAGTCAGTTCCAGTGCCTCTTCATCGGGCGACAGCGAAGCTTTCACCAGACGAAAATCCACCCGCCGCTTCATTTCCTTCCATGCCTCGGCCGATACCGTATCCGACCGCACCCAGAAATCATCGTAGTGCGGTTCCCGCCAATGCGCGCTCGCCGGCAAAGGCTGCCAGTCCGCCGTATAAAAAGCCACCGTACTCTCCTCCACCGGTCCGGCATAGGTACGCACCATGCAAACATACTGCACGGAGTCGGAAACGGTAAGCAACTTCATCTCCACCCGGCTGGCCGCCGTCAGCTGCAATTGCAGGTAAGTATCGTTCAACGCTTTCAGTTCGGAATAATCATCCATCGCATTCCGCACCCGGGCCGTCATGTTGTTCTCTATAAAATCGATACAGTCCAACCGGTTGTTCCGGGTGAGAAGCTCCAGCACACTATCGGGCATCTCGGCAAACACATCACGCATACGACGGGCCTGCAACGAAGGCAGCACACACAACACCCCAAGTAGCACCATTATCTTTTTCATCATCGTTCGGTCTTCTATTCTTCTGCAAACTTAGTTATTTTTATCGACAAACGGAACCCCAGTACAGGAAAATCATACCCAGCAACACCAGCAACAAATCCACCGCCTTGCTTTTTAAATTCTTTTCACGGAACAGCAACGCCCCGAACAGGAACGACACCACCACACTGCCCCGGCGCACCATGCTGACAATGGAGATCATCGCACCGTCGAGGCTCAGCGAAAGGAAATAGACAAAGTCTGCCGCCGTAAGGAACACGGAGATGAGCAGAATGCACGTATCCCACCGGAAAGGCGTCGTGCGACGGCGATACGGATACCACAGCACGAGCATCATCACTCCCATCATACCGAACTGATACAGGTTGTAGTACGACTGCACCACCATGCGGTTCAGCCCCACCCCGCTTTCGGTCGACATCAGGTATTTGTCGTACAGTCCGCTCACTGCCCCCAGCAGACTGGCCGCCACCATACAGAAGATCCAACGGTTGTGACCGAAGTCGATGCCTTCCTTCCGCCCGCTCCGGCTCAGCAGGAAAAAAGAGAGCACGGCCAGCAGCACGCCCATCCACTGATACAGGTTCAGCCGCTCACCGAAAAACAGCAAGGCTCCCAGCAACACCAGCACGGGGCGTGTCGCATTGATGGGCCCCACTATCGTCAGCGGCAAATGCTTCATTCCGAAATAGCCGAACAACCAGGAGGAAAGCACGATACAGGATTTCAGCACAATGTATTTCTGCACTTCCCATCCGGCCGACGGCACGTAGAGCATGCTGTCCTGCGGCAGGCTGCCGCAAGCCGAAAGCACGATGAAAGGCAGAAAAATCAGCCCCGAGAACAACGTATTGAGAAACAACACCGGTATGACGGCGTTGTTCCGCAACGATTTTTTCTTGAATACATCATAACAGCCCAGCAGGGCCGCCGACAAGAAAGCCAGTAATAACCACATGACACACTAACGTTTGCTATTCGTTTCTCCGTTCAAACAAATCCGCCGGATAGGCCACGTCCATCAAAAACAAGGCATGGCCCGGCACCGATTCCCCGGCACTGCAACGGTCCTTCCGTTCGATCACCCTGCAAAACTCCTCCACCGTCATCTTGCCCCGGCCCACTTCAAGCAGCGTGCCCACTACGGCCCGCACCATGTTGCGCAGGAAACGGTCGGCCTTTATCTCGAAACACCAGCAGCCACCGGCGCCCGACGGGCGCCATTCGGCTGTCATCACCCGGCAGTTGTTGGTCTTGGTGTCGGTATTCACCTTACTAAAGCTGGTAAAATCCGTATAATCGGGCAAGAAGGCCGCCGCACGATTCATCACCTCGAAATCGGGTTCCGAAAACAAACGGTAGGAATAGGCGCGGGAAAACGGATCCTTACGGGTATGTACAAAATAGTGATACGTGCGCGACAACGCACTGAAACGCGCATGGGCGTCCCCGCGCACAGGCACCACCTGATACACACCTACATCGGGGGGCAACAGGCGGTTCAGCTTGTAAGTGAGCTGTCCCGTGTCGAGCCGTGCATCCCCGACTGTCTCCCAGTCGAAATGGGCCACCATCACACGGGCATGCACCCCCGCATCGGTACGGCCGGCTCCCACCACCGCCAGCGGGCGGCGCAACACAGTGGACAGCGCATCCTGCAACACCTGTTGCACACTGCTGCCGTTCGGCTGAATCTGCCAACCGTGATAACGCGTCCCGTCGTACGACAAATAGATGAAATAGCGCTGCGTCATTTTATGATATAATTTCCACGCGGCAAACCTTTCAACGCATTCCTGCGCGTAGTCACACGCAGCAGGATACCGTCGGTAGTGAACACCCGTACCTGTTCCGTTTCAAGCGCCGGCAGCCCCTGCACGGCATCCGCCGTTTCATAGTGGCTCATCTGCACATCGTCGATATTCAGACGTTTGGCACTGCCTGTGCCTTCGAATTTCAGCCTTACCCGGCCCGGTACATTCAGTTTATAACCGTAACGCTTCCATTCGCCTTTCGCAAAAGCCAGTTCTTTCACTACGGGAATCCATGTCAGCCCGCCGTCGACGGAATAACTTACCGTAAGCCGCGCTCCGGTGTCCTTGCCATACAGTCCGGCACAGAACCACAGCGAATCGCATCCGCCGGCTTTATCCTCAAGCATCTCCAGGCGGGTGGAATAGGCCTTGGTCGCACTGTTCTGGACCACTTTCATGCGCACCGATTTGGCACCGTTCTTACCGTCATTCGCATCCGTACCCAACAAAGCGTTTTCCATTTCCCAACGGGCGGCGGCACACTGCACCTCGCCCAGGGCATAGGCGCCCTTGCTACCGCTCTCGAAGGTCTCGAAGAACGCTTTCGAACGGTCTACCTCTCCTGTCAGCGCCACCACAATTTCCGGCACATCGGGCGTAGACACCACCAGTTCGCTCTCGTAGAATCCTTCTTCGGCCACACGTCCCAGACGCACCTTGAACGACGGCGCCGCTCCCGAAAGGGTCAGTTCACCGCCCCATTGTTCGCCGTCGGCACTCACCTCGAAGGGTGCATTCACCGAAACGGAGGTAACATATACCGGAACCTCCAGTGCCGTTACCGACACCGTCTGCGCCGGCGAAGGCTCGCCCGGCACGGCGGCAAACTGCAACTGAGCCGCGCCCACCGTAAAGACGGGTTCCACCTCCGGCATCCTTACCTCCACCTCGTTGGAGACGGCTTTCAGGACGCCATCGTTCCGGTCGAACCACGACACGGTATAATAATACGTCGCATCCGCCTTGAGATTCTTCACCACACTCATCGTGTCGGTCAGCGTCAGCGGATAACCGCTCAGCAACCGGCGCGTCCCGTTGTCGTCTTTCGTATACACCTCCAGCGTATATTCCGCTCTCGGTTCATAAGCCATCCAGGTGGCCGTGAATCGCTTGCTGTTCACCGAACATACCACGTCCGAAGCCGGATAGGCGGGAATCCCGTCCACAAAGTCCACACAAAGCGTATCGGTCTGGCGGAAGCCCTCGCCCGTCAGGGTGAGCACCGTACGATACCGGCCTCCTTCCTGCGGATAGCAGGCCAGCACTATTTCGCTGCCTTCCAACAGTTCGTCAGCCGTAAAGGAGGTACAGGCCGGCACGAATACATCGTTGTCCGTCCGTACCGTCAGCCCGTCGGGAAGATTCCGTCCCCGCAACGGCACGCGCGCCATCAGCCCTTTGCTCAAGGCCTGCAATCCGAAATCGATCGTCTCGCCGTCGGCGGGAACAAACAGTTCGGGGACGACGGAATGCCGGTCCAGATAAAAAACATAATCCACACTGTCGCCCCATACGTATTCGGCCAGCGAAGGACAGTCCACAAACGGGTTACGGTTGCCCTGAATCCGATACACCGCCTCGTTGCGCGCACGTTCTATATCGTCCACCGGATCGGCGGCAGCCCATTCCAGCATCAGTTCCGACACCCAGGGCTGCAAGGTGGGATACGTATTCGGCGCTACGGTCAGCAGTCCTTCCGTGGTCTGCCACTCCTCCGCCATGTGCTGATAGCAGGTAGCCATATAAAAGTAGGTACGCGCAAAATCGCCTTTCCAGTTATCGGCTGGTTCCCAGGCCGTAATCAGCGAATCGGAACGATAGGAATCCGATTTGCCCACACGGATCACGCCGTTGTCGAACTGCACGTTTCCGTTCACCACCCCTATGGGATTGTTGCTCTTACGCCCGTTGGCCGACCCGTCGCTGGGGAAAAGGTTGAACAAGTCGCGATAGGCGTTGTTCACCGTATGCCCCCACCAGCTGTTGGCAAAAATATGTTCGATGTTCATCCCCTCCACGGCATTCAACCCGTTCAATCTGCGGTTCTCATGACTGTAGCGGTCGCGCACATAACCGCCCGGAAGCGAGTCGGTCACGGCAAAACCGGCCCATGTATATCCCTCACCCTTGCCGCCGTATTTCAACACGGAGGCAGGCTGTATCAGCCGGTGCAACGCCGTTTTCAGTTCGGCTTGTTTCAAGCCCTGCACACTGCGGTACCATACCGCTTGTCCGCAAACGGATACAACAGGCGCCAACAGGCACCACAAAAATGCGAATCGGACCATCATCATGGATTGACTACTTTATAGGTATAACCGCTTTTCCTTACCACATACACACCGCGACGCGACGGCAGTTCCTTACCCACATACGTACCGTCCAGGGTAAACACCGCATCCTCGCCTTCCACCGGCGATGCAAAATTCTGATCGATGGACACCGGTATCGGATCAGCCGTCACCTTCACCTGTTTCACCTCCCAGGCATAGCAGGCGGAAGCATTGGCACGGTAACGGAACGCCAGCGTGATTTTCTTTCCGGCATAGTCCGTCAGATCCACCTCACCGGAGGGGACGAAACTGGTGAAACCGCCGGAAGAACTGCCGGGATAGGCCGGCGACAAAACCGTCCAATCGGCCTGTGAGGGCACACCGTCATACGCCTCGGACACCAGCACCTGGAACCAGTCTTCCAGCGCATTCGATTTATGATAGCCTGCCGCATGCTCGAAAGTCAGTGTAGCCGACTGATAACCGTTCAGGTCGATTTCGGGCGACACCAGCCAGTCGTCGGCGTTCTTTCCCTTGCTATAGGCATTGGCCATCATGCAGTGGTATGACGTATTGGGAGTCCACATGTTGGAAGCACTGCCGTCGTAATGCACGGAAGTAAAACGGCCGATCTGCTGGGCAAAGCTCTCTTCCAGCAACGTCTCCGTCTCACCGTCGCCCGGCTCATCCGGCCCCGGGCCGGGTTCTACCGTAGCCGACCCATCCACGGAAAACGCATAATTGATGCTGTCGCCCCAGATGTATTCCGCCAGGTTCGGATAATCGACAAAAGGATTACGGTTACCCTGAATCGCATAGACAGCCTCGTTGCGCTCCCGCTCTATGTCGTCTACCGGATCGTCCTTGCACCATTGCAGAAAAAGTTTGTAGGCCCACGGTTGCAACGTCGGCCAGTTGTTTCTTTCCAGCGTGCTCAAAGCTTGCGTTCCCTCCCAGTTGTAATTCTGGTAACAGGTGGCCATGTAGAAATACACACGGGCAAAGTCGCCTTTCCACTTGTCGTCTGGTTCCCACAATTGGATCGACCGTCCGTTGGCTCCGGGCCCGGTACCGATCTTCGTACATCCGTTGTCGGTCTTCACCGTCGTCACCTTACCCATCGGATAATTGCTCTTCGAACTGTTGATCTTCGTCTCGCAAGGCATCAGATGATGGATATCCTTGTAAGCCTGTGTCTTGCTACCGCCCCACCAGCTTTTGGGAAACGAATGTTCGATGTTCATGCCCGAAGGAACGGAACCGGCATGACCGCTGAAATAAAAAATGCCGTTGCTGTAGCGGTCGCGCACCTGATTGTTCGGCATACGGTCCGTTTCATAAAAACCGCTCCACGTGGCACCGGTCCCGCTGCCATAGTTCAACACGTCGGCATGGCCTATAATCGTATATAAGGCAGACTTCAAATCCGCTTTTTTCTTGCCGTCGGCCCGGTCGTAATAGCCCGGCGGAATAGTAGCCGCAGCCTCCAGTGCCATCAGACAACATAAAGTTGAGAAAACCTTTTTCATATCATTGATTCGTTAAATATCGTCATGCAAAGGTAAAAAAAGTTTGGCTACAAAGAAAGCCCCTTCCCCCTTTATTTATGCCCTTTTGCAGCCGAAAAAAGGCAGGAGTGCACACGCCTTTCTGCCACTGCGATTTGATGTCTGCCCAACAAAGCACGATGTGTACAAAACAAGGCATGATTTACAGAAATCACGCCTTGACGGCAAGTTTTCCGGTCCACATCGCCGACAATCCTTCCGCACCACACGGTTTAAGGTTGCTTTTCCGTCAGGTATTTCCAATAGCGCACCGGCATGTCCTGCTTATGCTTGCGGGGATTCAGGCGTTCCCGGATGCAGATCGAATGGAAATAGGCCTTCCACAGTTGCTGGAAGAAGCGCTCGTCGTCGGCTATCATCGTGTCGCGGAGCAGTCCCGTTATCAGATGCTGCTCGCGCTCGTCGCCGGTGTCGAACGTCACTTCCTCCACCCGGTGCAGATCGTAGTAAAAACCGTAGCGCCGCCGGATGTCGTACAGCAGCCACCGCTGATCGGCAAAACGGTCCTTAAAATGGTCTACCACCAGCGGAAGCACATTATAATCGGGTTCCAGCGCACCGAAATACGTTCCGTCGGAGGCCCGCTGGAAACGCACAAACTGCAACAGACGGATACGCTCGGCGTTGACTTTCTTCCAGATGCGGGACAGTGCCAGCACATCGGGATCGGCAAAATTCGTTTCGATGGACATACGGGCGTCGATCGTCTTGCGCATGTAGCGGAAAAGCAGCAGGTCCACGCCCTCCCGTTCGGACAGCCAGCACTGCGACAGGCAGCCCAGTGCCATCGGCGAGAGCTTTTTCTTCAGCGCATTCCACACGCGTCCGGCCCTTCCTTCATCCGTAAGCACGGTGATCGCCTCGTCGTAAAACAGCGGCAGGGGACATCCCTCCCGCAACAGCGCGTCGGGAAACCGCTTGCGGGCGTAAGCTTCGAAAACGACCGTCAGCAATCCTTCAAAACTATAATCGTAGACAAACAGAACCATAAAGCATCAGGTGTTTTCATCGGTCGGGAAAGGCAGCGTCAGTTGTCCGTCGCTCTTCTTCGCAGCCGGCGGAAGAAACATATCGCGCAGGCGCCGGGGCGTAATCTCATTGACGGTCTGCATGGGCAGTTCGCTACAGGTGATGAAATAACGGGCCCGCTTCATCACCACGCCCATCTTCTTGAGCTCGTAATAGCCCAGCCGGGAAAAACGCCGCGAGGCCACTATCAGCCGGGCCGATTTGACGCCCACCCCGGGAATGCGGAGAATACGCTCGTAGTCGGCCTTGTTCACATCCACGGGAAATTGTTCGGGATGGCGCAACGCCCAGGCCAGCTTGGGGTCGATCTCCAGATCCAGAAACGGATTTTTTTCGTCTACAATCTCGTCGGCCCTGAACTGGTAGAAACGCATCAGCCAGTCGGCCTGATACAACCGGTTCTCACGCACCAGCGGCGGTTGTTTCAGCACGGGCAAACGGCTGTCATAAGTATTCACCGATACGTAACCGGAATAGTACACATGCCGCATCGTGGGGCGCTGATACAGCATCGACGACAGGGAAAGCACGTCTCTGTCGGTCTCCGGGGTGGCGCCGATGATCATCTGCGTGCTCTGTCCGGCGGGAACGAAACGGGGAGCGTGACGGAAAAGTTTCCTCTCTTCCTTATTCTCCAGCACCCCTTGCTGGATAGACCGCATCGGACCGAACACGCTTTTATGGTCTTTCTCCGGGGCCAGCATCTTCAGATGACATTCGGTGGGTATCTCTATGTTCACACTCAGACGGTCGGCATACAGCCCGGCCTGGCGCACCAGCTCGCCGCTGGCGCCGGGAATGCTTTTCAGATGGATGTATCCGTTAAAGCGGTGCACCTCGCGCAGGTCCTTGGCCACCCACACCAACCGCTCCATCGTATAGTCGGGATTGCGCACCACCCCCGAACTCAGGAAAAGCCCTTCGATATAGTTGCGACGGTAGAAAGCAATGGTCAGTTCCACCAGCTCCGACACACTGAACGTGGCGCGCCGCAGGTCGTTGGTACGCCGGTTGATACAGTAGGCGCAGTCGTAAATGCAATAGTTCGTCAGCATGACTTTCAGCAGAGAGATGCAACGCCCGTCCTCGGCAAAGCTGTGGCATATTCCCCAGCCGCCCACGGTGTTGCCCAGCGTGCCCTGCCGGTTGGAACGCACCGTTCCGCTGGAAGAGCAGGACACGTCGTACTTAGCCGATTCGGCCAGAATCTTCAGTTTTTCCAATACTTTCTCGTCCATATCCCCAAGCTTTCGTTTGTTCGAACATATCCCCGACCGCATCGCCGGACATCACGGCATCCACTCGATGATACCGGCAACGGGATGGGCCATACGCCACTCTGTCAGTTCCGCATACGTACGCACGCCGTCGCGTAGGACGGCCTGATAGTATTCCACGCCCATGATTTTCTCCGTGGCGGGAGTCTCGTATTTCAACCGGAGGATCACCGCACGCAGTTCGTCGGTCAGTACAGCCGTTATGCGCGAAGCCATTTTCTCAAAATACCCGTCATAACGCGAACCGCGCACCAGATGGATCATGTCGATCTGCCACAACTCGCCGTCGGCATCCCGATACCAGGCATGCCATTCCACACAGGCTTCGTCGGTATGGAGCCGGTTCGCGCATTCCAGTTTCACAATAGAAGGATGTTCGGCCAGGCGTGCCATGGCCGCAAAACTGTCGGTCAGCGTCAAAGGGGAAGAATAGACATGAAAATCAATGTCGCGGTGCTTCATCAGAAGCCCCATCGACAAGGAACCCACCAGATGGACTTCGGCTCCCACCGACTGCCAGATGGATTCCAGACGGGTGTCGCGGATAATGTCCCGTGCCCGGCGGCTGTTTCTCTCCGCCAGCGCCAATATGTTCTCCGTTGTCGTCATAAACAGGGTATTTTGCTCAAAGGGAGACAAAGATACGACTATTTCCGAACTGCCGGAAATATTACGGAAGCGATTATCGAGCAGCCGAAAACTTTAACGGTTTCCCTGCGGTGCCCGTGACCGCAGGGAAACCGGTTGTTTTTAGAAGTCCATACGCCCGGACTTACGCCAGACGGAAGAACGGACTTTTTTCCACGTCTCCTTGCAGACGGTTCCGTGAAGGTCGAAAGTCAGCATCAGTTTTTTCTTTTCTTTCCGGTAGGAAATGGTGAACGGGAAGTCGCACCGGGAACCGTTTTCATACCTCAAATGCTCGATATACACCCCGGGAGCGGCAATTTCGTAATTGCCCATGCGGGTGACATGAAACGTCCGACCGCCGTCCTCGGACCGCAGATTGATATATGTACCGTTGCTCTTCAACACTTTGTAGTTCATACGGTTGCCGCTTTCCATCTTCCATACGCCTTCAATATGTCTGGCTCCCGCCAGGGTCGGAAGCAGCCAAAGACAGCACAGCAGGATGCCGCTCATTATTTGTTTTCTAATGGTTTGCATAATGTTCTGTTTTAAATGAATACTATTTTTATTTTTGGCCAAAAATTTTTCAATACATCGGTTCATGAAGGCGTTCCCACACCTCGGAATAGATTTGTCCGCCCAAGCGGAACGACACATGCAAACGATCGTCCGCCACCGTATAGGTTATCGGTATCTCCACATCCCACAAGACGGCTTCTCCGAACTCCTCCTTCAGATTTTCCACATAGAGATCCGGCGCAATCACCCGATAAGTGCCCTGCCGCATGACGGTAAAAGTGCG
>CAJUDC010000010.1 GCA_910584955.1 uncultured Paraprevotella sp. | reverse complement strand
GCGCTATTTTTGGCATGTCATGAAAAAAATGCTACTTTCGCGTGTAAATATAATCGTGGAATGGCAGCAGTAAATCCTTATTTACAAGTAGAGAATCTGACGAAGCGCGTAGGAGACCGGGTTTTGTTTCAGTCCGTTTCTTTCGGTATCGCGGAAGGGCAGCGGGTGGGTTTGATAGCAAAAAACGGTACGGGAAAGTCCACTTTGTTGCATATCCTTTCCGGGAAGGAACAGTATGATGAAGGAAATATCGTGTTTCGGAACGGACTTCGGGTAGGGTATTTGGAGCAGACACCGGTTTATCCGCCGGATCTGACCGTTATGGAGGCCTGTTTCTGGCATGGTAACTCGACTACAAACTTGATACGTGAGTATGAACATTGTATGCAAACTCCCGGAAATCCCGGTCTACAGGACCTGTTGGACCGGATGGAGCATGAGAAAGCCTGGGATTACGAAGGACGAGCCAAGCAGATCCTTTCGAAACTGAAGATTGATGATTTTCAGCAACGCATCGGAAGCCTTTCAGGAGGGCAGCTGAAGCGCGTGGCACTGGCCAATGTACTGATTACCGAACCGGATTTGTTGATATTGGACGAGCCTACCAACCATTTGGACCTGGATATGATTGAGTGGTTGGAGGACTATTTGCGCCGGGGTAACCTGAGTTTGCTGATGGTGACTCACGACCGTTATTTTCTGGATCGTGTCTGTTCCGTTATTCTGGAGTTGGATGATGAGACGATTTATACCTATCGTGGCAATTACGGCTACTATCTGGAAAAGAGGCAGGAGCGCATTCAAGTGGCGAATGCCGAGGTGGCGCGGGCCAATAACCTTTATCGGACCGAATTGGACTGGATGCGACGGATGCCTTGTGCCAGAGGACATAAAGCCCGTTATCGGGAAGAATCGTTTTATGAACTGGAGAAAATAGCCAAGCGACGTATACAGGAACAGCAAGTGACGCTGGAAGTGAAATCCGCTTATATCGGGAATAAGATTTTCGAGGCGGATTATATCAGTAAAAGTTACGGGCCCGACAAGGTGATTCTGCGTGATTTCTTCTATACCTTTTCCCGGTATGAGAAAATGGGCATTGTAGGCCATAACGGAACGGGTAAGTCCACTTTTATCAAGATCCTGTTGGGGCTGGTGAAGCCGGATAGCGGAAAGGTAGTGATAGGGGAGACGGTGCGTTTCGGCTACTATTCGCAAGAAGGACTTCAGTTTGACGAGCAGATGAAGGTCATTGACGTGGTGCGCAATATTGCCGATTATATCGATTTGGGCGGTGGCCGGCATTTGTCGGCCATGCAGTTCTTGCAGCATTTCATGTTTTCGCCCAAGGCACAGCAGAATTATGTGTATAAATTAAGCGGTGGTGAGCGCCGCCGGCTTTATCTTTGTACGGTGTTGATGCAGAATCCCAACTTCCTGATTCTGGATGAGCCGACGAACGATTTGGATATTGTAACGTTGCAGATTCTGGAAGAATACCTTAAAAACTTCAAGGGGTGTGTGATAGTCGTCAGTCACGACCGCTACTTTATGGATAAGGTAGTGGATCATATGCTGGTGTTTCGCGGACAAGGAAATATACAGGACTTCCCCGGGAACTATACACAATACAGGGAATGGGAAGATGAGAGGCTGAAAAGGGAGCGTGAACAGGAAGGACAGGCCAAAACGAAGGCGAAGAAGGCACAGGGACAGGTTGCTGCGTCTGTGCATCGCAATACGTGTGAACGCCGTCGGCTTACCTTCAAGGAACGTAAGGAGATGGAGCAACTGGAAACGGAAATCGCGGCCTTGGAAGAGGAAAAGAAACAAATAGAGGAGGCATTGTGCAGCGGTACGCTTTCTGTGGAGGAGCTGACAAGACAGTCCAAACGTCTGCCGGTGTTGGGTGAGGAGTTGGACGAGAAAACCATGCGTTGGCTGGAACTCAGTGAAGTGGAAGGTTGAAAAACATACGCCAGGCGGCCCGTTTCATAACTATGAAACGGGCCGCTTGCTATTATATATAAGGAGAGACTGGAGACAGGCACTTTCTCCGTTTGAGAAACTGTCGCATGGAGAAGCCGCTTATCAGTTACGGCTTACATGTTTCACTCCTTTTACGGTTTTCAGTTTCTTTATGAGGGTTTCCAGTTTGGCTGTGTCGTCCAGTAAGACGGTGAGATTACCGGAGAACAGGCCGTCGTGCGAGTCGATGCCGATGCTTCGTAAGGAGATTTTCTCTTCTTTGCTGATGATGGAGGTGATATTGTTCACGATGCCCAGATCATCGTTACCCACTACACGCAGTGTAATAGGATATTGGCTACCCCGTTTCCCGGCCCAGCGTGCTTTTACGATGCGGTAGCCGAAGCGTTTCCGCATTTCTTGCGCATTGGGGCAGTCGCACCGGTGAATTTTGATTCCGCCGTTAATGGTTACGAAACCGAACACCTCGTCGCCGTAGATGGGCTGGCAACATTTGGCCAATGAGAAGTCCAGTCCTTTCAGGTTCCTGTCGATGACCAGCACATCGTCGTGAGGTGTTGTCTTTCGTTCGGCTTCCGACTGCTGTTTGTAAGCCTCTGCGCTGATAGCGGGAGCATGTTCGTTCTGTCCGGCCTCGTACTTTTGCAGATTCTGATAGGTTTCTATTACCTCGTTTATATCGATGCTTTCGTCGGCCAGGCTTTTGTAAAAGTCCGTTACATACTTGAATCCCAATTTCTTGATTACGTGCATCAGTGTGGGCTCGTCGTACTCGATCTTACGGTTCTTGAACTTACGTTCCAACAGTTCCTTGGCAAAGGCCCCCTGTTTGGCCTGTGCTTCTTTCAGAGCCTGCCGTATTTTGCTTTTGGCACGTCCGGTGGTGACGAATTTGAGCCAGTCTTGTTTGGGAGTCTGGTTATTGGCGGTGAGTATCTCCACCTGGTCGCCGCTGGTCAGTTGCTGGCGTACCGGTACGTTTCTGTTGTTGATACGGGCCCCGATGCAGCGGTTACCCACATTCGTGTGAATGGCATAGGCGAAATCCAGTATCGTGGCCCCTTTGGGAAGTTTGAACAGATCGCCTTTGGGAGTGAATACGAACACTTCGTCTTCGTAGAGGTCCATTTTGAACTGGTCCATCAGCTGCATGTCATCGTTGTTCTCCAATGCGTTTCGTATGCTGCTCAGCCATTCGTCCACACCGGTTTGTCCGCCTTTTATTCCTTTGTAGCGCCAATGGGCGGCCAGTCCCCGTTCGGCGATCTCGTCCATGCGCTCGGTCCGTATCTGTACTTCTACCCATTTGTTTTCCGGTCCCAGCACCGTGATATGCAGGCTTTCATATCCGTTGCTTTTGGGAATGGACAACCAGTCGCGCAACCGGTTCGGATTGGGTTGATACATATCCGTGATGATGGAGTATGCCTGCCAGCATTCCATTTTCTCGCGTTCCAGCGGCGAATCCAGGATGATGCGGATGGCAAACAAATCGTATATACCGTCTACTCCGCAATGCTGCTTCTTCATCTTTTGCCAGATGGAGTGAATGCTTTTTGTGCGGCCTTTCATGTGGAATTTCAGTCCTGCCGTTTCCAGTTTTTTCTGAATGGGGGCAATAAAGCGGGCGATGTACGCGTCGCGTGATTGTTTGGTGGCATTTAGCTTTTCTTTAATCAGATAGTAAGCGTCGTGCTCCATGTATTTGAGCGACAGATCTTCCAGTTCGCTTTTCAATTTGTACAGCCCCAGTTTATGAGCCAGAGGTGCATACAGATAGGCGGCTTCTGCCGACACTTTCTGACGGGCTTCCTCATTGTCTGTGTTTTTGATCTGCCTCAGAATGTTTACCCGGTTGGCAATCATGATCAGGATGACGCGCATATCTTCGGCAAACGACAGCAGCAGGCTGCGGAAGTTTTCGCTGGCTATGACGGGTGTCTTGTCATAAAGTTCGTGAATGCGGTTCAGTCCCCGTATGATGCCGGCTACGTCTTCTCCGAAATCATCCTGTATCTGCTGAGCCGAGCAGTAGCCGCTCATGACGCAGGTGTGCAGCATGACACCGAGGATGGAACCGCGCGTCAGACCGATTTCCGATGCGACGATCAGTGCGGTCTGCATGTCTTGCAGCACCGGATTCATGGCGAATATATTGCGTTGCAGCAATTGCCGTTCGGCCGCTTTCTTAAGGTAGTGTTTCAGTTTGGAGCAATCATCGTTTTTCAATGCGCTGCCCGACAGTTTGAGCAGCTCGCGATACAAGGTTTGCAACTGGCATTTTTCTTCGGCCGTAAAGAATACAAATTCATTCATTGTCTGAAAATAAATTTAGCTCAAAGTTACTCTTTTTTCTGGATAATCGGGACCACATGCTCTTTTTTTTACTATATTTGGACATTGATAGCTTAACTTTAATAAAAAAAGTATTCATTATGTTTAGCGCGGAAGATAGAGAACTATTGAAAGAAAAGGGCATTTCGGAAGAGCAGATCGAAGTGCAACTTCAGAATTTCAGAACGGGATTCCCGTTTCTGAAGTTGAAAGCGGCGGCTTCGCTGCAAAACGGAATTTTGCTGCCCTCGGAGGAAGATAGCGAGGTTTTTGTGCAGGCTTGGGAACGGTATAAGGAAACCGGAAAAACGGTGACCAAGTTTGTGCCGGCTTCCGGCGCAGCCAGTCGTATGTTTAAGGACATGTTCGAGTTTTCGGACGCTCCTTACGACACACCGCAGACGGAGTTCGAGAATTTGTTCTTTGATCAAATTAAGCATTTCGCTTTTTTTGAGGCACTCAACGAAGCCTGCCTGAAAAATGAAGGACGTACCGTTGAAACTTTGCTGGCCGAAGGACAATACAAGGCGGTGGTGGCGAACATGCTTCAGGAAAAAGGACTTAATTACGGACAGTTGCCGAAGGGGCTGCTTGCGTTTCACCGCTATCCCGAAGGGGCACGCACACCGGTGGAAGAACACTTGGTAGAGGCCGCCCGCTATGCGGCCAGCCAGGGGAAGGCAGAGGTCCACTTTACGGTAAGTTCGGAGCACAAGGCGCTCTTCGGTGCTTTGGTAGACAAGGTTTTGCCGGCGTATGCGGAAAAGTACGCCACTTCCTACCATGTGACGTTCTCCGAACAAAAGCCCAGCACCGACACGGTGGCGGCAACCATGGACAACGAGGCGTTCCGTACCGGCGGAAAACTTCTGTTCCGTCCCGGCGGACACGGTGCGTTGATTGAAAATCTGAACGACCTGGATGCCGATATTGTTTTTATCAAAAACATAGACAATGTAGTGCCCGATCGTCTGAAAGAGCCGACGGTGGCGTCGAAACAGGTGCTGGCCGGCATTCTGGTCACACTGCAGGAGCAGGCTTTCCGTTACTTGGAATTGCTGGACAGCGGTGTTTACGGGCATGCCGATATAGAAGAAATTATCCGTTTCGTGCAACAACAGTTGTGGTGCCGCAACGACGAGATCAAGACGATGGAGGACGCCGATCTGGTGATTTACCTGCGTCGCAAGTTGAACCGTCCGATGCGCGTATGCGGTGTGGTGAAGAATGTGGGTGAGCCGGGCGGCGGACCGTTCCTGGCTTATAATGCCGACGGTACGATTTCGTTGCAGATTCTTGAAAGCAGTCAGATAGACAAGAACAACCCCGACTATATGAAAATGTTCACGGAGGGTACGCACTTCAATCCGGTGGACCTCGTCTGTGCGGTGAAGGATTACAAAGGGCGGAAATTCGATCTGCCGAAGTTTGTAGACAGGAACACGGGCTTTATTTCCTACAAGAGCAAGAACGGGAAAGACTTGAAAGCCTTGGAGTTGCCGGGCTTGTGGAACGGGGCCATGAGCGATTGGAACACCGTTTTTGTAGAGGTGCCGTTGGAAACGTTCAATCCCGTGAAGACGGTGAACGATTTGCTCCGCGAGCAGCATCAGTAATATGCGCATCCGATAAACGTACAAGGCTTCCGCAGGGGATTTTCTGCGGAAGCCTTTTTCGTGTCGCCGGCAGGCAAAGGACTGCATTCCGCCGTAGATAACGAAGTAGCCCGACGGGAAAAAACGAGGCACTGCCAAAGGAAAGTTCAGATGATGACGTGTTTTGTATACATCAAACCGTCGTGTGTGGAAATGAAGGCTTGGTTTGTGCAGACTGCGGTGCGATGTCTATCTGCGTTGCAGGAGCATGCAAAAAGGGAGGTTGACACCGCCATTTTGTTCCGGTCGCTTAAATACGCAGTCTTATTCATTCCGATGCTGTCTTTTTTGCAAAATCTTTCGTATCTTTGTGGCTGTGTTCTTTTAACATCCTGGATATGACGAAAAAGATATTATTGTTAGGTTCCGGTGAACTGGGCAAGGAGTTTGTGATAGCCTGCCAGCGCAAGGGGCAGCATGTGGTGGCTTGCGATGCGTACGCCGGTGCGCCGGCTATGCAGGTGGCCGACGAATGTGAAGTGTTCAATATGCTGGACGGCGATGCGCTGATGGCCGTGGTCCGCAAGCACCGCCCGGACATCATTGTTCCTGAAATAGAAGCCATCCGTACGGAGCGTCTGTATGAATGCGAGGCGATGGGCATACAGGTGGTTCCCAGTGCCCGGGCCGTGAATTTCACGATGAACCGTAAGGCGATCCGTGAGCTGGCACATACGGAGCTGGGACTGAAAACGGCGAACTATAAATATGCGAATACGTTTGACGAACTGGAGCAGGCGGCCCACGAGATAGGCTTCCCCTGCATCATAAAACCCTTGATGAGCTCTTCCGGTCACGGGCAGAGCAAGGTGGACGGGCCGGACGAACTGGAGAAGGCCTGGGCGTATGCTTGCGGCGGAGCCCGTGGGGATGTGAAAGAAGTGATTGTGGAACAGTTCATTCCTTTCGACAGTGAGATCACTTTGCTCACCGTAACCCAGCAGAACGGACCTACCCTGTTTTGCCAGCCGATCGGGCATGTGCAGAAGGGTGGCGACTACAGAGAAAGTTTTCAGCCGGCAGCCGTATCGCCCGACATGTTGAAAGACGCGCAGGAGATGGCCGAAAAGATCACCCGGGCTTTGAGCGGCGCCGGAATATGGGGGGTGGAATTCTTTTTGAGCCGGACGGAGGGAGTGATCTTTTCCGAACTGAGTCCGCGTCCGCACGATACCGGTATGGTGACGTTGGCGGGCACGCAGAATCTTTCCGAATTTGAGTTGCATTGCAGAGCCGTGCTGGGATTGCCCATACCGGAGATTACCCAGGAACGTATAGGGGCCAGTGCCGTTGTTCTTTCGGATATAGATACCGAAGGACGTCCCGCTTACAGTGGGGAGGCGGATGTCTGCGCCGCCACGAATACGTATCTTCGTATCTTCGGTAAGCCGGTGGCGCATGTGGGGAGGCGCATGGGCGTGGTGGTGTGCTGGGATCGGTCGGATGCCGATCTGAATGCTTTGCGTACCAAGTGTAAAGCCTTGGCCGCCAAGGTTAAAGTGTTGCCCGGTGTCGAAGACTGACACCGGTGGGAGGAGTGCTTTTCTGCTGTTAAGGAAATAATTTTACCCGGAAAAATAGGTTCTTTAAAAAAGAAATCGTATATTTGCACCCGTGAATGCGATAATAGCTCAGTTGGTAGAGCATCGGCTTCCCAAGCCGAGGGTCGCGAGTTCGAGTCTCGTTTATCGCTCATGAGAAAGAAAAAACGGTTGCATCACACAGATGCGACCGTTTTTTTGTAATGTAAGGCGAAAAGAGACGGGAGTGCCTTTCGGAGAGGGGCGGTTCAAGGCTGTGTCGTCCGGTATTGTTGGAAAGCTTCGAACAGGCAACGTGCCAATTTGTTGCGTCCCCGTCGCGATTTCATGAATTTTTCTTCTTTGGCGTCACTGATGAAGCCCACTTCGGTGAGTACTCCCGGCATTTTGGTGTTGCGGAGAACGGCAAAATTCGCTCGTTTCACTCCCCGGTTGTTCCGTTGCCCTTGCTGTTCGTAGGCCTGCTGGATGAGCCGTGCCAGGTATTCGCTTCGTCCGTCTTGTGAGCGGCGGTGAATGAAAGTCTCGGTCCCCCGCACGCGGGTGGGAGCCGAATTGGCATGGATGGAAAGGAATAGGTCGGCGTTGAAGAAATTGGCCATTCCTGCACGGTCTTCCAGACTGACAAACTCATCTTCGGTGCGGGTCATGATGACGGTGACGTTTTTGCAGTTTCGCCGGATGAGACGGCTGGTGCGTTTGGCAATTTTCAGCGTAAGGTCTTTTTCATGCGATTTTCGTCCCGAGGCCCCCAGGTCTCTGCCGCCGTGTCCGGCGTCGATCACCAGTGTGAACGGTTGGACGCTTTGCCGTTTGCGGGCCGGCGCGGGAACCACAGACAGCATACAGCTGAGCAGGATGAAGGCGGGCAGTAGACGGTAGGTTGCTGTCATGCGTGCAGTTTGTTGTTTAAGGCTTGCCGGTACAGGTGCATTTGCTCCGTTGCCCGTTCATGTGCTTGTCGGCGGGCATCGTAGACGGCAATCTGTTTGAGTATGTTTTTGCGTAATTTCTCCAGTTCTTCTTTTTGGGCGATCAGATTGGCGTAAAGATCTGTGGCGTCTCCGGCTGACGGGCGTATGTTTTCCGCCTGATGGGCTATGAGGGCCGATTGCAGCTCATTGACCTGGGTTTGGGCCAGCGACAACTCGATTTTGAGGCGGCGTATTTCTTCCCGTAAACTGCCCCATTCGTTTTCGGCTGAAAACACGCGTTCCAGTTCGGCGTATTGAACGGGAGGATGGCTGGCGTTGAACCTGCGTATCCAGAGGTCCAGTTCGGAGCGTTCCTCCGCCAGATGCTCTTCCATCTGCATGCCTGTCCGGTGTGCTGCCTGCAGGGCGCCTTTTCGTTCCTGTATTTCCTTTTGCAGGTGTCGGTAGTGCTTCTCTTGTTCCTGCTCCTGTTCGCGGCTTTTCAACAGGGTCTGGTACATTTCGTAAACGAGGTCCTGCACTTCTCTTGTGCCGATGATTTTCTGATACGTATTGGATTTCTCCTTGTACAGATGGCTCATGTCGGCAGCGTCTTTTTCCAGTGTGGCGATTCGTTGTTCCAGCGTGCGGATGGATTCTTTGCCGGCTTGCAGTGACATGCTTTTTTCAAGTATCGTCATTTGCTCCTTGCGCATGTCTTCGTTCAGTTGGTTCCATAGTTCCATTTGCTGCTGGATGCGTATTTTCAGGTTTTCGGGATTGGATTCCCAGTCACCGTACCAGTCGGTGAAGGTGATGAGCTTGTCCAGTTCTTCATACAGACGGCTGTGGGTTTCGTTGGCCTTGCTGATGCGTTGCTGTTGTTGCTCGACCTGTCCGGCCATGACCTGGCATCCTGTGTTGACCTCGTTAAGGCGCACCACAATCTCGTTCTTGGACATCTCTTTCTGGGATATCTGTTCATTGATATGATTGATGCTGCTCTGGTGAAAATTGAATGTATCAAGCTCTTTTTGCGCCGTTTCGGCGTCTTGGCTGATTTTTTCTATAAATTGTTTCAACATGACTGCGCGGGCTTCCATGTTGGTGGAGGGGGAGCAGTCTTTAAACGAGCGGTCCAGCGTGCTGTATTGCTCCCATTCCTTGACGTTTTGTTCGTGTGTGCCACGCGTCTTATTCAAGGCTTCCCGTTCGGTGTGCAGGCAACCGGATTCCTCGGCGTGCTCCAGCTTCATTTGGGCAAGCAGGGCTTCTTTACTTTTCAGTTCCGCCGCCAGCAGTTCGTAGTCTGTCTTTATGTCGGAGATAAGCTTGCTCTGTTCCAGCATGGTGTCGGAATGGTAAGGATGATGGGTGGCGCCGCATACGCTGCAAGCCGTGCCTTCCCGCAAGTCGCTCCGTAACCGGATCACGTCCTGGCTTTTGCTGAGTGTGTAAGCATACTTCTTTTCTTCACACACGGCTCTTAACTTCTTGATGTTGCTTTCCAGCTGTTCGATGTTGTTCGCCTGGTGCTCGGTGTGCAGTCGCATGCGGTTGATCTGTTGGCTTTTCTCCTCTATGTAGGCGTAGCCCTCGGAAATCTTTATCCATAGCGACAGGGCACTCATAAATTGTTGCTTGCGTATTTTCAGCTCCAGTGCTCTCTTTTGCAATGAATAGCTGTCTTGACCGAAGTTGCTTTGGCGGTGCACGTGCAATTCGTTTTGCAGCGTCCTGATTTGGGCGTCCAGATCCTGGTGCTGCGTGAAGAGCCGGTTCAGTGTTTCGTTCTCTTCGTTCTGGCGCCGGATGGTGCGTGCCAGCAACCGTTGTATCTGTTCCCGTTTGTTTTTGGATTCCTGCAAAGCGTCCAGTCGGAGCTGGATGACTTCTCCTTTTTCCAGCATGCGCTGGTGTATCTCGAGCGCTTGGCGCCGGATGCGTTTCTGGTCGAACGATTCTGTCAGTCGCCGTACTTCCTGTTCCAGTTCCTGGGTTTCCTTCTCCAGGGCTATATATTCCGATTTCAGTTGTTGAAGCCGGTTTTCCTGTGCTTTCATCTCCAGCCCCAGCATGTTTTGTGCGCCTTTTATACGATGCCCTTCGGCAAAGGCGTCCTGCATCAGATACATGCGTTTTTCCGCTTCGGCTCTTTGGGCCTGTTGCTGTTCCCATTTTTTTTCGGCCTCGCTCATCTGCTGTGCGGTGGCTTCCAGTATACCGTTCATTTCGGTCTGCATCCGTTTGTTGTCCTGAATCGCTGATTCCAGTGTTCGGATGCGCTGGAAGCGTCCTTGTACCGCCTCGAATGTTTCAAAGCGTTCCAGTTCGCGGGCCTGGTTCATGAGCGCCGCATATTGCTTGTTCACTTCGTACAAGTGTTTCTTGCTCTGCTCCAGGCTGCCGGTGAGTCGGGTGAACCGTCGCAGCCAGTCCAGCTGTTTGTCGATATTTCTCAACGAATCCTCCGCATTGGCAAGCTTGGTCTCGCACAAGCGTTCCGCCTCGCCCATCTTCAGCAGTTGCTGCTGGTCCATCAGGGTTTCGAGGGCCATGGCTTTCTGGGCTTCCAGTCGGGCCATGCTTTTGAACCATGCCTTTATCTCTTCGGGCATGGGGCCTCCGGTTTTTTGTTCAAACCATCGGCGGGCTATTTCTTCGGCCGTTAGTTTTTCCGCTTCGGATAAGGGCAGAGAGGGTGCTGTCTGCGTATCGTTTTCTTCCGCTTTATCTTGTTTATGGGATGATGATTTCCAAAAGAGACTCATGTCGACTGCTTTTTTTGTTCTTTGCAAAGGTACGCATAAAAATCTGTACCCGGTCTACATCCGGTGTGCTTTGTTCGGGTATTTGGTCAATAAATAATGTAAATCTTCGGTCAATGTTGCGGAACGCAAACGGGGGCGGTTCGGAAAAAAGTTGTACCTTTGCACCCGGAATGATCTTAAACATTTGAAAAAAGATGGCAACAAAACCGGGTATTCCGAAAGGAACGCGTGACTTTTCGCCGATGGAGATGGCGAAACGTAATTATATATTCGATACGATACGCAGCGTGTATGCTTTGTATGGTTTTCAGCAGATAGAGACGCCGGCGATGGAAAACCTGTCTACTTTGATGGGCAAGTACGGTGAAGAAGGGGACAAACTGCTTTTCAAAGTGCTTAACTCCGGTAATTTTATGGCCGGCGTTGGCGCGGAGGATCTGGCCGAAGGGCAGACCAACCGGCTGGCGGCCCGTCTGTGCGAGAAGGGCTTGCGCTACGATCTTACCGTACCCTTTGCCCGCTATGTGGTGCAGCACCGTGATGAATTGACCTTGCCCTTCCGCCGTTATCAGATACAGCCCGTGTGGCGGGCCGATAGGCCGCAGAAAGGACGTTACCGCGAATTCTATCAGTGCGATGCCGATGTGGTGGGAAGCACCTCCCTGCTGAACGAAGTGGAGCTTATGCAGATCGTTGACACGGTGTTTTCGAAATTCGGTATCCGTGTGTGCATCAAATTGAACAATCGCAAGGTTTTGTCCGGTATGGCCGAGATGATAGGAGCGGCTGATAAAATCGTAGATATTACGGTGGCGATAGATAAACTCGACAAGATCGGGCCGGATAAGGTGAACGATGAACTGGCCGCTTGCGGACTTTCGGCCGAGGCCATCGAGAAACTCCAGCCTGTTATCGGAATGACGGGGACCAATGCCGATAAACTGGTCACGATGAAACAGATGCTGGCGGGGAGTGAGACAGGGCTCAAAGGTATCGAGGAATGCGAGTTTGTGCTGACGGCACTGGGCTCGCTCGGACTGAAGAACGAAGTGGAGTTCGATCTGACGTTGGCGCGCGGATTGAACTACTATACCGGTTGCATCTTTGAGGTCAAAGCATTGGATGTGGCGATAGGAAGCATTACGGGTGGCGGTCGTTACGACAATCTGACGGGCATATTCGGTATGCCCGGTCTGAGCGGAGTGGGCATCTCTTTCGGTGCCGACCGCATCTTCGACGTGCTCAATCAACTGGAACTGTATCCGCAGGAGATCACTACCGGCACGCAGTTGCTTTTTGTGAATTTCGGTGATCGCGAGGCCGCGTTCTGCCTGCCCGTGTTGGCGCAGGTGCGCGCCGCCGGCATCCGTTGTGAGCTTTTCCCCGATGCGGCGAAGATGAAGAAACAGATGGCGTATGCCAATGCCAAGCAGATTCCTTTCGTGGCCATTGTGGGTGAGAATGAGATGAACGAGGGCAAGGTGACATTGAAAAATATGACTACGGGCGAGCAGATGCTGGTGGATACGGCCGGTCTTGTTGCCGTCCTACGGGGATAATATCGAAGAATGTTCGTTAGGAATACTTAAAATACGTAAGAAAAAGGCGCTGCAGGGTTGCGGCGCCTTTTTCTGTTTGTATCTTAGCGGTGTGATTGTTATAAGCCCGAGTGTATATGAAGAAGAAAGTACTTTTATATTTCCTTTTAGCGGTCTTGAGCCTGCCTGCGGCATGGGCCGGCGCATTCGATCCCACTTCGTTCCGTATCGCCGTGCATCGCATGTTGCCGCAGCAATACTCACCCCGTGAACTTTCCTACGGTTATGAGTTGGCGGTTCGGAACGATACGGTTTTTTGCTATCTGCCCTATGTCGGTCGTATTTACCAACCGGTGTTCGACAACGACGGACTGATGTTCAAGGCTCCTTTGCGCGACTTTAAACAGACGGAACTGAAGAGAAAAGCCGTCAGGGTGGATTTCACCACCTCGCGTTTGAATGTGATTTACCGTTTTCGCGTGACGGTGGAGCCTGACGGACGTTGCTGGGTGCGCTTGACGCCCAGCAACGGGCAAAGTGTGAGCTACGAAGGGGAACTTTCCGAAGATACCCCCTAAAAAAGGAGAGGCAGGATTAAACTTTCCGGCACAAGAAACGTCTTATCGGAAGAAGACCTTAATTTTGTGCTATGAAGAAAGCCTTGCTTTTTCTAATTCTCTATATAATGACTTTGTCCGGCGGAGCGCAGGAGGCGGCCCGCATCAACATACGTGGAATAGTGTATGAACGGGAATCGCTGGATCCGTTGCAAGGAGCTACTGTTCATCTGCTCGACACGGTCGGACGCATGGTAACCGGTGCCCTGACGCAGAAGAACGGACAATATTTACTGCCCGAAGTGGTAACGGGAGTCTACTCCTTGAAAATTTCCTTTATCGGTTTCCAGCCACAGCAGTTCACATTGAAATTGCCGGCAAAGGGAGGTAATTATAAAGTCGGCGATGTGCTGTTGAAAGAAGCGGTTACCGTATTGGGTGAGGCGGTGGTGACGGCGCAGGCCGCCGAGATGACAGTGGTGGAGGATACTGTCATGTATAATGCTTCGGCTTTTACGGTCCCTGAAGGCTCGCTGGTGGAGGAACTTATCAAGAAACTGCCCGGTGTGGTCGTGGACGAGAGTGGAAATTACACTGTCAACGGCAAACCTGTGTCGCAGATCCTGGTGGACGGCAAGGAGTTTTTCGGGAACAACAAAGATGTGGTGCTGAAGAACCTGCCTGCCGATGTGGTGGATAAAATCAAGGCCTACGACAAGAAAAGCGATCTGGCCCGTATCACGGGTATTGATGACGGTGAAGAGAAAACCGTGCTCGACCTGACGATAAAAAAAGAGAAGAAGAAAGGATGGTTCGGTAATGTGGATGCCGGCGCCGGCACGCATGAGCGCTACAGCGGGCGGGCCATGGTGAACCGCTTTGTGGGACAGGATAAATATTCGCTGTTGGGCAATACCGGCAATACCGGTGGCAACGGCAAGACGAACCATCAGTCGGGAGGTTTTAATTTCTCCCTTGAGAATAAAAAACTGGAGACGGGCGGTAGCGTGCATGTTAATTTCTCGCAAAGCCGGAACGAGACCTCCTCCAATTCGCAGTCTTTTGAGAACACCCGTGCAGCCTATTCCAACCGTGCTTCGTGGAACCGCAACCGCTCCGGCAGCGTGAACGGGGATTACCGGGTGGAGTGGCGCCCGGACACCCTGACCAATATCCTGTTTCGCCCTTCTTTTTCCTGGCGCAACGGGAGGGGGCGTTCGGAAAGCCAGTCGGCCTCGTTCAATGACGATCCTTACGCCCGCCCCGGCATTGTCGATCCGCTGGCACAGTTGGATCAGTTGAAGGACGAGATCGGTGTCAACCATAACCATAACGCCAACCGTAACCGCTCGGAATCTTTTTCGGCGGGGGCTTCGCTTCAGTTGAACCGGCGTCTGGGCAAGCCGGGACGGAATGTCACACTGAATCTGAACGGGGACTACAACCGGAACGAAAACCAGAGCGAGTCTTATTCACAGATTGACTATTACCAGATTCTGGCTGCCTCGGGCGGCGATTCCGTGTATCACAAAATACAGTATAACGATGCGCCTCAGACCAGTCACAACCTGGGGGCGCGGTTGTCGTATTCCGAGCCGTTGGGCTATAAGGTATATCTGCAATTGAGTTATAATATCCAGTATCGTTTTCAGGACCGCGACCGTACGGTACGTTCGCTTTTTGATCCGTTGGTGGGGATGCTGGGGGCCGGCGTGCATAATTATGCCGACTGGTTTTCGTTTGCCGAACCCGACAAAGAGCAGTGTAACTACGTGGAGAATCATTATATGAATCAGGATGTGCGGGTACAACTGCGGATCAACCGTACGAAATACCGCATGACGGTGGGGGCTAATGTACGTCCGCAGTATTCCCGCACACAATATGAGAAGGGGCGGCGCCATTACGACATCGACCGCTCGGTGGTGAATCTGGCTCCGGCCTTTAACTTCCGTTACCGTTTTTCGGCGCAGGAGCAAATGGATGTGCGCTATAACGGAAGCACGGGGCAGCCCGGTATCACCGATCTGATTCCCGATACGTTGAGCAATGCCAATCCGTTGAATATCCGTTTGGGTAATGCCGAACTGAAACCTTCGTTCACGCATCAGATCAATGCCGGCTATAACCGCTCCGACCGCGAACGGCAGCGAAGCGTCAGTCTGAACGGGAATTTCCGTACGACGCAAAACAGCGTGAGCAGCCGTACGGAATACAATGAGACAACGGGCGGCCGGGTGACGCGGCCTGAAAATATCAACGGAAACTGGAATGCCTCGGGCCATTTTAATTTCAATACGGCCTTTGCCGACAAACGTTTCCGTATCAATACGAACACCGGACTGAACCATACGAACGCCGTGGGGTATGTTTATCGTCCGGCGTCTCAGCAGACAGTGAAAAACCGGACGGGAAGTACGAACTTTTCGGAGTCGTTGCGCGGTACGTTCCGCTCGGAGCGCTTTGAATGTTCGTTGTACGGTTCGTTCCGTTACAACCATTCCCGTTCTACCGCCTCGTCGGCCGGTGATCTGGACACCTGGCATTTCGGTTACGGAGCGAGTGCCAACATGAACACCACATGGGGGTTGTATGTCTCTACCGACCTGTCGGAAAACAGTCGGCGGGGATATTCCGATGCCGCCATGAATACGAACCGGTTCATCTGGAACCTGCAAATCTCCCAGCGCTTTCTCCGGGGCAAAAAGGCGACGGTGGCTTTCCGTTGGTATGACATCCTGAATCAGCGCGACAATGTGAATCGTAGCATCAGCGCCACACAGCGGGTGGATACGAGCGACAGCAGCATCCACAGTTATTGTATGCTTCACTTGTCCTACCGGTTCAATATCTTCGGTGCGCGCGGTGGCGGACGGTCGCGTGAGGGACGCCGTGCGGGAGACGGATGGGACGACGGGCCGCAGGAGCGTGCCGGTCGTCGGCACAGGTAAAGGGCATTTGCATGATTCGGATTTTAGTTGTATATTTGCTTCGTTCCTGATAAGTCTCTTATGAAAGGAAGATTCGCTTGTAGTAAAAATATTTCGTACTTTGCACCGTGCCGGGCGGCTCGGAGCGGAGCGAGGCTATAGGCTTTACGATACATACTCCTGCCGTTTTATCCCGGTTCTCCTGCGTGAAAACCGGGATTTTTTGTATGTTTTCACTCGTTCGTGGTGCGCAGGAAAGCTGCACGGGGCGAGCATCTCTTTGCAACGTTGTGCCGGACAGCGGAAAACGGGATGCTCACCCCGTGCGAAAGGGAGGTCTTAAAGCCTTCACGACGGTGTGTGTCGGTGGCGACGAAGCTGCTGTCTGCTGCGTATCGTATTCAAAATCGGGGCGCTTTTTGTCGCTATTTTTACACAAAATGAACGGGCGACTGTCACCTTTCTCTGTCCGTTGCGACAGAAAAAGGCCGACGGCTTGCGCAATAGACTCTTTTGTCGTATTTTCGCGTAGGATAAACCGTTTACGGATGCAACCGATGACAAACGAAGAAATCAAGCGCTTTTTGGCGGAACATCGTGATGTCCGTTATGCCGAATTCTCGGCGGCTCTGGTGCCGGGTGCCCGCAATCTGTTGGGTGTGCGGCTTCCGGTATTGCGCGGTCTGGCCAAGGAAATCGTGCATGGCGACTGGCGCTCTTGGTGGGACACAGCCTCGGACGACAGCATGGAAGAGGTGATGCTACAGGGATTTGTAATAGGCATGGCCCGTATGCCGTTGGAAGAAGCTTTGCGGCGTATGGCTGTCTATGCGGCTAAAATAACCAATTGGTCGCTTTGCGATTCGCCGGCTTGCGGATTCAAGTTCGTACGTAAGGATCGCGAGCGAGCTTGGGCCTTTTTGCAGCCCTATCTGGACGCACGGGCGGAATATGAATTGCGTTTCGGAGTGGTAATGCTGTTGGCGCATTTTGTGACGGACGAGTATATCGACCGTGTGCTGGAACGGCTTTGCGGGATGTGCCCGGAAGCTTATTATGCCCGTATGGGAGTGGCGTGGGCGCTGTCGGTCTGTTTTGTGAAATATCCCGAGAAAACATTGGCCGCCCTGCGTCGGTCTGTGTTGGATAAGGACACGTTCAACAAGACACTTCAAAAGATACGGGAGTCTCGTCGTACGCCCGATGTTTACCGTCCGCTTATCCGTGCGTTGAAGCGTTGAGCGGTTCGGCGGTTCTGCCGGAAGCTCCGGTACGCCGGGCCATCAGGCTCTGAAACAGAAACAGCACCCAGAACATGCAGAAGAAACATACGCCCGAGATGGCATTGTCCAGTCCCAGCGGGGCGAACGGCAAGGTACAGAAGGAGAACAGCACACAATAGGAGATGAGTTTATGGTGCTGGAAGATGCGGAGCAGTTCGCGCCGACGGCGTCGGGAGATGGAAAAATAAATCGTAAGCAACATGGCTACGAGAAAGACTTTCGTCTCCCACAGAATGAGAAAGGCAGTGGCGGTTTGCGAAGAAAGGGCGGCCAGGTCGCTCAGTTGCACGGTTGAGAAATAGCCCGAATGCAGCAGGGCCAGTGTGGTGCCCAAGGCAAAGCCTGTCACCATCGGCCAGCATGCCAGGCGAAAGAAGCAGTCGCGTTGCAGGTAAGACATCAGCATGAAACTGGCACACAGCGGAATGGTGATACCGTCGTGGGTGTAACTGCAAAAAATGCCCATCAAAAGCATGATAAAATATCCGTATCGGAAGTTTTTGGTGGAGATGCGGGTGTATTGCGAGATGAAAAAAGGAACGATGCAGGTGGAGCAGAGTTCCATCAGGGCCTGTTCGTCGCGATAAAAGAAATCGGGCGCTCCTGGGCAGAACAGCAGGATAAAGACGGCGGTGCCGACAATGCCTACGGCTGTGTGGTTGGTGCCGGCGATGCGGGCCGTCAGATAGACCAGCAGTGTGAACAGCAGGGCGACCAGCGGGTTGATCACCTCAGGTTGCCAGATATAACCGCCTTCTTTGGGCAGCAGAACCAAGGCAACCAGCATCACTGCGAATACCAATAAGTAGGAACAACGGCTTTTCATCGTATGGAAGTTTGCACAAAGATAGCGATATTTTTTGAAACGCTGCCGGCCGTGTCTCTGAAAGTGATGTTCTTTTCCCCGGTCTTTCTTTTTGTCGGGCATAAGCGGAAATTTCGTATTTTGAGAGGGGCATACTTGGGCGGCTGGTAACTTTTTTGTTATTTTGTGTGCGAAAACACATTATAAAAAGGATGCCGATATGAAGAAAAAAGCCGGCCTGTGGCTGGGGCTCCTGTTCGTTGGAACAACAGCTCTCTGCCAGAATAAATTTTGGGTGATAAAGAACGACCGTTCCCGCGAGGAATTTAAAGTGAGCGAGGTAGACAGCTGCACATTTTCAAGAACCCTTTTTACGGTGCGCCGGAGTGATGGCACGCGGCAGATGTTGCGTTATTCCAATATCCGTGAGATAACGTTCGAGGATCCGGGGCGGGAGATCTATATACCGGCGGAGTTCCGGCAGATGGATTTTGAGAATCCTGCTTCCCAATGGTGCTGGAAGCGCAGCCGGGAGTCGGAGCATTTCATTGTGTTCTGGGAGGCCGGTTTCGGGGATAACCCTGCTACGGCACCTGCCGCTTATCGGGTGGATGTGGACGACTTGCTGAAAAAGGCGGAGACGTTTTTCGACCTTTATGCCAATCGGCTGGGATTTGTCGAATCCGGCAAGTCGCAGACCGACACGTATAAAATGGAAATCTATCTGAAGTATCAGACCGAATGGCTGGCTACCGGCTCGGGCTATGACGACAGGATCGGTGCGCTGTGGGTGAATCCTTCCACCTGTCAGCCGGTGGGGCATACCATAGGGCATGAAATCGGTCACAGTTTTCAATACCAGACCAGTTGCGACCAGGGATTGAAGCACGGCTTCCGCTACGGTTTCGGACCGGATGCCTCGGGCGGGTGCGCTTATTGGGAATCGTGTGCGCAGTGGCAGGGCTTCAAGGCCTATCCCGAGCAGCAGTTCACCGATTATCGTTTCGCGAACTATTGCCGTATGACGCACTATAACCCGTTGCACGAGACGCCCCGTTACGATTTTTATTTCGATCAGGATTATTGGTGTTTTCTGCACGGCGAGGACTTTATCGGGCGGTTGTGGCGCGAAGCTGTCAAACCCGAAGACCCTGTCGAAGCCTATAAACGACTGACGGGTATCGATCAGGAACGTTTCAATGACGAGATGTACGACCGTGCCGCCCGTTTTGCCTCCTGGGACATACCCGCTCTGCGCGATTACGGCAAAGCGTATATCGGAGCACAGGCGGTAACTCTTACGGCCTCGGACGACGGTGCATGGCAGGTGGATTCCGCCCATTGTCCGCAAAACTACGGCTATAACCTCGTGCGGTTGAATGTGCCCGAGCCCGGTATGGAAGCCGTTGTTCGTTTTACGGGACTGGCCGGTGCCGCAGGCTATCGGGCGGTGCGGGTGGCCGATGCCGGCTGGCGCTACGGCCTGGTGGCGCTGACAGCCTCCGGCGAGCGTGTCTATGGCGAGAGGCAACGGGCAACCGAAGGCGAGGCACGGTTGACGATACCCGACGACTGTACGCATCTGTGGCTGGTGGTAAGCGGTGCGCCCCGCAACCATTGGCGCCATCCCTGGGACGATGATACCGCCAACGACGAACAATGGCCGTATCGGGTGAGGTTCGAAGGGACGGAACCCTATGGAGAATACACCTTTCCGGAGGACTACCGGCGTGAAAACCGCACGCTGACCTATGAGGTGGAACTGCCTTTCGATGCCTCTTCGTACGGTTATGTGCGAGTGGCGTTGCCCGATATAGCCCCTGTGTGCAAAGCTCTCGGACTGAGCGCTGGGGAGTTGCGGAGCAAACTCGGCGGAGAACTGGCATTTGTCGGTGTGTATCCGGGCGGATCGGTCACGACGACTTCGACAGCCAACGGTTACGGTCATTGGTTCAATGCCGCTGGTAGCATCACTACACACAGCGACGGGGCCGCCTGCATATATTCGGAATACCAACCGGACGGTTGGGCTTTCCATATCGGGCAATATCCCGGTCGTTGCCGGCCCGGGAATCGGTACACCGTGCGGCAGGGACTGCGCTACAAAGCCCCGAACGGGCGTTATTATCTGGTGACCTTTGTTTTTCATGTAACGATTAAGTAACTATGCGACTGAACATACTTAAGACGGCAGTCTGGCTGTACGGTGCCGTACTGCTTTTCCCGTTCGGGCGGACGGGGGCGGGGAGTGCCCATGCGCAATCCTTTTCCATGCGTACGGAAAGGCTGGTACCGGTGCCTTTCACGGATGTGCATTTTACCGATTCTTTCTGGTTGCCCCGTATGACGGTGAACCGTACGGTGTCCATCCCCTCCGCATTCCGGGAATGCGAGATTAACGGCCGTTTCGATAACTTCGCGCTGGCCGGCGGGCTGATAGAAGGCGAGCACCGGGGTGACTTCTCGTTCGATGATACGGATCCCTATAAAATCATAGAGGGGGCTTCGTATGCACTGGCCGTACAGCCCGATGCCCGGTTGGACGCCTATCTGGACAGTGTGATCACCCTGATCGCTGCCGCTCAGGAGCCCGACGGTTACCTGTGTACGTGTGTCACCAACCGTTGCGAACGTCTTTCGGGATGGTGGGGACACGCACGTTGGGAGAAAATCAACAGTCACGAATTGTATAACTGCGGTCATCTGTACGAAGCGGCTGTAGCCCATTACCGTGCCACGGGCAAGCGTACGCTACTGAATGTTGCTCTTCGGAATGCCGATCTGGTGTGCCGCACATTCGGTCCGGCCGAAGGACAGATACATCGTCCCGGCGGGCACCCTATTGTAGAGATGGCGTTGTGCAAGCTATACGAGGTGACAGGTAAGAAGGAGTATCTGGCCACAGCCCGTTATTTTGTGGAAGAAACCGGTCGGGGGACCGACGGCCATCGTTTAAGCGCATACAGTCAGGATCATAAACCCATTCTGGAGCAAGAAGAGATTATGGGGCATGCCGTGCGGGCCGGATACCTGTATTCCGGTGTGGCCGACGTGGCTTCGCTTACGGGGGACAGCGCTTATTTCAAGGCGTTGTGCCGCATCTGGCAGAACATGGCGGACACCAAACTTTATATCACCGGCGGCATCGGCTCGCGTGCGCAGGGAGAAGGGTTCGGTCCGTCGTATGAACTGCACAATCATACGGCCTATTGCGAGACGTGTGCCGCCATAGCCAATGTGTACTGGAACCACCGCATGTTTTTGTCTACGGGCGATGTGCGTTTTGCCGATGTGTTGGAAAGAGCGTTGTACAACGGTGTCATCGCCGGTGTGTCGTTGAGCGGAGACAAGTTTTTCTACGACAATCCGTTGGAGTCGATGGGACAACACGAACGGCAGCGTTGGTTCGGATGCGCCTGCTGCCCGGGCAATATTACGCGCTTTCTGGCTTCTGTGCCGGGGTATGTGTACGCCACGTCCGAACAGGATGTCTATGTGAATCTGTATGTATCCGGCAAGGCCGACATACGGAGCGGCGGACTGTCATTCGTCTTGCGTCAGCAAAGTGGGATGCCTTGGACGGGAGGCGCGGAACTGATGGTGGAAACGGTCCGGCCGCAGCGTTGTCGTTTTTATCTGCGCATACCTTCCTGGCTCACGGATGAGGTGGTTCCGGGGACGGATTTGTATCGTTTCGATTCGCCCGCATCGGCGTTTGCCGTGTATGTGAATGGCCGCAAACGTCGTTATCGTACGGAGAACGGCTATGCCGTGGTGGAAGGAAAATGGAAAAACGGCGACCGGATTCGTCTGGATTTCCCGTTGGAAGTGCGTCGTGTCACGGCTCGTCGGGAAGTGGAGGACGATAGGGGAAAGGTGGCGTTGCAACGCGGCCCGCTGGTGTATTGTCTGGAAGGAACCGATCAGACCGACGGCGAGGTATTCAATAAATACCTGTGCCCGGACAGCCCGTTCCGTACCGAATACCGCGCGGACATACTGGGAGGAATCACCCGGTTGCGAATGCTGTTGCAGCGTGTGGCCGACGAGGACGCCGCCGATAAAGGGAAACAGGCGGTAGAAGGTGTTGCTATACCTTATTATATATGGAACAATCGGGGACCCGGTCAGATGCAGGTGTGGGTGGCAACTTCGGCAGCTTATGCCCGTCCGGTGCCGGCTCCGTCACTAGCCTCTCGGGCCCGTTCCGTTGTGTTGCGGGCACCTCTTCAAAAAGATGCGCCCGTATCGGCCTCTACCGAAGAGTGGGCCGGTGGCGTGAATGACCGTTGGGAACCGAAAAGTTCGCACGACACCTCGAAGCCTTACCACTACTGGTGGCTGAAGCAAGGTACGACGGAAACACTGGCCTACACGTTCGAGCAGCCGGAGCGTCTTCATTCCGTGTCGGTGTATTGGCTGGATCTGGATCATTACGACGGTGACTTTCGTGTGCCGGTGTCCTGGAAACTCTATTATCAGGACGGAGAAATCTGGCGGGAGGTGGAGGACGCTTCGCCGTACGGTACGCAGACGGATGTTTACAATCGGGTGACGTTCCGGACCGTCACGACCACGGCTTTAAAAATGGAAGTGCAATTGCAACCCGGAAAGTCCGGCGGCGTGTTGGAATGGAAACTGAACGAATGACAGTCGGGGAGAAGAACCGACAGCGGCGGGGTGACAATGTGTCACTCCGCTCTTTTTCTTTCTGTCAGAATCGGATTTTGGCACGGTATTCGTAAGAAAAGAGATAGAAAATATCCTCGTGAAGAGAAAAGCTAATAAACAATATAAAATAAAGAAAGAATTATGAACATTAAACCATTAGCGGACCGCGTTCTGATTGAACCCGCTCCGGCAGAGACCAAGACAATCGGTGGCATCATCATTCCCGATACCGCCAAGGAAAAACCGTTGCAGGGAACCATTGTTGCCGTGGGTACGGGTACGAAAGACGAAGAGATGGTCCTCAGTGTAGGCGATAAGGTGCTGTACGGTAAATATGCCGGTACGGAACTGGAACACGAGGGTAACAAATATTTGATTATGCGTCAGAGCGACGTAGTGGCAATTCTGGGATAAAGAGGAACTTTGAAGCAGATCATCTTAATCAATCATTGTAAAAGAAAATAAAAATGGCAAAAGAGATTAAATTCAATATAGAGGCCCGTGAGCAGATGAAGCAGGGCGTGGATCAGTTGGCTAACGCTGTAAAGGTAACTTTGGGTCCGAAAGGCCGCAACGTGATCATCGAAAAGAAATTCGGTGCTCCTCATATTACAAAAGACGGTGTTACCGTAGCCAAGGAAATAGAGTTGGCCGATCCGTTTCAGAATGCGGGCGCACAGTTGGTGAAAAGCGTGGCCAGCAAGACCGGTGATGATGCCGGTGACGGTACTACAACGGCTACCGTATTGGCACAAAGTATTGTAAGCGTAGGCTTGAAGAATGTAGCGGCAGGTGCCAATCCGATGGACTTGAAGCGAGGCATCGATAAGGCGGTAGCACAAGTTGTGGCCAGCATCAAGGAACAGGCTGAACAGGTTGGCGACGATTACAATAAGATAGAACAAGTGGCTACGGTCAGCGCCAACAATGATCCTGAAATCGGTAAGTTGCTGGCTGAGGCTATGAAGAAAGTCAGCAAGGACGGTGTTATTACCATCGAAGAGGCGAAAGGCCGTGACACGACTATCGGCGTGGTGGAAGGAATGCAGTTCGACCGTGGTTATCTGTCTGCCTATTTCGTGACGGAGACGGAGAAGATGGAATGTGTGATGGAGAACCCGTACATTTTGATTTACGACAAGAAGATCTCTAATTTGAAAGACTTCCTCCCGATTCTGGAACCTGCCGTACAGAGCGGACGCCCCTTGTTGGTTGTTGCCGAGGATGTAGATAGCGAAGCACTTACCACGCTCGTTGTAAACCGCCTGCGCAGTCAGTTGAAGATTTGTGCTGTGAAGGCCCCTGGTTTCGGCGACCGGCGTAAGGCCATGCTGGAAGACATCGCCGTGTTGACGGGTGGAGTAGTTATCAGCGAGGAAAAAGGCTTGAAACTGGAACAGGCAACCATCGAAATGTTGGGTACTTGCGATAAAGTGACCGTGTCAAAGGACAACACAACGATTGTAAACGGTCATGGCCAGAAAGAATTGATTCAGGATCGGATCAACCAGATCAAGAACGAAATCAAGGCTACTACCAGTGACTACGATAAAGAGAAGTTGCAGGAACGTCTGGCTAAGTTGAGCGGCGGTGTGGCTGTTCTCTATGTCGGTGCTCCGAGCGAAGTGGAGATGAAAGAGAAAAAGGACCGCGTAGACGATGCGTTGTGTGCTACCCGCGCAGCTATCGAGGAGGGCATTATCCCGGGTGGTGGTGTAGCATATATCCGTGCTATCGCTGCGCTTGAGGGGTTGAAAGGGGCCAACGCCGATGAAACAACGGGTGTGAATATCGTGAAACGTGCCATCGAGGAACCGTTGCGTCAGATTGTGGAGAATGCCGGTCTGGAAGGTTCGGTAGTTGTTGAGAAGGTGCGCCAGGGCGAAGGAGATTTCGGCTATAACGCTCGCGAAGACAAGTACGAGAACATGAAGCAGAGCGGTATTATCGATCCCGCTAAGGTTACACGTGTAGCGCTTGAGAACGCGGCTTCTATCGCCGGTATGTTCCTTACGACGGAGTGTGTCATCTGCGACAAGAAAGAAGATAAACCCGAACTGCCGATGGGCGGTGCTCCGGGCATGGGCGGTATGGGCGGCATGATGTAAGCCGTTTCTTCCGACGACATATTTTTATAAAGAAAGAGAGGAACTGATACATACGGTTCCTCTCTTTCTTTTTATGTATATCGGCACGTGATGCGTATATCTTCCGGCCGTTTTGCCGTCTTAGTCCAATACCGTTACTTTCTTTACAAATACTTCTTTCAGCGGGCGTTCTTTGCCGTTGGTCTTTATTTTCTCGATGGCTTCGGCCACGGCCATTCCTTCCGTTACTTCGCCGAATACCGTATATTCCCCGTCGAGATGAGGCGCTCCTCCCTCTGTGGCATAAGTTTTCTTCTGCACTTCATTGAACGGTTGGGGCGGGTTTTGGCTCATGTATTGTTCGGCTTCCTGAAGTATGGAATCTTTCAGGGCTTGTAATTGTTCCTTCTCGCCCCGTTTGCGCATCAGGTACATTTCTTTCATGTGTTTATGGCTCAGCTCTTCGTATAGGTTGCTCACTTTATTTTCGTAAATCGCCATTTGCAATTCCATCAGGGCACCGGGACTGAAGACCTTTCCGGTGACGATATAAAACTGTGTGCCGCTGGAGGCTCTTCCCGGATTGATACTGTCGGGTTGTCGGGCGGCGGCCAATGCCCCTTTCTTATGAAAATGACGAGGATAGACAATCTCGGCCGGTAGCGTGTAATGATAAGCGGTGGTGTCTACAGTAGGGCGGGCACCTTCGGGTTTTAACGACGGGTCCCCTGTCTGAATCATAAACTCGCGTACGATGCGGTGGAAGAGCATATTGTCGTATGCTCCCGAACGGGCCAGTTTGATGAAGTTATCCCGGTGGTTGGGAGTGTCGTTATACAGTTTTACCTTGAGGTCGCCCATTGATGTTTCGATGAGCACTTCTGTTTCTTTTTCTTTCATGGATTTTGTGGTTTTCTGACATCCGCATAGTGCTGTAAGGCAGAACAGAACGGCGAATGTACGGCATGTTTTCATAGGGTTGTTCAGTTCGTTTGGGTTTCTTTTTGCAAAATTAGCAAAATCCTTTGTACATAAAAGTTTTTTTATACTTTGATCATCTTCATTTGGTGAAAAAGCCACTATCTTTGCCGTTGTATGTTTATGTAAAGAGCGAAGATGAAGAGAGTTTTGAAGTGGATCGGTGCGGTTCTACTGGTACCTGTATTCCTTTTTTTATTGCTTGCGGTTATATTGTATATTCCTCCTGTTCAGGATTTCATGGTGAAGCGGGTGGCAGATTACGCCTCCCGGGAAACGGGGATGGATGTTCGGGTAGACCGGTTACGTTTGTCGTTTCCGCTGGATTTGAGTTTGCAGGGAGTGAGTGTGGCGGATGCGCAGGGCGATACGTTGTTGCGTGTGGAGGATTTGACGGTGGATGTGTATCTGGCTACGTTGTTCAGAGGCAGCGTCAAAGTGGAAACGTTGGAGTTGAACCGTGCTTATGTAGATACAAAAGACTTGATTTCCGGGTTGGGGTTCAAAGGTGGTCTGGAGCGCTTTACATTGGATACGGACGATATAAATCTGGCTCATCAACGGGCTATGCTGAATCGTATTCGGTTGGAGACCTGCCAACTGGAGATCGCTTTAGGTGCCGATACGGCGCAGAAAGACACCGCTTCTTCGCCGGTCAACTGGATATTGGAGGTTAAACGGGCCGAAATAGCCGATTCCAGGTTGCGATTGCGTATGCCGGGTGATTCGATGGTGATCAATGCGGCTTTGACCGATGTGGCGTTGGCGCATGGGTTCCTGGATCTGGGAGAGCAGTTATATCGGGCGGAACGTTTTGATTTGAAGTCCGATTCGTTGCGTTATGACCTTCCCTACCAGCCTGTAACGACGGGGTTGGATGTAAATCATTTGGGAATAAGCAACATTGATATACGCATAGATTCTGTGGAGTTTCGCGGAGAGAATACAGCCTTGGCGGCTGTGTTCCGTCATGCGACGATGAAAGAAAAAAGCGGGTTGGTACTATCCGATTTAACGGGGCATATACGTTTGGATTCCGCCTCCCTCTTCCTGCCCGATTTGGAACTGCGGACGCCGGATTCGCAGTTGCGGGCACAAGCAGAAATGGACTGGCATGCTTTAACTCCGCAGGCGGACGGTACTCTTGCCGTGCGCCTATCGGCCGATTTGGGGAAACAGGATTTGTTGCTTTTTGCAGGAGGACTGCCGCAGGCTTTTGTGAGAGCCTATCCCAACCGTCCCGTCAGACTGCGTTTGTCGGCCGACGGCAATATGAACCGGGTGATGCTGAATCGGCTGGATGTCCGCCTGGAGGATGTTTTTGAGTTGGAAGCCGACGGTACGCTGACTGCATTGGCCGATGCGGATCGCAGGCAGGCCGATGTGAGGTTGGCAGCCCGCACGAAGAATCTGGATATGGTGAAAGCTTTGGCCGGTCCTGCTGCCATGAGAGATGTAGCTCTGCCGCCGATGCAACTTGATGGACGCCTCCAAGCCGACGGTTCGCGTTATACCGCCCGGATGGATTTGAAGGAACGGAGCGGAAAGGTTTCGTTTAACGGCAGTTACGATACCCGGCAAACGGCATATGACGCCGAAGTGAAAATAAAAAATCTACAGCTTCATCATTTTCTTCCGAAGGATTCGCTTTATAAGTTTACCGCAACCGCTTCGGCCCGGGGAGTGGGAACAGACGTTTTTTCAACGGCCACGCGGTTGGCCGCTCAAGTGCATGTTGCGCAATTGGAATACGGCTCGCTGGATTTTAATAATGTAAATCTGAAAGGCGCGTTACGCGGAGGGAAAGGGCATATTGATTTTGACAGTGCCAACGGATTGTTGCAGATGACGGCACAGGCGGATGCGCTTTTGCGCCGGAAGAGTATGGGACTGACGTTCGGTGTAGACTTGCATTATGCCGATCTTTATGCCATGCGCCTTACGCCTCGTCCGTTGCGAACGTCTATGTGTCTGCATATGGACGGGAGCACTAACCTGAAAAATACGCATTCGTTGCAAGGTAATGTGTCCGATCTCACGTTCCTGACGGCGGATACGGTATTTCGGCCCCGCGATCTGGATGTGAACGTCCTTTTACGGCCCGATACCGTTTATGCTTATCTGACGGCGGGCGATTTCCTGTTGAATGTAAGCGGGCAAGGAGGATACGAGAAGCTCTTGAAGCAGGCGGATAAGTTTGCCGCCGAACTGTCGGCGCAGGCTCAGAACAAGCGTATCGACCAGAACGGTCTGAAAGCTTTTCTTCCCAAAGTGAATGTGAAGGTGCGCTCCGGGCAGGATAACCCCGTATGTAATTATCTGGCATCGTTAGGTTACCAGTACAATCAGTTGAATCTGGATCTGAAGGCCGATCCCGAGGTTGGTCTGAATGGCGGCGGACACGTGTTTCGTCTGAACACCGGTGCCATGTTGCTGGATACTATTCAATGGCATGTGTATCAGGACACCACCGGCGTAAAGATGGACGGACGGGTGCGTAACGGACCGAAAAACAAACAATTCGTTTTCGATGCCCGCCTGACTGCTTATCTTCATGATACCGGTGCGGGATGTAACCTTGTGTACTGGGACGAACAGTGGCGCAAGGGAGTGGATATCGGCGCCAGGGCCGACTTGGAAGCCGACGGTGTGCGCATCCGTTTCTCACCGTTGAATCCCATTATCGCCTATCGTCATTTCCGTTTGAATGAAGACAATTATTTCTTTTTAGGTAATAATACCCGGGTGGAGGCCGATATTGATTTGCTGGCCGATGATGGCACCGGGGTGAAAATCTATTCCACACCGAACGAAGATGCACTTCAGGATGTATCCGTTTCCGTGAATCGGTTGAATCTGGGTGAACTGACTTCCGTGATTCCGTATGCACCGCGTATAACGGGATTCTTGCAGGGGGATGTCCATTTGGTACAAACCACCGAACACTTGTCGGTGGTGGCCGATATGAATGCCCGTGATCTGGTTTATGAAGAAGCCAGGCTAGGGCAGATCGGCATGAACGCCGTGTATCTGCCGAATGCCGACGGAACCCATTTTGTCGACGGAAGAGTGACGAGAGAAGGGGAAGATATGCTGGCCTTGTCGGGCACTTATGCGGATGACGGACACGGAGGGCAAATCGATGCACAGGTGGACATTATCCGTTTGCCTCTGGCACTTGCCAACGGGTTCGTACCCGACGGACTGGTGGCCTTGGCCGGCTACACAAACGGGTCTGTCCGTATAAACGGTCCGTCGTCCAACCCGATTGTGGATGGCGTGGTGGCGCTGGATTCCGTTCGTATCAACTCGCCGGCATACAGCTTGAAGCTCCGCATTGCCGATGACTCCGTAAGGATACGTCAGAGCGATTTGCAGATGAAAGATTTGAAGGTGTATTCACTGAATGACAATCCGCTCGTGATAAACGGAAACGTAGACTTCAGCCGTTTCGATAACATACGGCTGAACACTCGGATTGCATCAAAGAACTTTGAGCTGATCAATGCACAGCGCACCCAAAAGGCTTTGGCTTACGGTAAGGTATATGTCGATTTTAATACGCGGCTTAGCGGAACCTTGGATAACTTGCTTTTACGCGGACAATTGAAAGTGCTGGGAAATACCGACGTGACGTATGTGCTGAAGGATTCTCCTTTGACGGTAGAAGACCGTTTGTCCGGGCTGGTGACCTTTGTCGATTTCTCCGATTCGACGAATACGGACGGAGAGAAGGACAAGGCGCGGCCTATGAACCTCGACATGGTGATGCAGGTAAGCATTGACCAGGCGGCTCAGGTGCATTGCATGTTGAGTGAAGATCGTTCCAACTATGTGGACATTGAAGGAGGCGGAGACCTGACCTTGGTGTACACGCCTGTAGGCGATCTGAAGCTGAACGGGCGCTACACAGTGCTGAGCGGCGAGATGAAATATTCCTGGTTCGTCATCCCACTTAAAACGTTTACCCTGAAGAGTGGAAGCTATGTGGAGTTTACGGGAGATGTCGCCAACCCTACGTTGAATATCTCCGCTACGGAGCATGTGCGGGCCACAGTGACGGAAGACAGTTCGCCCCGCACCGTAGCTTTTGATGTAGGGCTGTCCATTACGCAGAATCTGGAGAACATGGGATTGCAGTTTACCCTTGACGCTCCCGAGGATATGACCATACAGAACGATCTGGCGGCCATGTCCGCCGAACAGCGCGGGCGGTTGGCCGTGACCATGCTGGCCACAGGCATGTATCTGGTGGAAGGTAATTCGTCGGGAGGCGGTTTCAATACGCAAAATGCACTGAATGCGTTGTTGCAAAGCGAAATCAAGAATATCGCCGGGAATGCTTTGAAAACCATCGACGTGAGCCTGGGAGTGGAAAACGCCACCTCGGCCGACGGTGATACCCATACCGATTATTCGTTTCGGTTTGCCAAACGATTCTGGGGCAACCGTATCAGTGTGATTATCGGCGGTAAGGTCTCTACCGGCAATGAGGCGGAGAATATCGGTCAGACACTTATCGACAATGTTTCGTTGGAATATCGGCTGGATGAGAGCGCCACACGCTATGTGAAAGTCTTTTACGACCGAAATTATGAATCGTTGCTGGAAGGCAACATAACGGAAATGGGAGCCGGTCTGGTGCTGCGGCGCAAAACCGCCCGGCTGGGTGAACTGTTTTTGTTCCGTAAGAGAGGGAATGGACCGGGTATGCAGAAAGAGGAAACAAACAAGTAAACAAGAAGGATGAAAAAACGCAAGTTGATAACGGCGGGTGTGATACTGGGCCTGGTATGCGGCGCGTGTTCCACAACAAAAAATCTGCCGGAGGAAGAAGTTCTTTATATCGGAACCAAGAAAATAAATTTCGATGGAGATCCGAAAAAAAGGAAGAAGAAAAAGAGCGAAGAGGAAGGAGTGATTCTTTCGCTGGCGGAGGCCTATAAGACGGTGGACAACCTGCTTGTCGGAAAAGACGGCGCCGGCTTGCAGGAGGCGGCCCGGAAGCAACAGGAAAAAGCCTTGTCGAAGGCGGTGCGCGATTCCATCGCTTTGGTGGAACGTATCGAGGACGAAGCCTATGCGGCTGTAAAGGCGGAGGTGAAAGCGGCACTGGCCTATAAACCGAACAATGCCTTGTTCGGAAGCACTTCCATGCGGTCGCCTTTCCCGGTGGGATTGTGGATTTACAATCGGTTTGTCAACTCAAAAAAAAGATTTGGCAAATGGATGTTCAATACGTTTGCCGCCACACCGGTGTTTATGAGTACCGTAAATCCCGAATTGCGGGTGCGGGTGGCTGAGAATACGTTGAAGAACTACGGATTTTTCCGAGGAACGGTAGATTATGAGATCCTGCCCCAGAAAAATCCCCGGAAAGCCAAAGTCAGTTACGATGTGACGCCCCGGGGCCTGTTCCGCCTGGATTCGGTAGCCTATCTGCCTTTCCCCGCCGGGGCCGACAGTCTGGTGCGGGCCACACGCTGGCGGAGCAAGTTATGGAGGGGAGTGCCGTTCAGTGTGGTGGATCTGGACGCCGAGCGCACCCGGTTGAACGCTTTGTTTCGTAACAACGGTTACTATTTCCATAAACCGTCCTATATACAGTTTCGTGCCGACACCATCCAGCGTCCTCAGTTTGTACAGCTGCAAGTGTTGCCCGACCCGGACATGCCGGAATGGGCCAAACATCGTTTCTATCTGGGGCGTACGCGCGTGTCGCTGTTGCGTTACGACAATTTTGAGGTGGCCGATTCCATGCAATACCGCGACTTTAAGTTCCTGTTTGCAAGCCGCAACCGCAAACCGCCTTTGCGTTTCGGAGCCATGCGCAAATACATAAACTACCGCAAGGGGGAAATGTACTGCCAGGACGAACACAGCCGGATAGGAGAAAACCTGAGCAGTATGGGTATTTTCAGTCAGGTGAACGTGCAATATGTGCCGCGCGACACCACCGAGACCTGTGATACGCTCGATGTGGATATTACCGTAGTACTGGACAAACCGTACGATGGGGAATTTGAGACCAAAGTCACTTCAAAGAGCAACGGACAGATTGGTCCCGGTATGTCGTTCGGTATGACCAAGCGCAACGCTTTCCGAGGGGCGGAGAAACTGAAATTCGAGGTACACGGCTCCTACGAATGGCAGACCGGATCGAACGTGCAGGGCAAGAGTTCCGTGGTCAATTCCTATGAATACGGAACCTCCCTTTCGTTGGAATATCCTCGTCTGCTCCTTCCGTGGCTGGGACGCCGCTTGTCGCGTCGTGCGCAGGCTTCTACCGCCTTTTCGCTGGAAGCCAGTTGGTTGAACCGTTCCGGTTATTTCGGCATGGTTTCGCTTGGAGCGCGGGTAGGATATACGTATCAGCGCAGGCGAACGATCAAACACGAGTTTGTTCCTTTCCGTCTGGATTATGACGAACTGCTTCATACCACGGCAGCGTTCGATTCCATCATGAACACCCATAAGGCCTTGTATGTGAGTATGCGCGACCAGTTCGTGCCTTCGATGAGCTATACCTTTACCTATTCCAGTCTGCCTACGGCCCGAAACCCGCGTTCGTTCATCTTCGAGGTAAAGGAGAGCGGTAATGTCACTTCGGGTTTGTTTGCGGCGTTCGGAAAGCCGTTCGGTCAGAAGGACAAGAAACTGTTCAATGTGCCTTTTGCGCAATTCCTGAAATTTACGGCTGAGTTTCGCGATGCCTTTAAACTCTCGGCACGCAGCTATCTGGCAACCCGCGTGCTGGCCGGTGTGATCTACAGCTACGGCAATTCGACCACGGCTCCCTATAATGACCTGTTCAGTGTGGGAGGCGCCAACAGCATCCGTGCCTTTTCGGTACGCGGGGTAGGGCCGGGAGCCTATCATCCCGGTCGCTCCAATTATTCATATATCGACCAAATGGGCGATATTAAGTTCGAAGCCAATGTGGAGTATCGTTTTCCCGTTATTTCCAGTCTGTACGGTGCCGTGTTCCTCGATGCCGGCAATGTCTGGTTGATGAAGTCGGATCCGTCCCGTCCCGGCGGTACGTTCCAATGGCGACGGCTGGGGCGCGATCTGGCGCTGGGCACCGGTTTCGGTCTGCGTTACGACCTGCAGTTCCTGGTACTCCGGTTTGATGTCGGTGTGGGGCTTCATGCTCCTTACGACACCGGCAAGAAAGGATATTACAACATGCCTAAGTTCTTCGACAGTCTGGGTTATCATTTTGCAGTGGGCTATCCTTTTTAACGGATAGGCTTCGGCCGGTAAATACGGTTGTTCCCGGATTGAAAACGAGCATGCCGTGCGCGTAAACTTGACATTATGTCGTGATGTATGCAAACCGCGATTTGATCGGATAAGATCATGTCTTGTTTTTTACCCGTCAAGTCGCGGTTTGGAGTTCCTTGCTTGACGAGGGAAAGTAAAGCGGCAGGCCGGCAGGCATTTGTCTGTCCGGGCTTGCATGTTTTGTTAAAAAAAAGCGCCTTCTTTGTTCTTAGTTATAAGATTATTTTG
>CAJUDC010000009.1 GCA_910584955.1 uncultured Paraprevotella sp. | reverse complement strand
TCCTCTCGTAAAAGAGCACTCTGTGTCGCATAAAATTACCCGTCTATTCATCCTATACAGCCCTTATGAACCTCGTCTCCACCTCCATCCATCTGCATCAGGTAAAGCTCTTCGCCCACCACGGCGTGCTACCGCAAGAACGTGCCACAGGCGCCTATTTCTATATCAGCCTGCGGGCCAAAACCGACTTCAGCCGGTCCGTGCAGACCGACGAACTGACGGGAACGGTCAGCTACGCGGACTTGTTCGACATCGTACGCGAAGAAATGAACATCCCTTCCGCTCTGCTGGAACATGTGGCCGGGCGCATCCTGAACCGCATCTTCAACCGGTTTGAGACCGTCACCGCCCTGCAACTTTCCATCACCAAGGAAAATCCTCCGATGGGAGCCGATTGTCAGGGAGCCGGAATCGAAATCAAAGCACACCGCTAAGGCGTTTGCCTGGTACGGTTTCTTGATAAGTTTCACGCATTTTGCTCAGTTTTTAAACTTTTTAATATCGAAAATCAACGTTTTTTGCGTAAATTTGTGCGATTTTTATCGTATTCCCTCGCTTAACGAGGGCTATTAGCTATTCAAAACACCTGTATATAATGGAAAATTTAGGTTTCGGACTCCAACTCATGATTGTAGGCATGTGTACCGTGTTCCTTATCCTTGGCATTGTCATCCAACTGGGAAAAGGCATGATCGCAGTAATCAACAAAGTCGCTCCGGCTGAGGAAAGCGCGCCCAAAAAGCAGACCGCTCCCGCCTCCGCACCGATCGACGCAGCCACACGCGCCGTGCTGGAAGCCGCCGTACAACAGCTCACCGGCGGAAAAGGTCGTTTGTCCAACGTAAAAAAACTGTAAAGAATATAACATAAACAGATGGAAAAAGAAGTAAAATTCAGTCTGGTCTTCCGCGACATGTGGCAAAGTGCCGGTAAATATGTGCCCCGGGTAGACCAATTAGTAAAAGTAGCTCCCGCAATCATTAAAATGGGATGTTTCGACCGTGTGGAAACAAACGGCGGCGGATTCGAACAAGTAAATCTGCTTTTCGGAGAGAATCCCAATAAAGCCGTCCGCGAATGGACCCGTCCGTTCCACGAAGCCGGCATACAGACCCACATGTTGGACCGTGCGCTGAACGGATTGCGCATGAGTCCGGTGCCGGCCGATGTACGCCGCTTATTTTATAAGGTGAAAAAAGCACAGGGCACCGACATCACCCGCACCTTCTGCGGTCTGAACGACATCCGCAATATCGCCCCCAGCATCGAATACGCCAAGGCAGCCGGCATGATTTCGCAGTGTTCGCTTTGCATCACTTACTCTCCCATTCACACTGTAGAGTACTACGTGAACCTTGCCAAGCAGCTCATCGACCTCGGTTGCGACGAAATCTGCCTGAAAGACATGGCCGGCATCGGGCGCCCCGTCATGCTGGGTAAGATCTGCGCCGGCATCAAGGCTTACAAAGACATCACCATACAATACCATTCCCATGCCGGACCGGGCTTCAACATGGCCTCCATCCTGGAAGTCTGCAAGAACGGATGCGATTACGTGGACACGGCAATCGCTCCCCTCGCCTGGGGCACGGGACATGCCGACATTCTGGCGGTACAAGCCATGCTGAAAGACGCCGGTTTCAAAGTGAAAGAAGTGAACATGGCCGCCTACATGGAGGTGCGCTCCCAGATCCAGGCCATGATGGACGACTTCCTGGGCCTGTACTGCAACCCGCTGAACCGCATCAACAACTCGCTGCTTATCGCACCGGGATTGCCCGGCGGCATGATGGGCTCGCTTATGGCCGATCTGGAAACGAATCTGGAATCGCTCAACAAATGGAAGAGCAAACACGGACAGCCCGCCCTGACGGAGGACGATCTGCTGGTGAAACTGTTCGACGAGGTGGCTTACATCTGGCCTAAACTGGGCTATCCCTGCCTCGTCACCCCGTTCAGCCAGTACGTCAAGAACCTGGCCCTTATGAACGTGATACAAATGGAGAAAGGCAAGGAGCGCTGGAGCATGATTGCCGACGACATCTGGGACATGATACTGGGGAAAGCCGGACGGTTGCCGGGCGAAGTGGCTCCCGAACTCAAGGCACTGGCCAAAGAGCAGGGACGCGAGTTCTTCACCACCGACCCGCAGGCGAACTATCCCGACGAACTGGACAAGTACCGCAAGATGATGGCCGAGAAGGGATGGCCTACGGGACAGGACGACGAAGAACTCTTCGAATATGCCATGCACCCGTCACAGTATGAGGCTTACAAGAGCGGACAGGCCAAAGCCGCTTTCGAGGCCGATGTGGAAAAGCGCCGCAACGAACAGAACTGCACCGCCGGAAGCGCTGCCGCCCAGCCCACTACGCTGACACTGACCGTAAACGGACAGAGCTACAAGGTAGACGTGGCTTATGGCGACGCACCGGCAACAACGGCGGCTCCGACGGCCGCAGCCGTTCCGACCGGCGAAGGCGAAGACATCCTGGCTCCGCTCGAAGGTAAATTCTACCGGGTGAAGAATGCACAGGAGACGCCGAAGAATGTAGGCGACACTGTGGCTGCCGGCGATGTGATCGGTTACATCGAAGCCATGAAGACCTACAACGCCATCCGGGCCGAATTCGACGGTGTGCTCACTGCCATTTTGGCCAACTCAGGCGATGCTGTGGAAGAAGACGACGTAATAATGAAGATTGCCAAAAAATAACGTATGGAAGAAGTTTTGAACATCCTACAGAAGCTGTACGATATGACGGCGTTCAGCAACATCATTGCCGAACCGCAATTCCTCATCATGTACGCGCTGGCTTTCACACTGCTCTATCTGGGCATTGTGAAGAAATACGAACCGTTGCTGCTCATCCCCATCGCTTTCGGCGTGTTGCTTGCCAACTTCCCCGGCGGAGAGATGGGCGTCATACAAGCCGATTCGGAGGGCTATGTCACTCTGACCGACGGTTCGCGTAAGATCATCTGGGACATGCCGTTGCACGACATTGCGCACGAACTCGGACTGATGAACTTCCTGTATTACATGCTCATCAAGACCGGTTTCCTCCCCCCCGTCATCTTCATGGGCGTGGGAGCGTTGACCGACTTCGGACCGATGCTGCGCAACCTGCGTCTGTCCATCTTCGGAGCCGCCGCACAGATGGGTATCTTTGCCGTACTGCTTGCCGCTCTCTTTATGGGCTTTACGCCGCAGGAAGCCGGTTCGCTGGGTATCATCGGCGGTGCCGACGGCCCGACCGCTATCTTCACCACCATCAAGCTGGCTCCTCATCTCCTCGGCCCCATCGCTATTGCAGCTTATTCCTACATGGCCCTGGTGCCGGTTATCATCCCGCTGGTTGTGAAATTCACCTGTACCAAGAAGGAGCTGATGATCAACATGAAAGAGCAGGAGAAGTTGCATCCCTCCGGTATGGAAATCAAAAACCTGCGTGTGGTGAAGATCGTATTCCCCATCGCCGTCACCACTGTCGTAGCTCTCTTCGTGCCCACGGCAGTGCCCCTGATCGGTATGCTGATGTTCGGCAACCTGCTTAAAGAGCTCGGTTCCGACACTTCACGTCTGTTCGATGCCGCTTCCAACTCCATCATGAACGCCGCTACCATCTTCCTCGGATTATGCGTAGGAGGTACCATGACATCGGAAGCCTTCCTGAACATGCAGACGATCGGTATCATCATTGGCGGATTTCTGGCATTTGCCCTGTCCATCGCCTCAGGCATCATGATGGTGAAAGTATTCAACCTGTTCTCGGACAAGAAGATCAACCCGCTGATCGGTGCCACCGGTCTGAGTGCCGTTCCCATGGCCAGCCGTGTATGCAACGAGATCGCCACCCGGTACGATTCGAAAAACCACGTACTGAATTACTGCATGGCTTCGAACATCTCCGGTGTGATCGGATCGGCTGTCGCTGCCGGTGTGCTCATATCTTTCCTGGGCTAAGCCACCGCTGGAACAGTATAACACAAAAAGCATAAGGGCGGGATTCGCAAATTCGAATCCCGCCCTTATGCTTTTTCTTCATCCGCCCTCTCCACCGGCTTTCCGTTCCCGTAGCCGTCAGCCGGATATCAATGCAGACAGTCGGCCAGCCGAAGCCCGAGCCACACCCCGAACAGTCCCAACAGCAGACTGCCTGCGGCATACAAAGCGAACCAAACATAATGCCCGCTTCGAAGCAACAGCAACGCTTCGTTAGAGAATGTGGAAAACGTAGTAAAACCGCCGCACAATCCCACCGTGAGCAGCAAACGTACCTCGCGTCCCCAACCGAAATGAGCCGCACAACCGCCGAACATCCCTATAAGGAGACAGCCCAACACGTTAACGCCCATCGTCGCCCACGGAAAAGCACCTCCGGTCAACCGGTTCACCCATACGGACAGTCCATACCGTCCCAGGCTCCCCAAACCGCCGCCTATAAAGATACAAAACAAGGCCCTCACGTCTGTCATCAATCTTTGTAATAAACACGTTTTACCCGGGAACTGACGGCAGTCAGCATCTCGTAAGGAATCGTACCGACAGCATCGCTAAGGACCGTAACCGGCAAGTCGTCGCCGAAAATCACAGCCGTATCTCCTTCACGGCAAGGAATGTCCGTGACATCTATCATGCACACATCCATACAGATATTCCCCACATAAGGTGCCGGCCGGCCGTTGACCAGACAATAAGCGTTCCCGTTGCCCAATTTGCGGTCCAGCCCGTCGGCATAACCGATGGGCAAGGCGGCAATACGGCTGTCGCGCGTCAAACGTCCTTTCCGACTATAGCCCACCGTGTCTTCCTTCGGCACATCATGAATCTGCAATATCGTTGTTTTCAGCGTACTTACATTGTGAAGCATCCGGTTGTTGCGGGAATTAATACCATAAAGTCCCAAGCCCAAACGTACCATCTCCAGGTGCCGCTGCGGAAAATGCTCAATGCCGGCACTGTTACATATATGCCGCAGGATTTTGTGGCGAAACGCCGCCTGCAAGACATCGCTGCCCTGGCGGAACAGTTCGTACTGCCGGTCGGAAAACGCATCGAAGTCATCGCTGTCGCTCCCCACGAAATGCGAAAAGACGGAACGCGGAATCACAGCCGTCTGGTGCTTCAGACGGTCAATGAGTTTCGGCATATCAGCCACCGGATCAAAGCCCAGACGGTGCATACCGGTATCGAGTTTGATGTGTACGGGGAAGTGTGTGATCCCCTCCTTCTCAGCGGCACGGATCAAAGCGTCCAGCAACCGGAAACTATACACCTCCGGTTCCAGCTCATACTCAAAGAGGGTGCTGAAAGCGGTCATCTCGGGATTCATAATCATGATATTACTCGTAATGCCGGCCTTACGCAGATCGGAACCTTCGTCGGCCACCGCCACCGCCAGATAGTCCACCCGATGGTCCTGCAACGTCTTGGCCACCTCCACCGAACCGGCTCCATAGGCCGAAGCCTTCACCATACACACCATTTTGGTTTCGGGCCGCATAAAACTGCGATAGTAATTCAGGTTGTCCACCACGGCGTTCAGGTTCACTTCCAGAATCGTCTCGTGCACTTTGAGTTCCAGTTGCTCCGACACTTCGTCGAACCGGAAATCGCGTGCTCCCTTTATCAGAATCACTTCGTTACGCAATGTACGGAACACTTCGCTTCGGAGCAACTCGGAAGTAGAAGCAAAGAAGTATGTCTCGCCTTCAAACCAGGCGGATTGTGCCTGCAATTGCGGTCCCACCCCGATAAACTTCTCCACGCCCAAGGTCTCTGCCAGCGTTGCGACCTTACGATAAAAAGCAGTCGGATCTTCTCCCGTCTGCCGGATGTCGCTCAATATCAACGTACGGCGACGACCGGCACAATCAGGCCGACGATTCATGAAATCGAGTGCGATTTGCAGCGAATTAAAATCGGAATTATAGCTATCGTTAATCAGTGTGCAACCGTTGCGCCCCTCTTTCACCTCCAGCCGCATCGCCACCGGCTCCAATCGGGCCATCCGATCGGCAATCACCTCCGCCCGCAAACCGAGATGCAGGCACAACGCCAGGCAATGAACAGAATCTTCAAGGGAAGCCGTATCGATAAAAGGCAACACATACGTACCCTCCGTCCCTCCGTAACGATAAAACAACCGTGTCGAGGTCTCGGCCTTTTCCACCTTATATATATATAGCGCGGCTCCGGCATCCCGGAACGACCAGGCAAGGGTATCGCCACCGAAAGCCGACCGCCGCACACAACGGGCCACTTCTTCATCGTCCGCTTCGTATATCAACAGCCCGCAATCCTTGAACAACCGCATTTTCTCCATGCCCTTCTGCTCCGATGATTCGAAATTCTCCTGGTGAGCACTGCCTAGGTTGGTAAATATCCCTATCGTGGGCTGTATGACGGCCTGCAAAGCATCCATCTCGCCCGGCTGAGAGATACCGGCCTCAAAAAGAGCCAACTCGGTACTTTCGTTCATCATCCATACGGAAAGAGGCACCCCGATCTGCGAATTATAACTTCGGGGCGACCGGCAGATAGGACAATCGGGAGAAAGCAACTGATAAAGCCATTCCTTGATTATCGTCTTACCGTTGCTGCCGGTAATACCCACTACCGGCACGGAAAACTCCTCCCGATGCCGTTCGGCCAACCGTTGGAGTGCCTTCAGCGGACTGATCACCTGCAAAAAATTGGCATCCGCATAAGCGGACAACGCATCTTCAGGCAAGTGCCTCACCACAAAATTGCGCACCCCCCGCCGATATAACTCGGGAATATACTTGTGGCCGTCATTACGATTGCTTTCCAAAGCGAAGAAAAGCGTTTCTTCCGGGAAGCACAACGACCGACTGTCGGTCAGAATCCAGTCGATCATGGCATTGCGGGTTCCCGTCCGCCGGGCCCCTATCAATGATGTGATTTTTTCCAATGAATAAGCCATATCTGTAACTATTAATTTTGTATTCTGCGCATCAGTTCCTGACGTTCCGTAGAAAAAGAAAGAAAAGGATATTCCCGGGCCAGTTCGTCCAGCCTCGTCAGCGTAGTCTGTAGAAAACGGCGCTCACTCTCCGTCCCAGGATGCAAAGAACGATGGGCCAATGACTTTTGCAATCGTTTCCAACGTTCCAGGAAATGCAATGTCTCCTCGTCAAAATAGGTCGCCGCAAAACGTTCCCAAATATACTCTACGGCCTGTGAGGAAGGATGCAACATATCATCGGCATAAAAACGGTAATCCCTCAACTCGTCGAGCACAATCTCATACGCCGGGAAATAAAAGCACTGCAAAGGATAGCGGCGGCACAATTCGTCTACGGCCAGCAATAGCGTAGCTTTTCCTAATCGGCTCCCGTGAAAACCATACTTGGCATAACGGTACGGGCTTACGGTAAACACTACTTTCAGATGCGACGCTCCCTGTTGCCACAAGGCAACCAAAGCCTGTTCCAGCACATCCGTAATCTGCTCCACAGTAAGCGAGCATTCCTCAAACACGGCAGCAGATTGTTTATGGCAATTACCCACAATCCGTTGTTCTCCTTTCAAGCGATAACAACGGTTGGTACCCAACGTCAGAAACAAGTAGTCCAGTCCCGGCAAATCCGCCCGGATTTCATTCAACGTCCGGCACACGCGCTCCCGGCATTCCGCTTCCGTCAAGGCCGAGAACGAACTGTCGGTAAGCCAGCAATGCCACAAACCTTCGCTTTCAAATACGGGAATATCTTCTCCTGTTACTGCCGGATCTGCCGCCAACCGCAGCATCGTCGCCAAACTTTCGGGATTATACAGAACACCGAAAGGGTTCACCCGGCAATTTAACCGGCTCTGCTGTAGGCGCCGCCCTACATTTTCGGCGAAACACGAACCGGCAAACACCGTTTTCTGGCGCAAACCGATACGGAATACCGGCTTTTCAATTTCCACTTCCGTTCTAAAATCCATTCTTTTCCGCTGATGAGAGCGCTCACAATTTTATGCTGCAAAATTAGCTAACTTATACGATTTTGTGCTAAATTTGCACCAATTAATTATAGGAATGAACAACAAAAAAGCATACGGCCTGTTACAACAAATCAAATTTCCTGAAGATCTGCGCCGACTGCCGATAGAGAAACTGCCGGAAGTGTGCCGCGAATTACGTCAGGATATCATAGACGAGTTGGCTGACAATCCGGGGCATTTCGCTTCCAGCCTGGGGGTAGTAGAACTGACGGTTGCCCTTCATTATGTATACAATACTCCTTACGACCGCATCGTATGGGACGTAGGCCACCAGGCTTACGGACATAAAATCCTGACCGGGCGAAGGGAAGCATTCTGCACTAACCGGAAACTGCACGGCCTGTGTCCGTTCCCGTCGCCAGCCGAAAGTGAATACGATACATTCACATGCGGCCACGCTTCCAACTCTATCTCGGCCGCACTGGGTATGGCCGTGGCAGCCAAAGCTAAAAACGAAGGCCAACGTAACATTATAGCCGTAATCGGAGACGGTTCCATGAGCGGCGGACTTGCCTACGAAGGTCTCAACAATGCCTCTTCCACCCCAAACGACATCCTCATCATATTGAATGATAACAATATGAGCATAGACCACAGTGTGGGAGGAATGAAACAATACTTGCATCAGTTGCACACCAGCTGGACCTATAACCGGCTACGCTTCCTGGCCTCACAACGGCTGTTCACATGGGGCTGGCTCAACGAAGAACGACGTAAAAAGATACTACGTTTCAACAATTCGCTCAAATCACTGATCAATAACCAGCAAAATGTGTTCGAAGGAATGAACATCCGTTACTTCGGTCCGGGCAACGGACACGATGTCATTGAGCTGGTACACACCCTGCAAAGCATCAAAGGAATGAAAGGGCCCAAGCTTTTCCATATACATACAACCAAAGGAAAAGGGTTCGAGCCTGCCGAGAAAGCAGCCACAATATGGCATGCCCCGGGGAAATTTGACAAGGAAACCGGACAACGTATCAAAGACGACGTCACCGGAAAACCGCCTTTGTTCCAGGATGTCTTCGGGCATACACTTCTGGAACTGGCACGGAAAAACGAGAAGATCGTGGGCGTGACTCCGGCAATGCCTACCGGATGCTCACTGAATATAATGATGAATGCCATGCCGCAGCGCGCCTTTGACGTCGGCATAGCCGAAGGGCATGCCGTGACTTTCTCGGGGGGAATGGCAAAAGACGGCCTGCTTCCGTTCTGCAACATATATTCGTCCTTCGCTCAGCGCGCCTACGACAATCTGATACACGACGTCGCTATCCAGCGTCTTAATATGGTGTTATGCCTGGACCGGGCCGGTCTGGTAGGAGAAGACGGACCTACCCACCACGGAGCCTTTGACCTGGCCTACTTGCGCCCGATTCCTCATCTGACCGTTTCGTCTCCGATGGACGAACACGAACTTCGTCATCTGATGTATACCGCACAATTACCGAACCGGGGACCGTTTGTGATACGTTATCCGAGAGGACGCGGAGTTAAAGTAAACTGGGAATGCCCGATGCAAGAAATCCCCGTAGGCAAAGGACGGCGGTTGAAGGAAGGCCAAGACCTGGCCGTACTGAGCATCGGCCCGTTGGGCAACGACGTGCAGGAAGCCATCCGCACGGCAGAACAGAAAGCATCCGCCCAAGGACGCTCTTTCCGTATCGCACATTATGATATGCGCTTCCTGAAACCGATCGACGAAGATATTCTGCATGAGGTCGGACGCTCTTTCCGCCATATCATAACGGTTGAAGACGGTGTCATACAAGGCGGACTGGGCTCGACCGTACTGGAATTTATGGCCGACCACAATTATCACCCGCAAGTGAAACGCCTGGGGTTGCCCGACCGGTTTGTGGAACATGGCAGCGTAGCCGAACTGCGACGCATCGTAGGGCTGGATCGGGATGCCTTCGTTGCTGCATTCTTAACCGCACTAAATTCGTAACACATGAAGATTATTATAGCCGGAGCCGGAGCCGTAGGCACTCACCTGGCCGAACTACTGTCCAAAGAAAATCAGGACATCGTGCTGATTGACGAGAGCGAAGAGAAACTGGCTTCCATATCCGGCTCCTTCGATCTGATGACCCTGAATGTTTCTCCCACTTCCATCAGCGGACTGAAAGAAGCGGGAGCCGCACACGCGGACCTGTTTATTGCCGTAACGCCTTATGAGACCAAAAACATGACATGCTGTATGCTGGCCAGCGCCATGGGATCCCGCAAAACAGTGGCCCGCATCGACAACTCGGAATATCTGGAGCCGCAATATAACGACTTCTTCAAGAAGATGGGCATTAACTCACTCATTTATCCCGAGATGCTGGCGGCAAAAGACATTGTCGAAGGAATCAAGCACAGTTGGGTGCGCCAATGGTGGGACGTCCATGACGGTGCCCTGGTCATGCTGGGTATAAAATTGCGCGAAACGGCCGAGGTGCTGAATATCCCGCTCAAAGACCTCTGTGCTCCCGGTAGCCCCTATCACATCGTAGCCGTCAAGCGCGACGAAGATACCATCATCCCCAACGGTCTCGTGGAATTGAAGCTGGGCGACATCGCGTACTTCATGACCACGAAAAAATACATTCCCTACATTCGGAAAATCGTTGGAAAAGAACATTACTCGGATGTAAAGAACGTCATGATTATGGGAGGCGGACGCACCACCGTACATGCGGCACAGAAATTGCCCAGCTACATGGAGGTGAAAATTATTGAGCAAGACGAAAAACGCTGCCTTCGGCTGAACGAACTGCTGGTGAATAACGACATCATGGTGATTAACGGCGACGGCAGAGACACCTCTCTATTATTGGACGAAGGCATCCACCACACCCAGGCTTTTGCCGCTCTTACCAACCAAACCGAAACGAACATACTCGCTTGTCTGGCCGCCAAACGAATGGGAGTAAGAAAGACAGTAGCGCTGGTCGAGAACATCGAATACGTAACGATGGCCGAGAAACTGGACATAGGGACCATCATCAATAAAAAGACTATTGCCGCCAGCCATATTTACCAGATGATGCTGGACGCGGACGTGGCCAATGTGAAATGCCTGACAGTGGCAAACGCAGACGTGGCGGAATTTGTGGTAAAGCCCAACGCCAAAGTCACCCGCAAGCAAGTAAAGGATCTGGGACTGCCTCAAGGCGTTACCATCGGCGGACTGGTACGCGACGGTGAAGGCTTCCTCGTCAGCGGCACCACCCAAATACAAGCCGGCGATAGCGTGGTTGTATTCAGTAAGAACATGTTTATAAAAAAACTCGACAAGTACTTTACTTGAATTACCGCTTCATCTGTCGTTTTTTTCACGGGAGCCCGAAGGAAACGGTTCATCTCCCCGTCACATATTGAGGCAGGCTTGCAAAGGTTCTTCCCGCTCCCTGGCGTTCGTTCCGGCATTTGCCCGAAGCGCTTTCGCCTCCAAGCTGTCCAATAGCCTGCGAATATCCGCTCTGAGACGCTGATAAGGAACCGCCGCCTTATACCCCACGTTTTTACGCAACATAAAATCGACCGAATTCTGACTGTGCTGATAACACGAAAGTTCGTTCTGCCGTTGCGTATCATGTCCGGCCAAATGACGGATTTCCCGTTCACGCTCTTTCCGCAGCAACGTACAGACCGGCGTCAGCAACGGCAACACGACATTATCAAACAACGAATGCCCTTGCATATAAAGATAAGTAGTTTCCGGAGTTACGCCCAGGCTGAACAGTTCTTCCTTCAAGGGACCATAGCTTTTCTTAGCCTGCGGGAAATGATGCTGAAGATAAGCGATCTTTCTGTTCACTCTACGACGCACAGCCTCCAGCGTATCTTCGGGATGGTATATGTTAACGTCTTTAAACGTGACAAGCGAACAAAACTCCGTAATGGTAAAGCTACGGTAAAGATCGTTCCGATACATCCACACGGACCATACGAACAAGGGCCAGATGATACGCGAGAATTCGTGCATGAATCCGGGCAGATCGACAATCTGGTGATCGTTCAAAGTAGCCATTACACAGGTACTGTGCAAACTCTCGGCATAGCACTGGTAATTCTCAATGGCATACACATAGGTATGAAAGACATAGGGATGGCTGTTTATCATACGCGACGTGGCGTTGGTCTGCTGAAGAAGATAATCGTAGTCGGCATCCACACAAGCCACCATGTTCTGCCCCAACTGTCTTCCCAGGCGATTCATCAGAACGAGTTTCTTCCCCTTACCCAACGTGGTGCGTGAAGGGAGCATGACTTCAAAGTAATACCTGTCGTTTTCGAACTCATCGAATACCGTACGCCAAAAGAATATATCGTCGTAGCTTTCCACATAAGCCACAATTTTCTGCCGGGCGCCTTTCGGTTTCAGACGGTTGGCGGCCCCCAGATAAAGCGATGTAAGATGTTCGGACAAATGCTTGGCCATAAAAAGATCCCCCAATAACAATAATCAACGAATAATATCCAGTACATCCGTCACCGTATCCATCCATCCGTCCATAATAACAGCCGGAGAATGAGTGGTCAGAATAATCTGCACGTTCGGGTTCAGTTCGCGGATACAACTTATAAGCCGTTGCTGCCATTCCACGTGCAGACTCGCTTCCGGCTCGTCCATCAGCAATACATAAGGCTGGCGATCCTCCACCAGTACGGTAAGCAGAATGATCAGCATCTGCTTCTCACCCGAGGAAAGCTGATACGGTGAGAGCACTTCGCCAAGCTGCGTAAACAACACCTCGTTGCTCCGGCGTATAATCTGCTTTCCCGTCTCCCGGAACAAATCGTCTATCATATTCTGAAAACGCAGTTTGTCACCTGCAAAATCCTGTGCCCGCTGCTGCGCCTCGGGATCTCCGTTCGTAAACATTTCCAGCATACGGTTGCTCACGTTCACCTGATAATCCAAAAAACGGCGTTGTAACTGATAAATCTGCCAGTCCAGTTCCGTTGTCAGGCGGGAATCGGTAATCTTATCCAATATATCCCCATGCATCAACGGACGGTCGAAACTGCGTATCACGTCAAAATGCACAGTAGTGGCATCCGTCGGACTGAACGTGATTTTCACTTCCGGCAAATGACGTTCCTGTTCCGCCGGCTTTTGCAGCAAACGATGCACCACCTTATTTAATATCGTACTTTTCCCTACTCCGTTCACACCACTCAGGATATTCACCTCGCGGTTAAGGTCCCATATCACGTGCTTCTGCCCGCTCCATAAGGCGTCGATCTCTATACGGCTGATGTACTCTCCCTGCTTTTCCATAGTCTGTCTATCTGGGGATTGGTTTTAAGCAAAGATAGCCTTTCCGCAGGAATAAAACAACGATACAAACCAAAACTTTTCATGAAAAAGCGTTAACTTTGCCCGCCGAATGCGAACACAAACAAATCCCTCTAACGGTAGCCACACAGCCGGGCATGTCTGCATGTTCCTGGCATGTGCCATCTGGGGACTTATGTCCCCTGTCGGCAAAGACGCGATGTCAAACGGCATCAGCGGCATGGCGATGGTAACGTTCAGAGCTACGGGCGGTGCCGTCTGTTTCCATCTGGCAGCCCTTTGCGCCCGTAGCACAGAAACCGTTACACCTCGCGACCGCCTTCTCTTTTTCTTCGCCGGCATGCTGAGCATTGTTCTCAACCAATGTTGTTTCACCATCGGACTGTCGCTGACCTCTCCCGTCAACGCCAGTATTGTCACCACTACCATGCCCGTCATTACGCTGGTGCTGGCAGCGCTGTTCCTGAAAGAGCCGGTCACTCCCCGAAAAGTTACCGGCATTGCTCTCGGGGCTACAGGCGCCTTGTTACTGATTCTGCACAGCGGAAGTTCCTCTTCTTCCTCCGCCTCACCTACCGGCACCCTCGCAGGCGATCTGCTCTGCCTGACCGCCCAATGCTGTTTTGCCACCTACCTTACCGTTTTCAAGAAACTGATTCAGCGGTATTCCGTTATCACCTGCATGAAATGGATGTTCACCTACGCAGCTTTGGTCATTCTGCCGCTCAGTTACAGGGATATGGCCGCACTCCCCTGGACCGAAATCGCTCCGCTCCATTGGGCGGAAACAGCCTTTGTCGTAGTAGGAGCCACATTTGCCGCCTATCTGCTGATGATGAAAGGCCAGCAATCGTTGTGTCCCACCGTGGTAAGCATATACAACTATGTGCAACCGATCGTGGCCTGCCTCGTCAGTGTCTATCTGGGACTTGGTGTGTTCGGAGGCCTCCAGGCTACCGCCGTCGTACTTATCTTTACGGGCGTATATCTTGTCACTCAAAGCCAAAAACGCTCTGCCGCCGGAAGCGTATCCCCCCGTCCTCCTCTCTCTAAAATCTGACGCCATGACTGCATCTCCGATTCTGCTGCTACAACACCAGAAAGAACTGCTCCGCCTGGAATTCGAATACGAAAAAGCCGCTTTCCAACAACAGACGGAAACCGTAGGCATCACCCGCAAGGTGAAACAGGGCATCTGTTGGTACCCGCTTCGCATAGGGCGCAGTTACTATAACTCGCTCAATCAATTCGTGGTCGAGGTAGAGCGCACCGAAGGAACGGATGCCGAACACAATTTCGAACCGGGAAGACCGGTCTGTTTCTTTACCCAAGACGCATCGGGAGAGGCCGTACGTCACGGCGGCGACGGTCTGCTGCATTATTTTAACTTCACGGCTCAAGTAAGTTACGTAGACGGCGACCGCATGGTTGTCGCCCTCCCCGGCCCCGAAACGCTGGCCCGCCTGCAATCGGGCCGTCTGGGCATACAACTCTATCTGGACGAAACCACCTACCGGCTGATGTTTGAAGCGCTGGACCGGGCATCCGGCGCCCGGACCGGACGGCTGGCCGAACTGCGCGACATCTTTCACGGCACGTCGCCCGCCGCTCAATACACTTTCCACCCGTTGCGTTTTCCCTGGCTGAACCCTTCGCAGGAAACGGCTGTCAATAATGTGCTCCGGGCCAAGGACGTAGCCATTGTACACGGACCTCCGGGCACGGGTAAGACCACCACACTGGTAGAAGCCGTCTATGAAACGCTGCACCGCGAGAGCCAGGTGCTGGTATGTGCCCAAAGCAATATGGCTGTAGACTGGATTGCCGAGAAGTTGGCCGACCGTGGCGTAGCCGTCCTCCGCATCGGCCATCCGTCGAGAGTGACGGACAAAATGCTCTCCTTCACCTATGAAAGACGCTTCGAAAGCCATCCGCTCTACCCGGAATTATGGGCCGTACGCAAAGCCTTGCGCGACCTTTACGCCGTCCGGTCGAAAAACGGCAACCGCGAAGCGTTCCACCAAAAAGCCGCACGCCTGCGCGATCGTGCCGCCGAACTGGAATTCACCATCAACGAAGCCCTGTTTCGCGAGACACGTGTAGTGGCATCCACTCTCACCGGCTCCGCCAACCGGCTGTTGACAGGGCATACATTCGGCACCCTCTTCATCGACGAGGCGGCGCAAGCATTGGAAGCCGCCTGCTGGATCGCCATACAAAAAGCCGACCGGGTGATACTGGCCGGCGACCATCGCCAGCTGCCTCCCACCCTGAAATGCCCCGAAGCCGTCCGTGGAGGACTGGACCGTACGCTTATGCAATATATTGCGGAAAACAAACCCGATACCGTGAACCTCTTACGGATCCAATACCGGATGAACGACACCATCATGCAGTTCTCCAACCGTTTCTTTTACGAAGGCATGCTGCAAAGCGCACCGGAAGTAAAATACAGGGGCATACTGGACTGGGACACTCCTATGGAATGGATCGACACATCGGATACGGACGTACTGCAACGCTACGCCCCGGCCTCCAGTATGCAACAACCGACCGACGGCACCGCCAACACGACCGCAGCCTTGTACGACGGGCAGACACACGGCGAAGAGCCGGCCGACAACGGGCTGAGCCGCATCAACCGTCCGGAAGCCGAACTGACACTGAACGTCCTGCGCCGCTATTTTACCAAAATCGGTAAAGAGCGCATATTGGAGGAACAACTGGACACGGGCATCATATCACCCTACAAAGGTCAGGTACATCTGCTCCGCTCCCTCTTGCGCCGCGACCCTTTCTTCAAGCCCTACCGGCATCTAATCACCGTCAACACGGTAGACGGTTTCCAAGGTCAGGAGCGCGACATCATCCTGATCAGCCTCGTACGCAACAACGACGAAGGCGAGATCGGTTTTTTGCGCGACCTGCGCCGCATGAACGTTGCCATCACCCGGGCACGCATGAAACTTATCCTGCTGGGACACGCGCCCACCCTGTGCCGCACAACTTTCTACCGCAAACTGTTCGAATACATCGGCCGGCAGTCATGATCCCGCCGGCCGATCCGTTCAAATCTTTGCCAACGCCTGATCCAGGTCGGCCAATAAATCGTCAATATGCTCCGTCCCTATCGACAGACGTATCGTTGCAGGGGTAATGCCTTGGTCTGCCAATTCGTCTGCATTCAACTGGGAATGCGTGGTTGTGGCCGGATGGATGACCAGTGATTTCACGTCCGCCACATTCGCCAGCAGCGAGAATATTTCCAGACTATCGATCAGGCGATGGGCTTCCGCCTCGCCCCCTTTCACCTCGAATGTGAATATCGAACCGGCCCCTTTCGGGAAATAACGCTCATAAAGCGCATGGTCGGGATGTTCGGGCAGGGACGGATGGTTCACTCGCTTCACCTTGGGGTGACGGGTCAGGAAATCAACTACTTTCAGCGCATTCTCCACATGCCGTTCCACCCGCAGCGACAAGGTTTCCAGTCCTTGCAACAATATGAAAGCATTGAAAGGACTGATGGTGGCTCCCGTGTCGCGCAGCAACACAGCCCGTACGCGGGTGACGAATGCTGCCGGTCCTGCCGCCTCCGTAAACCGCACACCGTGGTAACTGGGATCCGGCTCCGTCAGTTGCGGGAACTTACCCGAGGCTTTCCAGTCGAAACGACCGGAATCCACGATGACACCTCCTAACGATGTGCCGTGCCCACCGATAAATTTCGTTGCCGAATGCACCACTATATCGGCTCCGTGTTCGATGGGCCGTATCAGATAAGGCGTCCCGAACGTGTTGTCTACAATCAGAGGTATGCCGTGACGATGGGCTATCTCAGCCACCCGCTCTATATCAATAAGGTTGGAGTTGGGATTCCCCAATGTTTCGATAAACAGCGCTTTCGTGTTTTCCCGGATTGCCTCCTCAAAATTCTCAAGGCAAACGGGATCCACAAACGTAGTCGCCACTCCATACGCCGGCAAAGTATGCGCAAGCAGGTTGTAACTCCCGCCGTAAATGGTTTTCGCCGCCACGATATGGTCGCCCGCGCGGGTGATGTTCTCAAAAGCATACGTGATGGCAGCGGCTCCCGATGCCACGGCCAGTCCGGCCACACCACCTTCCAGAGCCGCCACGCGCTCTTCAAACACTCCTTGCGTAGAATTGGTCAGGCGCCCGTAAATATTGCCGGCATCCTGCAACCCGAAACGGGCTGCGGCATGCGCCGAATTGCGGAACACATACGAGGTGGTCTGATAAATGGGTACGGCCCGCGCATCCGTTGCCGGATCGGGTTGTTCTTGTCCTACGTGCAATTGCAAGGTCTCAAAATGTAGTTTTTCTCTTTCCATATATAAATAGTATTCAGTGAGTATTCCTTGTGTTATTTTTTCTTCACAAAGGTAGGAATACCATTTAAATCAAACAATAAAAATTGAAATTATAGAAAATATGTCTATATTTACATCAACAAACAGAACAACAATCCAAACACCGGCATATCCGTATGCCCTGCAAAGAATAATATTCCGATGGACATTTTAGACAAAACCGACCTGGAAATCCTGCGCGCCATGCAAGACAACGCCCGCCTGACCACCAAAGAACTGGCAGCCCGGGTACATCTGTCGCCCACACCCGTCTTCGAACGCCTGAAACGGCTTGAAAACCGGGGATACATCAAAAAGTACATCGCCGTGCTCGATGCCGGCAAACTGAACCGGGGGTTCGTGGTCTTCTGCCAGGTGAAGATGGAGCGCCTGAACCGCGACATCGCCGAGACATTCGCCCGTATCGTACGGACCATCCCCGAAGTGACGGAATGCTACAACATTTCAGGCTCCTACGACTACCTGCTTAAAATACATGTACCCGACATGAAGCATTACCAACAACTGGTGCTGAACGTACTGGGCACCATCGACCATCTGCGATCGGTGGAAAGCACATTCGTGATGGACGAGATAAAAAACGAACACGGCCTGTCGGTGTGAAAAGCGACGGAATTTCTTCCCGTCTGCTTGTTTATTTCCATTCGTCCGAACGGAAATCTATTGCGACGCCTCCTGCAAAATATTGTTTTTCCCGTCCGAACTTCAAAACATGCCTTGATTTGCAAAGCCCTAATCACGTTTTCTATCCATCAAAGCATAATTTATAAAAAACAGGCTTCTATTTACAATTCGAACGAAAAGCAATTTGTTTTATTACGGAATGAAATTAAAATTCCGTATTCGGTTATCATTTTATTGTATCAAATACACTTATCCTCGTAACTATCCTGTCTTGCTGATTGTTAATCTAGCAAAACTTTTTGTTTTTAGCATATTTTATTGTACATTTGCAGGAATTTATTGCTTATTTTCTATCAGAATGTAGCAAATACCATGAATTGCATTTTATCCGATTAAGGAGAAACTGCATTTTTATGTACGTTTGTTTACCATCGCGTTCTTCGCCCCCAATAGGAAATTTGCATCCGACGATTTGAGACTTCGACCGTACGGCGTTACCACAAGGTTCGCTGCGGTTTTATGCGGTCTTCCGTGAGTTTCATTTCTACAAAGGAAAAAGAGAAAAGTATAATTAATTAATAAATTCAAAAAGCCAAAGATGAGAATAAGAGTATTCTTCTTCATTCTTTTTGTCTTACTTCCGGGCACAGCCAGATTGCTGGCTCAGACGTTCATTGTGAAAGGGACGGTCATTGCCGCCGACAGCAAAGAGCCCCTTATCGGAGTAAACATCAGACAGAAAGGGACGTCGAACGGTGTGATTACCGACTTTGACGGAAAGTACCAAATCAGTGTTAACGGAACAGAAGCCGTGTTGCAGTTTTCGTACCTCGGCATGGAGACGGTGGAACGCAAAGTAAAAAGCGGACAGTCTGTCGTTAACGTAGAACTGTACAACAGCGAGAAACAAATCGACGAAGTGGTTGTCGTGGCTTACGGTACGCGCAAAAAAGGAACGATTACCGGTTCGGTGGCCGTTGTCAAGGGCGACGCACTGGAAAATGCGCCCGTAGCAAGCTTCGACCAGGCTTTGCAGGGAAAAGCCACAGGATTGTCCGTTATGCAAACATCCGGCGATCCTACAGCCGCCGCTTCGTTCAAAATACGCGGAACCAACTCTATCAACGCCGATACGGAACCCTTGTTCATCCTCGACGGTGTTCCTATTTCCTCCAGTGATTTCGCTTCGCTCAACCCGAACGACATTGAAAATCTGTCGGTATTGAAGGATGCCTCTTCCACTTCCATCTATGGCGCACGTGCCGCCAACGGTGTGGTAGTGATCACCACCAAACGCGGAAAAGCAGGCGAGAAGGCCCGGGTGATCCTGCGTGCCCAATACGGTTTCTCGAATCTGGCATACGGGAAATGGGATCAGATGAATACCCGGCAACGGCTGGATTTCGAGGAAGGAATAGGCCTCCGCACTCCGGGGAGCTACGACCGCGAAATGCTGGAAAAGACAGACATCAACTGGAAAGACGTGGTTTTCAATAACGACGCTCCCACCCAATCGTATGAAGTAAACGTAGCCGGCGGTGCCAAATCCGTGAATTACTATTTGTCAGCCGGCTATTTCTCGCAGGAGGGCGTTGCCGTAGGTTCCGATTTCGAACGTTACACGCTGCGGGCCAATCTGGAAGCCCAAGCCACCGACTGGCTGACCGTCGGAACCAATACGGCGTTCACTTATTCCGTCGCCCACGAGGCCGAGTACGGTTCCTATAGTATCTTCACCCCTATTTCGGCCGCCCGTTTCATGTTGCCTTATTGGGACCCCTATAAAGCAGACGGCAGCCCGACATCCACGTCCGACGGTTCTTGGCGCGGCACTTTCGGCAACCCGATGGAATATCTGGCCGCCAATCCGCTGGAACGCAACAAGACCCAACTTGTTTCATCGACTTTTGTAGAGCTGAACCCGATCAAAGACCTGAAGCTCCGCACTATGGTGGGTATTGAGGGCGGAGATGTCCGTACGAACACCGCCTCGTTGCCTTCTTATCCGTCGAACTACGGCATAGGCTCCGTAGGCAAAGGATTCTCCCGTCTTTACAACCTGACATGGACCAATACGGCCAATTACTCGTTCTCCATAAAAGACGCGCACAACATCCATGTCTTATTGGGACACGAAGTAACCAAAAACGGTTCGGACAACTTCTCCGTTGTCTCCAGAGGGCAGTCGAACGACCAATTGCTGACACTGACTACCGGTACCGTCGCCACCAACTGGGCCGACAGCCGGGCTACCTCTACCTATGTATCCTTGTTTGCCCGGGGAGAATACAACTTCAAACGCAATTACTTTCTGGACCTCTCCATCCGCCGCGACGCCTCGTCCAAATTCGGTAAGAACTCGCGTTGGGCCAACTTCTGGTCGGTAGGCGGCATGTGGGACGCCAAACTGGAAAACTTCCTGAGCGAAGTAGACTGGCTGACCCTGGCACAAATCAATGCCAGTTTCGGTACATCGGGTAACTCCAGCATACCGAACTACGACCATCTGGCTCTCTTCGCCGCCGGTCCGCAATACTCGGGCATGACCGGTATCGCCCCCTATTCGCGAGGCAACGAAGACCTGACGTGGGAAAAGCTCTCCACATTCAACATGGGATTGCGTCTGGGCTTCTTCGACCGCGTTCAGCTGGGTGTGGAATTCTATAACAAGAAAACCACGAATATGCTGATGGAAGTGCCCATTACCCTAGGCAACGGCGCCGAAACGGAATGGGACAACATCGGTGCGATGGTGAACCGGGGTGTGGAACTGGATGTCAACGTAAATGTGCTTCGGTTCAAAGACTTCAATTGGGACATCAACGCCAATGCCTCTTACAACCATAACGAGATTACCGAACTCTACGACGGACTGGATGAATACGAGCTGCCCGGCACCAACCTGATGCTGAAAGTAGGTCACCCTTACGGCGAGCATTATCTGGTGCGCTTTGCCGGTGTGAACCCGGCCAACGGCGATGCTTTGTGGTACACCCGCGACGGACAGATCACCAACGAATACGACGAAGACAACAAGGTGCTGGTAGGCAAATCTTATGTGGCCCCGTGGCAAGGCGGTTTCGGAACGACGCTGTCGTGGAAAGGCCTGTCCCTGAGTGCACAGTTCAGCTGGGTCAAGAATCGTTTTATGCTGAACAACGACCGTCTGTTCGACGAAAGCAACGGCCTTTATTCTTCGGCTTACAACCAGTCGACCGCCTTGTTGCACCGCTGGCAACAGCCCGGTGACATCACCACCATTCCCCGATACGGTGTGAATCCGCAGATGGACACCCATTTGCTGGAAGACGCCTCGTTCCTTCGCCTGAAGAACCTCACCCTGGCCTACAGCCTGCCTTCAAAATGGCTGAAGAAGACTAAAGTCATGGAAACGGCCCGCATCTTCGCACAGGGACAGAATCTGCTTACGTTCACCAAGTTTACAGGTATGGATCCCGAACCCGGCATGAATGTTTATCAGGCGGCTTATCCGCTGTCACGCCAGTTTACACTCGGTATGGAAGTATCGTTCTAACCCAGACAATCGCATCAATATATAAACAGCTATGAAACAAATAAAAAATATATTCCTCATCACGCTCCTGTTCACGTTGGGAGCTTGTGACGACTTCCTGACCGAGCTGCCCGAAACAGCCGTACCGGAAGACAAGGCCATGACAAACCTGTCATCGGCAGAGGAGACGATCATCGGTATTTACAGTTGCTTTAAAAACTCCAATCTGTACAGCGGACACCTGACACAGGCTCCCGATGTACAGGCCGATCTGGTTCAGGCCGCCATCGGATATTCCAACCAGCTCGGCGATTTCTACCGTTGGACGGTAACTCCGAACAACAGCACCCTGCTTAACGTATACAGCGGTCTGTATGAAATCATCGCACGCTGCAATTTCTTCTTCGATCATGCGGAAGCCGTCCGCGCAACCCTGACCACGGAAGCGGACAAAGCAGCTATGAACAAATACGAAGCCGACGCCTCTTTTATGCGTGCGCTGGCCTATTCCGACCTGATCCGTACGTTTTGTCCCGCTTATGAACCGGAAACAGCCGAGAACGAACTCGGTGTCCCTCTTTATCTCCACTACCGGGAAGGCAACGGCAGTACCGTCAAAAAAGCGCGTGCTTCCTTGAAAGCCTCCTATGAACAGGTGTTGGGCGATCTGGAGCATGCCGCCAAGTTGTCTACCCGCCAAGGTAGCGACGCCATGTATGTGACCCAGGGAGCCATCGCAGCCCTACAGGCACGCGTCTACCTGTACATGCAAAATTGGGAAAAAGCCGAAGAATATGCGACCAAAGTAATAGATGCGGAAAACAATTCTTCCCACGTGTACAGTCTGGCTGATGTCAACAGATCCGTACAAGCCCCCGACGGCCAAATGACAAACGAATATGCCGCCATGTGGAAATACGATACCTCGGATGAAATCATCTGGAAGATCAGTTTCTCATCCACCGATATGGGCGGTTCGCTAGGCACCCTCTTTATGGGCATCACCGGCGGTCGGTACAACCCCAATTATCTGCCGGCCCAATGGCTAATCAATTCTTATTCTACCGCTGACCAGCGCTACCAAGCGTTTTTTACCAAGGTAACCACCATGCGGGGTGTCAACTGGGAAGTAACAACAAAATTCCCGGGCAACCCGATCATCGACGGTTCGGCAGGTCCGTATTACGTGAACATGCCTAAGGTGCTTCGACTGAGCGAAACCTATCTGATCCGCGCCGAAGCCCGCGCCATGCAGCAAAATACGACCGGAGCCAACAAGGACCTTACTACCCTGCGACGCGCCCGCATCGTCAACTACGGTGCCGCATCCTATTCGCAAGACAAACTGATGGAGGCCATCCAGGAAGAACGGGCCAAAGAGCTGTATCTGGAAGGATTCCGGCTGGCTGACCTGAAACGTTGGAAAAAAGGATTCGAACGGCGCCCGCAGACAGGAACACTCACCGGTGAACAGTACTCTTCACTCACCGTAAGCGGTACAAGCAAAAAATTCACCTGGCTGATCCCACAGCACGAAATAACCGCCTCCAAAGGCCTGGTTATCCAGAACGAACAATAAACCATTCAAGATACAGAAGATGAAAAAACATATTTCACATATCACATTATTGTGCTGTTTGCTGGCAAGTTTCTGCGGATGCGACAGCGATAATATCTACTATGAAGGCCCCGACTTCGTTCTTTTCTCCGATTCTGCAATGAACATGCCTGTTACCGAAGACGAAGGACGCTTGTTCGATGTATACATCGCAACCACACAAGCTGCGGACATCGACCGGAATTACATCGTGGATGTAGATCTCTCGCGTACAAACGCCATTGAAGGCTATCACTTCGAACTGCTGTCGCGTAATGTAACCATCAAAGCCGGCGAACGGTCAGGGCGCGTAAGTCTGAAAGGCTACTACGGGCACATGAATGTGAACGACAGTCTTGCCGTAACCTTGAAACTGATAGGCGCCGAAGGGAAGATTTCTCCCATTTACAAGGACTATGCCAACATCCGGCTGTACAAATGTATGCCGTTCAATATCGACGATTATGTGGGCGACGTACGCGTTTCAGCCACATTTCCTTTCAGCACCAGTCAGATAACGAAGTTCATCACAAAAACGGAAAAGAAAGACGAGAACACCTTGATCGTCAAAGCACCGTTCGACAGCACACATGATTTGACACTGAAGTTCCACTCCAACCGTATCGATCCTTTCGATAACGATATAGACATGGTGGAGCAAACCGCATTTACCGATGCCACTTACGGTGAAGTAGCCATGCGGACCCTGCCCAGTGTGCCGAGCTATTACCTGCCGGAGGATCGCGCATTCGTACTGTATCTGGAGGCTTTCATACCTCTTATCGGTTCGTTCGGAGCTTACTATTATATTTTCGAATGGATCACGCCGGAACAGGCCGAAGCTGAAAAGAACGGCCAGAACTCTCCTTACACTATCCAACATTCACCTCTACGCAAATAATCATAAACTATGAAACAGAAGTATATATCCTTATTAGGAAGCGTCCTTATGGGAATGCTCGCCTTGTGCACCCAGACATCTTGCTCCAGCGACGACGATCCCGTTATTACCGTCGGAGGAGCCACAGTATTCCAGGCAGAACCGGTCGTATTCGAAGGAGTAGCCGGAGAACAAGAAGCAGAAATTAAATTCCAGGCAGGAGGAGCGTGGACCGCCATGCTTTCCGTAACAACCAATTGGCTGGAGATCGGTCCGACTTCCGGTCAGGCCGGTCAGGCCACCATCAAGGTCAGACCTCTCAGCGACAACAAAGGGGCTACCAGCCGTAGCATCAATCTACTGGTCTTGGTTGATGGCGATCCCCAAACTTACACCGTGAAAATATCACAAGAGGCTGTTACAACCAGCGATTTGAAAATCAGCGGAGACGTAAACGACGGTCTAATGACTTTAACAGCCGACAATACCGGAAACAGCTTCACCGGCGTACTGGAAATCACATCGTCCAAGAAATGGAACATCACTCCGAAGGGCGAAACGGCTCAATGGCTTACCTTCCAAAAAGACAAAGAACCGCAAAACGGCAAAGAGACAACGGTAAAGCTGACGGTATCGGCTGCATACAACCGCTTCACCGCTCCCGACATGTCCGGATCCTTCCTGTTGCAGGCCGAAGGCGAGGCCCAACCGATAGAAATTAAGGTAGCAGCCAATAGCATTTGCAAAGTATATGACCACGAAAGCATAACGGAAGGCGAAACAGAACGCGTAACCTACGAACTGACGGAAATGATCAGAAAAGGAACTTTCCAGATGTTGTGCTACGTTGAATCCAATATCAAATGGGAAATTCGCAACTTACCGGCTTGGTTGCAATTTACCGGCGAACAGACTCCTACAAACATGAATGCAGACGGTACGATAAATCCCAAAAGGGTACATTTGGCTTTATTGCTTAACCCCGATTACTTGTCTGCCACCAAACAAGAAGGCGATATAACATTGGTTAACGTGCGATGCGAAGTACTGAAAACACTCCACATCACCTTTAACGGTACAAGTGCCGACTACCTCTACCACAACCTATCGTTCCCCGCTACCGATCCTTACGGCAACTCCTTCTCTTTTGAGGCTCGGGCCGAGTACATCGACCCCAATAATCGAGACGATTACTGGAAAAAAATCGAACTCCCGTTTGAAATCCAGACCGCACGTGATTACACCTCATTGGAAGATGCTCCTTTCCACATGTTGCTATGCCAGGCACAAAGCGGTTTTGCCGTGAAAGAAGAAGTGCATTGGGCATCCCTACACATGGGAGATCCCAAGAAGAACATGGAAAATGACGGCATCTATACCAAAGAGATTTACTTGAAAGCCAACGATCGACCCGATGCCGACGACCAAAACGGCATCACCGTGCAGGGACAGGAACGAGGTGCTTTCCTGTTTATCGTTCCCCGTAATATCACTTTCAACGATTTGTTCGAACCGGAGAGTTCTACCCTCAAGCAGGAGTATCAGGAAAGTTGTACGTATATTCTTCAAAAACAAGATCACCAGGCAACCTATACACTGGAATTTGAAGGATTGCCGAACAAATCCGAAATCCATATACCGGCAGAAGGAAGCAGCACCACTTACAACGTAGTGGGCATGACGACCAATCAAATCGGATATACCCTGAAACGTCTTTTCAAACCGGCAGGTTCCGATATATGGGAAGAGCGGACCCCGACAACGGCACAAACAAAAAGCATTTATATAGACTACAACACCATCAATGACGATGAATTACAATCCATCACATTGAATGTTGGAGAAAATACAACAGCCACCGAACGTCGGTTCCGATTCTATTTCCATGCCTTCAGAGGCAATGGCTATGAAGATGCGATCATTTTCCAATTCGATATCATACAACCGGCTAAATAAGCAATAAAAAGATATGAAACACATAATAAAAACTTTGGTATTCTGCATGGTATCCATGCTCATGCTTGGGTTAAACAGCTGTTCGGACGATGACACAGCACCTGCACAAAGTGGCTATGGATTCATCAAACTGCAATTATACAAACAAGGCACTCGAAGCCTATTGGAAGGCAACGAACTGAAGAAGTTAAAAGACGCCAAGAAAATAGAAATATCACTGCTTTACAATCAGAAGAACATCAAGCAGACACTGAATCTATATGCGGTAAACGAGGAAGCTGCAGAATTTATGCTGACTTCCGAGCATCTCAAGCTCATGGCCGGTGAATACCTCATCACCGGATATGTCATATACGGCGATTATAAAGAAGGTAACATGGCGGAGATTCTTCAAGTGGGAAGCCCCGAAGAAGGCATGCGCTTTACGATCCTGCCCGAACAGTTGACCACTCATGCCCTTTACTTGGAGGCCGTACACTACGGAACTTTTTCCGCTATGTTGAAAAAACTGCTCCCTGATATGGGTACGGGTAAGAAAGCCGCTCCCAATTACAGCGAGTTGTTCGACTACAACAATACGGACAGCGTGCAAATGATATTCGAAAGAAAGATAAACGGAACCACCTACAGAGAAGACCATAAAATAAAAGCACGTAAAAAAAGCAATGAAGTCTTCTTCAGAACCGACAGCATTATGCTGCAGGCAGGAGAATATACGCTTATTCACTATGAATTATTCAATAAGAATAAACAATTCATGTATGCCGAAGATGTTGAAATCCCGTTTGCTATCGAACATTTCCAACTTACGGAACAAGATGTGGAAGTGAAGATCCCGGAAAGCGAGGCTTTGCGCGATTACATAGCCTTACGACAAATCTGGGAGGCCATGGACGGCGAACATTGGAGTTGGAGCGGCGAAGGCGAACCAGCCCATGCGAACTGGTTCTTTACTTTTGCCGACGGAACGCCACGCCCCATTGACGCATGGGGCAAGCAACCGGGTGTAAAACTCAATAACAAAGGACGCGTACAATCATTGAACCTAGGGCCGTTCAATCCGATGGGCGTTATTCCGTCAGCCATCGGTCAACTCACCGATATGGAGATCCTTTACCTCGGTACACACAGCGAAGAGTTCGAAGGCAGTACCAATGAAGGTATGGAAGGACAAAAATTCATATATTCACCGTACACATTGCTTCAATCCGGGATTGACTTACGTGAACATCGTCTGGATATATGGAAAGAAAGAACTGCTATGCGCCGGATGAGCACCGCCAGTCCTTACCGTTCTCGTTTGGCATTCGATCAAAAAGCGCCGGAAAACTTTGCCTATCTCCGCACCTATTCACAGTCTATAGGGGATGCCGGCAACCGTATTACAGGCATCGATGAAGCCATCGGCAACTTGCGTAATCTGCATACACTGTATATAGCTAATGCCAAACTCACCAAGTTACCCAAGAATATAGCTAAACTAACCGGACTGACCGACTTGGAATTATTCAATCTCCCGCTGAAAGAACTGGATGGGAGCATGTTCGCCAATATGAGCCAGCTCACAGCAGTCAATATTTCAGGTATATATGGAATGACTCCTTCCGAAATATTGAAAAGCCTGGATGCTCTCTGCATGAGTTGTCCGAAGCTACAGATCTTACTTATCAATGATAATGACTTGCAACAATTGCCTCCGAACCTTTATCGCATACCCGACTTGCGTGTATTGGATGCTTCCTTTAATAAAATCACTAAGGTGGAATCTATTTTGCCCATTGCTCCTATCCAGCTTATGCTCGATTATAACTTGCTACGCGAGTTTCCTGCTGATTTCTGTAAAACGGAAGATATGGAACTATTCACTGCTACCGGCAACCACTTGCAAGAGTTTCCCGTATTCCTTTCCAACATCGACAACGGATATACCATTGAAGAAATAGATCTCAGTGCAAACGAGATGAACGGATTTCAGGAAGGCTTCAAGGGCATTCGGGTGGAACAACTTAAAATGGCTGCCAACCAAATGGGAAAACGCAAAAACGATACCAAAGTCGGTGAATTTCCACGCGAGTTCTCCGATACGAAGTCTGTCATCAACTATTTGGTTATCTCTGGAAACAATATTGACACGATCAAGAATGCAGCGCTGAAGAATATGAAAGCCTTACAAGCATTCGACTGTTCAGGGAATCATCTTAAGAGCCTCCCTTACGGTTTCAATTCCGAGAATCTGCCTTACTTGACAGGTCTGGAGCTAAGTAACAACGAGTTCAGAGGATTCCCTGAAAACGTTCTGCAGGTCGGCAATCTGACACAATTGTTAATGTCCAGCCAGGGATATTTCAAGGATGCGGCTGAGAAGAAATGGGTACGCACGATGACCGAATGGCCCGCTTACCTGTATCAGCATCCTTCGCTCAGGGTGGTAGATCTTTCCAGCAACGACTTCCGCACTGTGCCCAACTTCCCAAGTAATCTGAACCAGTTGAATATAATGGACAACCCCAATATTCAGATAACCGTTCCCCAACTTGTATTATATCGAATTCGAACCGGCAACTTTGCTTTCTATTTCGACGAAGATCAGAATATAACATTTGAAAACTAAAATAATGAAAACACTATCATATTATCATTCCATCAAGACAACAGTCGTACTATTGCTGTGTACATTGTCTCTCGGAATCAGCTCTTGCAACGATGATGATGAAGAAAACTTTACCGGTCTCTCCATCAGTGAGGAAACGCTTCATTTTGGTGCAGACGGCGGTTCCTATACAATAGGTCTGACGGCAGGCGAAGAATGGACTGTTGCCAGCGACAGAGAGTGGTGCCTTGTCTCTCCGGCCAACGGATACGGTTCTACGGTGTGTGAAATCCGCGTGGACAGCAGCTATTTATATAAGGAACGCGACGCTCATCTGACATTCCGTTGCGGTAATTTCAGCAAGCAACTGACCATAAACCAGCTCGGTTATGAAAAAATCATCAAGCTAAGTAAAGATGAGATTCAAGTGAGCGACTTTAGCGATTATGATCACATGTTTGAAGAATTTGATGTCGTAGCCAACGTAAAATATGACATTGATGTCGAATATGAAGACCCAACGCAAACCAATTGGGTTAAAATCAAGAAAGTCAATCCTTCCGTAGAATCCATCCCCCGTGCAACAAAAGTACGAATAGACTATGAGATGTACACAAGTTCGGACAAAGACCGTGTGGCAACCCTCGTTTTCCGCCAGACTGATGCCAGCGCTGGTGAAGAAGCCGTTGTCTCACGCTTAACCCTGCGACAGACCAAAGCCCAGGAAATCATCCCCTCCCGTCAAGGTGACTCTTTGGCCTTGCTCGCCATTGCACGTATTATGCACTGTTCTGTGAATTGGGATACCAGTCAGCCGATGATTCACTGGCCGAACATTACAATGGAGGAAGTAGAATATACCAACCAAGAAGGCAAGAAAGTGGAAGAGTTGCGTGTCACAGGTGTGCAATTCATTATCTTCAATACTTCCAATTCTATTCCTTATCAAGTCCGCAAGCTCGACCAGCTCCGTACATTGATTTTTACCGGAAATGAAAATGCACATCTCAAAAACATCAAGCTGGAAGACGACATAACCTATCTGCCCCATCTAAAAGCATTGGGACTGCTGGGATACGGAATTTCGGAACTTCCCGAACGTATGAAAGAAATGACACAGCTACAAGAACTGGAGTTGAGCGGCAATCACTTAACCGAGGTTCCTATAGATATCATCACAACGCTCGACAAACACAATTTGGAATACCTTAACCTTTCCGGTAATCGTACCAGAGACGTTTTCGGACGCCTATATGAATACGCAGCCGTAAAAGACACATTAGGACTGCACGGCCCCATTCCCACGGCCCTTTTCCAGTTGAAAAATATAAAATACCTTCGTTTAGGTTATAATTATTTCGAAGGCTTTATACCGGATATGGGCTACGATGCCAGCCAATATGCAACGTTAGAAGAAAAAATGGCTAACAATCCTGTTTTACCTGAAATAGAACAGTTGTCTCTCAACCTGAACTTCTTCACCGGTCGCATTCCCGATTGGATTCTTTACCATAAGCATCTGAAATGCTGGGATCCCTATACACTTATATTCAATCAATTTGAGAACGGGAAAGATTCTTCCGGCAAACCGGTCGGTTTCAGCAACGAACCGTCCAGCATCAGTCAGCCCTGCACCCTTTGGGAACTGGACGACGAAGAGGAAGAAGAAGAGTTGACACGTGCCAATTCCTTTAACGAGAATTTCAGACATGCCATGGAATTCGATGCGTCTACCCGCCGCTATCCGGTTCTCTCCTTGAAAGGAGGCTGGCATATCAGCTACATTCCCATGCAAACCATTAAATAAAAACTATTATGACTACCATAAAGAATTATTTGATTTTACTTTGTATTGCCCTCTTCGCCACAAGCCTAACCGCTTGTAGCGAAGATGACGACAATACATTGTCTCCGACACAGGGACAGATACGTTTTCAGTTTTCCAGAAATACGACGTATACGTTAAGCGACTTGTCCGACATCTACAGTCTTATCGTTACTTTAGAAAAAGACGGTCAGTCATTTACATTACCCAGCCAGATACTATCCGGTAGCGAGACTTTAATCAGCACCCCCCTCATCGCTTTAGAGGCCGGCACCTACAAACTGACTGCCTATCGCGCTTTTGATTTCAACGGTGAACTGATCGACCTGCTGGACATCAAACCCGAAAAAGACAATGAATTCGTAATCACCGCCGGTCAGGCATCCGACTACATCATGCCGGTAAACATCAAGAAGCCCCTGAGTGAAAACAACTATTACAATATCTTATATGCACTCTGCCTTGAAGTGATCGGTGAAGACAAATCACAATGGCCCAAGTCATGGGATTTCGAGAAAGGGGAAATCGACGATACATGGGCCGGTCTGGAATTTGAAACAGACGAATCTGGCAACCTCATATCTCTGTCCGGTCTTGTTATTAACGGTGATCCGTTACACAACTTTGACGACAAAGGGGAAGTAGAGAACCACGGTCTGGTGGAGTTCAAACACATGAAAAAGCTCCCCGGCGCCATTGCCAACTTATCCTCGTTAACAGATATCATCATTCGCAATTGCGATCTGGAAGAACTACCCGAAGAACTAAAATACAGCAATATCCAGTCGTTGCAGATCGAAAATACCCACCTGACATCTCTACCCGAATCAATAGGGGAGATGAAATATTTATCGACCGTATTCCTGAAGAACAACCGGTTGACAGCTTTCCCCGAACAATTGACCCGCCTGGAAGGGATGTACGATTTCAGCATCGTAAACGAAGCGATTCCCTCCGTCCCTGAAACCATCAAGAATTGGAAATCGTTACGTAACCTTCGGATAAGCGGAACGAATATCAGTTCCTTGCCCGATGTCTTCAACGATCTGTACAAGATTTCCACACTCGACTTAAAGAATAATCCGCAACTCACTTCGTTACCGGCCTCCATCCAGGACACCAAAGTACCTTACGGAGACAAAGGATTATATACGAAAAAAGCGCTTAGAGGACTACTGTTGGACGGATGCGGATTCACAAGCATCCCACAAGAAATACAACGTGCCGACATTCGGTTGCTTTCCATGGCCGGCAACAAACTGACCGCCGTCAACAAGGAAGCAATAGAGCGCATGAGTGATCTGCGCACATTGATTCTGGACCGTAACGCCCTGAGCACGTTCCCAAGACTCACCAGTGAGAAACTGAGAATGCTGAGTCTGATCGATTGCGGCCTAACCCGGGAAGAAATTGACCTAAGCGGCCTACCCAACTTGGCTCCTTCTTACCTGTTTCTGACGCAAGAAGAGTTTGACACGGTTTTAGGATCCAACTTGGATATTCTCAACAACTAAACAAGCATTATTCATAGTTAGTATTAATTTAAAATGAAAAGAAAATGAGAAAGTGCTACTTTTTCTTTGCGATGCTCCTCATGAGTATCGCCATGACAGTAAAAGCACAGGAGCCTACTGTCACCGTATGGGACGGAAAAGCCTTGCAAGTAACCATCAAGTCGGGAGAGACCCAGACATTCAGCTATACGGCTGAAGACCGGGGCACGCTGTACATTCTGTCCAACAACCAAAGTGAATATACATCCGTGCGTGTCGCCATGCAAGGCGGTGTGTGGGTAGACGGAGCTTATGAAGAAGATTACATCATAGAAGATACGGAAGAAGGATATGAAAACGGCCTGGGTGTTTACGGCAAGATCAGCGTAATAGAAGACACCGAAATCCGCTTCACTATTACAGGTTCTGTCAACGAAGAAAATCCCAATGCCACCACTTCCTTCACTTTGAAAAGCATGTTTTTCAAAAATAATGTAGGTGGAAGCAGCTGGGAGAACCCCATTCAGCTGGAATTGAACCAGTCGACAAGCCTGCCGGTCTACAAGAACTATCAGGACGATATGTTCCCCGATTACCGCGATCTTACTTTCGTTCGTTTTGTAGCTCCTTCCGACGGTGTAGCCTGCATCGTAGTTCCCATTTATAAAATACTTTACATGCAGGAAGATTTGTTTGACGGAAGCGCTCCGTTTGCTTCCTGTACCGAAACAACCAATGCCAATGAGCATGAATTTGCCGTAAAGAAAGGATGTGCTTATTTGGTGGCATTACCGATTTCACGCCCCGAAACCGTCCTCTTCAAAATGAACTCCGACCGTGTAGGCGGCACCTGCAACTATCCTACGGAACTCACTGCAATACCCGCCAACCTCAGCCTGGTAAAAGGCCACAACTGGTTCAAGATGGATGTAAGTGAGTTAGGAACCAAACAGATCATGGACCTGTCTGTCAGCGAAGGTTGGCAAGGTACCATCACTTATATGGAGAACTGCCTGTATGCACAGGAAGTATTGGGTAATGACAATGTTACAGGTACAGCCGCCACGTTCCACAAGAATCTGGATCCCCAGAACACCGGTAACGACGACTACCTGTACATCGATATCGTCCTGAACGATCAGGAACAGGTGGAAAATGCCGCTTCCATCACGCTGCGCGAGCCACAGGAAAGCGAGACTTGTACAATGGCCGTTCCGGTACAGGCCGGTGAAAAAGCCTTCGAAGGCGAAGCGCGCGACTACTGGTTCGTCTATACTTCCGACAAAGACGTCAATATCCAGTTATCCGCTAAAAACGCCATTCGGTACGTTTCCAACGGTTGCGGAAGAAGCAATAGCCTCAGCCCCAACCAAAAATACCGCGCATACGCCGATACGCCGATCTACATCTGTGTCAGCATGAGCCAGGCCGGTAAGGACACGTTGAACATCACCGAAGAAGAAATCGTAGCGGGCACATACTGCGACTATCCGCTCGACTTTAAACTGGGTGATCCCATTGCCATTAAAGACCGTATTATAACGGGTGAGGATATGACAACCACCTATCTCCGTTTCCAAGCCGAAAAATCCGGCTTTGCCTATATTGAAACGACGAATGTCAACTGGACGGAAAATTATTGGACCGTAACCGTTAAGAACGATTGTTCCGGCTGGTCGCTTCCCGTCGACAGATACGAAGACGAAGACCCTGTAACGGGCGACCTGCTTATCCGTTATAAAATAGCCGTTACTGCCAACGAGACGTATATCTTCTCCCTGACGGCAGGTGCCAACGGTGGCAAGGATATTCTCGCAACCAGTCGTTTCGAAGAACCGGAGACCGGAAGCATCTGTGAGAATCCTTTCCTCATCACAACCTTGGGCGAGAACATAGCTATCAACTCTGAAGCCAACACAATCTCCTGGTTCTCCTACACAGCCGACAAGAGCGGGTTCTACACCATCCGCACTTGCGTGCGCGGCACATGCTCGGTAAAGACCGGAGATTGCACCGCCAAAGAGACTTATCTCAGAACCGATAACAGTTACAACAACGCATACATGCGCGGTTACAGCATCGCCAAGATATTTGTAGAGGAAGGTACGCCGTTCTTTATCTACACCAAGAGCAACAACGCTCCGTACAGCGACGAAGATCCGTTCTTTGTAAACGTAACCTTCTCCGAAGCCCGTCCGGGCGAAGCTTTCAGCGGCGCCATCGAAGCCCAGGAAGGTATCAAGTATGATGTCCCCAGCGGTGCCGATGCCTTCGATACATGGTATGTATACACGATTCCCGCTCATCAGGAACAAATCATCGAAATCGGCAGCGACGTGATGAATTATGCTAACCTGACGTTCTACGCTGACGAGAACACCACTTTGTCTTCCTATAAGAAAGACTTTACAATGGAGACGGTATTCAATGCAAACAATCAGATGTGCGGTAAGAAATATACCTTCGCCGAAGCAGAAACGGACCGCGTAATCTACATCCTGGCGAGCGTGCAGAACAACCCCATCTGGTGGACCATCCACAAGTCGGTTCCCGTAGGCGTTGAGCATGTAGGGGCCCAGAACACGCTGACCGTTTCGCCGAACCCCAACAACGGTATCTTCAGCGTAAGCGTACCTGCATTGGAAGCCGGAGCTTCCGTCAGCGTTCAGACATTGGCCGGTGCCGAAGTCTACAGCGCACCGTTGACTGCCACTACGACTACTGTCAACCTAAGCGGTCGGCTGAATGCAGGCATCTATCTGGTAACCGTTACCAACGGAACCACCGTTACCGGCAAGATGATCATCAAGTAAAACCGAAATAACCAATTTATGTAACCACCAAGGCCGGTGACAAACGGAGTACAACAAACCCTTTGTCACCGGCCTTTTTTCACTTTCATCCTTATGAAGAATCTATTTTTCATCCCGCTACTGGCCCTAAGTCTGGTGCTCAACCTGACCGCATGCAGCGACGATGACGATGCCCCGGGCCTCATCATCTGCCCCCCGGAATCCGCCTTTTGGGAACTTCCGCATACCCGCTTCTTGGGATTAAACGGAGAGGTAAAAAAACTCAAGGAAACCGTATGGGCCGATGTGGAAGGCGAAGAGGAAGAAGGAACCACTACCCTGATGCACTTCAATACCTACGGGCAGCTTACCTATTACAATCCTACCGGAGTAGAAGAAAACCGCTGGATCGGCATGCCGATGGACAGCTACACGTACGTCTACGACGAGCAGCATCGCTTGCAGCAGGCTTGCATCAGCACCCTGAACGGAGGGCAGACATGCTACACGCTGACCTACGGCAACGACAACCGATACATCCCCCTCCCCTTTGCACTAGGTACAATGGATTTTTTTCTGGTAAAAGGTATCACGGATATAAAAGCCGAAGGAACGGCTTTTACCTGTACCCGAACGCCCGCGACCGTCACTTACATCACCCAAATGAAAGGCTGGCGCGAAACGATAGAGATACACACCGAATACACCTATAAGGAAGGCAACCCGTATCCTCAGAATTGCAAGATACCTCAAATTCGCAGCCAATCCGTTTGCTCGAACCGATTTAATTGTTACGCGT
>CAJUDC010000008.1 GCA_910584955.1 uncultured Paraprevotella sp. | reverse complement strand
TCGTCCGATTGGGCAGATAAAATATTCTCTAATTTAATTCAACCAACAGGTATAAGTATAATCCGAAAGTGAAGTGTCGAACAGCCATTTCGGATAGGCGATATATTCGTTTAATAAGAATTGTAATGCTCTTCTCTGTTTTTCTTTTTCTACGAAAGTGAATGTTTTTTCGCCATCACCAATCGAGGTGTTTTCCAAATAGATGCCGCCTATATTTGCCATGACATGATAGGCATACAGGTTCCATTGGAAAATAACGGCTGCATATAGTTTGGCTGCTTCTTCATACGTTTGATCTTTTTCTCCGTTGGTGGTCCATTGGACGATCTCGGGGACAATTCTTTTCAGGTTGGCAATACCGTAGCCTGCTGATTTGACGGCGTCGTCACCCAAATCTTCGCTTAAAGCCCTGGGGTCGACTGCGCTGCGAGCCGGTTGTGCCTCGCTGTATTTATACAGGCGACCGGTGTGTTTTTGCAGCAAGTTGCATAATCCTTCTTTTTCCGTTGCTTTGTCGGGATACCAACGGTACCCCCATTCTATGGCCAACAGATCGTAAGGGCCTATGTGAGGCGACATGTATTGTGTTCCGTCTCCCGGTTGTGCCACATAATTGAAACGGGCATAGTCCATAATGGAAGCCGAGGTGCCGCCAGTTCGTTTGGCAAATGCTTCGGAACGCAGTGAATCGGTCGGATAAGCCCAAGAGGCGATCATATTATGGCGCAATCCTAACGAATGTCCCACTTCATGACAGGCTACAAAGCGGGCGGCGTCGCCGATAAGACTGTCGGGAATGTTCATGCCTCTGACCGATGGATTGGCCGGACCGGTTTGCACAACCAGCCATTCACGGAGCAGTGACACGACGTTGTGCCACCAAATGATGTCGGCCTCGAGAATTTCCCCCGTACGCGGGTCGATAACAGAAGGTCCTAATGCGTTGGCTTTGGTAGAGGCAGCATAAGTAAATACGGAATATTTTACGTCGTCGCCTTCCCGGGCCAGACTGTCGGTATAATCTGCCACGCGAACAGCATCTTTAAAACCGGCTTTTTCGAAAGCACGGTTCCAGTCCAGAATACCTTTTTTAATATAGGGACGTAGATGTTCCGGTGTCGTAGGATCGATATAGAACGTTATCGGTTTTACAGGCTCAGTTAGTTGTCCGTTCATGTAGGCTTCTTCGTTTAACGGCTCCAGTCTCCATCGGGTGATGTATTTTTGCTCTTTAACTTGTTGTTGCCTGTCGCTGTATTGTAAGCGGTTGGTGGTAAAATAACCGATTCTCGGGCTTTCGATACGCCCTGTCATGGGGTCTCGGGGGAGTAGGCAGAGCGAAGAACTTACCACAACGGTAATATTTATCTTGCTCATTCCTTCGTGTACCGTAGTTGTGAGTTCGGAAGTTGCTGTTATATTGTTCTCGAATGCCTTTATACTACGTATCCGTGATAATTCGGAGTTGGCGGAGGTCCCTAGATTGATGTTGTTGAACACATCATTAATGCTTGTTTTTTTCCCGTTGAAAAGTTCATCTACTTTTACGATTACGGTAGAAGAGTCCGAAGAGACAGCCTCTACCTTCAGACTGGCAATGAGAGGACTGATATAGTTGTCCTTTACAGAAAGAGCCATTTGATCGGAAGAGGGGACTTCCGGTGTGAGGTGTTGTTGGCGGATATTGATTGCCTTGTCTTGTGCGGTCCATTCAAAAGTCACGACCTGATTCTCGTAGTTGATGCCTTTATTCACTCCGGCTTCGTTCAGCTCTTTGGGCACCTGTTGCAGGCGGTTCACAACGAGGAATTCCCGGTTCATATAGGCAACGGGAATCTCCAGGTACCAACTGTCTTCTTTATGGAAAACATTGGCTACGGTTTGCAGGACAACGGAATCGCGTCCTGTGATTTTTTTGTATTCGGAAACGGAGGGCGTTTCTTCTTTCTTTTCTTCTTTTCTGTTTTTCTTTTTCTTGCGGGCCATGATGGCGGAAGTATCGGTTGAGGCCGGTGCCGTCGCGGGTAGGCCGAATCCGATGAAAAAGGCTATTAGGAGCCCGGTGGAGATTTCTTTTAATGATTTTCTCATGCTAACTAGATAAGGAAATATAGAAATTAAAAGCATCTTGGCCGGTTTCTTTTCCGCCAAGATGCCTTTATATAAATGTTAGGGCGGATTTTATTTCAAGCGGGCCAAAGCTGTTTTAATGCGGTTCATGGCTTCTATGATATTTTCATCACTGGTTGCATAACTCATCCTGAAACATTCGGGCGAACCGAAAGAATCACCACCTACAGTTGCAACATGACCGATTTCGAGCAGGTATAAGGCTAAATCGTTTGAATCCCGGATAACACGGTCTCCGTCTTTTTTTCCATAGAAAGAACTGCATTTCGGGAACAGGTAGAAAGCACCTTGCGGATCGTTTACTTCAAGGCCGGGAATTTCTCGTGCCAATTTCACAATCAGATTTTTTCGGCGTTCGAAGGCCTGACGCATCTCTTCGACGCACTCCTGCGAGCCGGTGTAGGCTGCTTCGGCTGCTTTTTGTGATACGGAGCATGGTCCGCTGGTATATTGCCCTTGCAGTTTGTTGCAGCCTTTCACGATCCAGTCGGCAGCGGCAATAAAGCCGATGCGCCATCCGGTCATGGCATAGGCTTTGGATACTCCGTTGATGATCACCACGCGGTCTTTAATCTCACTGAACTGTGCGATACTCTCGTGCTTGCCTATGTAGTTGATGTGTTCGTAGATTTCATCAGCCAAAACAATGATGTTTTCGTGTTTGGCTAAAACATCGGCCAGACCTTTTAATTCCTCTTTTGAATAAACCGATCCCGTAGGATTGCTGGGAGAACATAATATCAGTGCTTTGGTGCGCGGTGTGATAGCGGCTTCCAGTTGGGCCGGTGTAATCTTGAAATCCTGTTCGATGCCGGCTTCAATGATCACCGGTTCTCCTTCGGCTAATTTTACCATCTGCGGATAGCTTACCCAATACGGGGCCGGGATGATAACTTCATCTCCGGCATTGACGAGCGCCATGAGGGCATTGCAAACCGACTGTTTGGCACCGTTGGAGCAGAGAATCTGTCCCGGAGTATAATCCAAGCCGTTCTCTTCTTTCAGCTTTTTCACGATGGCCTCTCTTAGAGCCGGGTAGCCCGGGACGGGAGAGTAGCGGGAATAGTTCTCTTCCACGGCACGGATAGCTGCTTCCTTAATGTGGGCCGGTGTGTTGAAGTCGGGTTCGCCGACACTTAGATTGATGACATCAACGCCCTGTGCTTTCAGTTCGCTGCTTTTCTGTGACATTGCCAGAGTGGCAGAAGGGGATAGTCTGTTAAGACGGTCTGATAGTTGGTTCATGTTCGTCGTGAAAATTGTTGTTCTGAATAATCGGTTGCAAAATTAAGGTTTTCTCGTGTGGGAAGAAAATTAAAATGCGGAAAACACCTTTTTATTAACATTTTGATGGAGTTTTGCGCACTTTGCTATTCAATCTTATCGCTTTCGGCCTAATAATCGTAACAAATAGAGGAATAGATTTACGAAGTCCAGATAGAGCTCCAGGCTGCCCATTAATGCTATTTTCTGCAACTCGCCTTCCGTCTGTACCGAAGTGCGGGTGAGAAGGGCCTTGATTTTCTGAGCATCGTAGGCGGTGAGGCCGACAAAAATGAAGATGCCTGCGTAGGTAATGATCCAAGACAGGGTGTCATTGGCCCAGAATATATTGACGATTGTGGCGAGGATGATGCCGATAAGTGCCATCAGGAAGAATTGACTCAGACTGGACAAGTCCTTTCGGGTGGTATGGCCGATGAATGCCATGATGCCGAATGTACCGGCTGTGACAAAGAATGTACTGGCGATAGAAGAAGCCGTGTAGACCAAAAAGATGCAGGACAGTGTGGCACCGTTTATTATAGAATAAAGGGCAAACAGCAGAACAGCGGTTCGAAAGGACATCTTTTTAAGTGCGGCTCCCATATAGAACACAATGCCGAGCTCGGCCAGCAACAATCCGAAGAAGACGGCCCGTGTGCCGAAAATAAATCGTAACATGGTTTCGCTGCCGGCTATGAGCAGGGCGGTAAATCCGGTCAGGTACAAAGCTGTTGCCATCCATACGTATACATTCTTTATTAAAGCGACGGATAAATCCTTTGAAGTCTCTTCCCGGTTGTAGGAATAAATGTTTTTTTCTTCCATATTGTCTGTATAAAAGAGGGTTATTTATTAAAATGAAGGGTGTGCCCCATGCGCTCTTTTTTGGTGTGCATATATTTTTCGTTGTAGGGGGTTACGGGAATTTCAATGGGAACGTTTTCCACGATTTCCAGTCCGTAAGCTTCCAAGCCTACCCGTTTAACGGGATTGTTGGTCAGTAAACGCATCTTATGTACGCCCAACTGGCGGAGAATCTGTGCACCGACACCGTAGTCGCGTTCGTCGGGCAAGAAACCGAGGTGGGTGTTGGCGTCTACCGTGTCATAGCCTTCTTCCTGTAATTTATAGGCTTTCATTTTGTTGAACAGTCCTATTCCGCGTCCTTCCTGGTTCATATAAAGCACTACGCCTTTGCCGGCCTCGTCTATCATGTGCATGGATTTGTGCAACTGGGCGCCGCAGTCGCAACGCTGGCTGCCGAAAATATCGCCTGTGACGCACGAAGAGTGTACGCGTACCAGAATAGGTTCTTCCGGTTCCCAGGTCCCTTTGATGAGGGCCACGTGTTCCAGTCCGTTGCTGATTTGCCGGAACGTGATGTTATGGAAATGTCCGTAATCTGTGGGCATGTCCACCTCCGGGCCGCGTTCCACCATAGATTCTTTTTGCAGGCGATAGGCGATCAGATCACGGATGGTGATGATTTTCATTCCGAAGTTATGTGCCACTTGCTGCAATTCGGGCATACGTGCCATGGTGCCGTCGGGATTGAGAATCTCTATCAGGGCGGCGGCGGGTTTTAAGCCGGCCAGTCGTGCCATGTCGATAGCGGCTTCCGTGTGTCCGGCTCTGCGGAGCACCCCCCGGTCTTGGGCATATAAGGGGTTGATATGTCCGGGACGCCCGAAAGTGTCCGGTCGGGACGCAGGGTCGGCGAGGGCTTGTATGGTAGCTGCGCGGTCGTGGGCGGATACTCCGGTGGTGCATCCTTCCAGCTTGTCAACGGTGACGGTAAACGGCGTGCCCAGCATTGAGGTGTTGTCTTCTACCTGATGCGGCAGTTCCAGTTCGCGTGCTCTGGAGAGGGTGATGGGAGCACACAGCACACCGCGTCCATGCTGTAGCATGAAATTTACTTTGTCGGGTGTGATCGTCTCGGCTGCGGTGATGAAGTCGCCTTCGTTTTCACGGTCTTCATCATCCACTACTATGATAAATTTCCCTTCGCGGAAGTCGGCGATGGCTTCTTCAATGGGGCTAAGTTTGAAATTCTCCATATCTATGAATTTGATTGGTTTGCTTGGATCTTGTCAATACGTTCACAAATAAATCGACCGTAATTCTGTATCTGGTGCATGTCGCGCCACAACCGCAGGCGATAGCGCCAGATGCGGAAATAGAAGATAATACCGACCGGGAAGAACAGACCGGTAAGGATGTTCAGCCGTTCGTTGTGGAAAGGCCTTGTGTGGGCGTCCGGCACCAGGATGGGCAGGTGGTTCAGGGCATCCAATATGCTGTGGTCGCGGCTGTTGGACAATTCCTCCACCAGATTTTCCAGTTGTTCGCTTAACCGGATCACTTCCTTGTCTTCCCGATAATGGAAGTACAGGCGTATATAGTTGGGGATGGAACGCAGGTGTGCGCGTTGGGCGTATTGGCGGCATTCGCTGCACAGGGTCTTCAGGCGGACTTGTACGTCGGCATAGACGGGCGGATGGATGATAACCTCTTTACGGGCGATATGTCGGGAGGTACGCAAGCCCAGTATGCGCTGGAAGAAATTGCGGTAGGCTTCCATGTTGAATACCACGGAGTCTTTGTTGGCCTTGAAAGTAAGGAAAGCTCCGATCGGGAATAATACGAAGGAACTGAGCCATAGTCCGAATCCGATTTCCCAGGCCCCGGTCTTGGCCATTTTCTCTCCCGAGGCGTTCAGGATATAATAGAAAATGAATATGATGACCGAAACCACAACCGGGACGCCCAGTCCTCCTTTACGGATGATGGCTCCCAACGGGGCTCCGATGAAGAAGAAGATAATGCAGGAGACCGAAAGGGTGAACTTCTTGTTCCACTCGATCCAGTGCAGGCGCAGGTTCCGGTTCAGATCGTTGGTAAGCAGACTGCGGAATTCGTATTCACCGATTCCGGACCGGCAGCGATAAGAGGCCGTGCGTATGGCATTTTGTCTTTGACTGGCGGACAGACGGGCGTATACGCTGTCCAGCACGGGCGGACAGGCGGCTTGCTGCAGGATTTGTGCGGAATCCTTGATCCCGGAAGGGAGCGCGCGCATCAGAAACGTCTCGCGGGCAAAGCGGTAGGCGGCATGTCCCGTGCTGTCGCTTTTCTGTTGAAGCGAATCCAGACTGTGCTCTATTTCTTTCAGGTTTTTGGTCATGGCGTTCCCGCTCAGCATGGCAGCATCCATCATGTTGAAGTTGGCGTCGAACGCTATCAGGTCGATCTCCTTGATGAATGTTTCGCGCAGGTACGGTACATTGGCGCGGGCCGACACTCCGCCTTGCGATTGCATGTTTCGGAACCGTTCTCCGCTGTAAAGGGTCAGCTGAAGATGGGTCTTGTCCGCCGTGCTTTGCAGACGGGCGGAATCCGCCAATACGATCTGGGCGTCTTCGTAACCGTCGGTCGTGCTGTATATCATGGCACCGTACAGCATGCCGGTTTCTTTATCCTTCCGTTCCACAAAGAGGTTGTACCCCGGTATTTCGTTATAGAACACGCCTTCGGGAATGTCCAGATCGGGGGATTTCTGCTTCATGGAATAAACCAGTGTTGCCAGTTGCCGGGTGGCTTCCGGGCTGGTGACATTCTGAAAATAAAAGGAAGCGATGGAGAGCAGGATGACGAACAGAAAGATGGGTTGCAGGATGCGCACCAAAGGTATTCCGGCCGCTTTCATGGCTAACAGCTCGAAGCGTTCTCCCAGGTTGCCGAAAGTGATCAGAGAAGCCAGTAGAATGGCCAGAGGCAAGGCCATCGGGACCAACGTCAGGCTGGCATAATAGAAAAAACGGGCCAGTACGTCCACGGGCAATCCCTTGCCCACAAGGTCGTTTACATGGCGCCACATGAATTGCATCATAAAGATGAACAAGCATACGAAGAACGTACCCATAAAAAGCAACAGATACGATTTCAGGACAAATAAGTCGATCTTCTTTATGAATTTCATTTATCAGCCGGGATTTGCAAATCGCTGCAAAGTTAGTATAAAAAAGACAGAGCGCTATCATCTTTCCCGTTATTATTTTTAATAACGCGCATGTAGGCCTCATTTTCCGGGGGAGGGAAAAAGATGTGCGAATTCAGATGCCGCTGACCCGGAAGAGGGTCTCCAGCTGCTTTTCCCAAAGTTCTTCCAGTTCGGCGGCTTCGTCTTCGTCGGCGAAGTCGATGACACTTAATACAAAGTCGCGGGTCAGTTCGTCTTGTTCAATGCTTAGCTCCATGAAGGCATGAGGATCCGTCTCGTCGTCCCAGTGCAGTTGCAGGACCATGCCCTCTGTCGAACGCCTGATACGGGCTGTGCGCTCTTCGTGTTTTCCCCAGCGAAACCGGAGTGTGTCGTCTGTATGTACTACTTCGTCGGCGAACCATTTGGCCAGTCCTGCCGGTGTGCCAATCATATTCCATATCATGTTCCGGCTTTTGGAACGGAGCACATACTCCAGTAAAATTTTCTTTTTTGGCATTACAGGTGAATGAATTTAAGGCAACTGTTGGCAAAATAAACATTTTTTTCCGGGTTAGAATAATTTTTCTTCTCTTTTTTTTGTGAAAACAAAAAGAATGTCTACCTTTGCACTCGAAATCAAGAGAGGCGGGATAGCTCAGCTGGTTAGAGCGCATGATTCATAATCATGAGGTCCCCGGTTCAATCCCGGGTCCCGCTACGAAAGGGAAGAAGATTCAAAATAGACAACTATTTTGAATCTTTTTTTGTTTGAGCATATACGCTGTGTTTATATCACCGGAAGAAGATTTAGGGGAAGACGACTTTTGAAAGTTTCGGACAGGTTGATTGTGAAAATCGCCGGCAGTCTCTTTGCGAAAACTGCCGGCGACGGGAAGAGCGGGTGCAATCCTTTTTATTTCTTTTTTCTGACTTTTACGGGGTATACGCCCGTGTGCGTCGGCGTGACGGGCCGGATGGTGCCGTCGGGGTTGAATTCCATACGGTCTATACAAACCTGGCGGTGGAAGCCGGGTCCTTTCTCGCGTTTCAGATAGTTCTTATTGATGCGGTGGTAGACCATGTACCATTCGTCTTTGCCGGGAAGCTGAAGCACGGAATTGTGGGCCGGACCGTAGATTTCCGCTTCGGGACGCTGTATGAGGATGACTGGATCGGCGGCAACTTCGATAGGGCCGAGCGGAGAGCGTGCCGTGCCGTAGGCTACGTGATAGTTGGGCGATCCCGTGTCGTCCACGCTCCACAGGAAATAGTACAGCCCGTTGCGGTAGAACACGTAGGGGGCTTCCCGGTAGGCGTAATCCTTCAGCGAACCGCCTTGCGGAGTCATCAGGCGTACGGTTTCCTCTTTAATGCTGGTCATGTCGGCGTTCAGTTCGGCTCCGGCCATATATCCGTTTCCCCAGTACAGGTAGCTTTTTCCGCTTTGCGGATCGGTAAATACGTCCACGTCGATTTGTTGCCCGTGGTTTTGGCCTTCCGGCCGTTTGTCGATGAGCGGGCGTCCCAGGTCGGTGAAAGGCCCGGTAGGATGATCGGCTACGGCCACACCGATGGCTTTCCCGTGAGGGGTGTTTCCACTGTAATAGAAGAAATATTTGTATTGTCCGTTTATAAGTTTCTCTTCTATGCAGGGTGCCCAGGCATTTCCGTCGGCCCATGGCACCTGATCAGTGCCCAGATCCAGCATGATGCCTTCGTGTTTCCAGTCTGTCAGGTCCTTGGAACTGAACACGGTAAAGTAATATCCTCCCCAGCCGGGCGCACCGTCAGTGGTGGAATAGATGTAGAACCGGCCCGTCTGGTTGGAATAGAGGATTTCCGGGTCGGCGTGGAATTCCGGCAGGATGGGGTTTCCGCTGCTGCGTTTTTGGGCAGTCAGTGTGTTGTTGGCATTTCCCAGTGTGAGGCAAAGCAACAGGGCGTAAAATGTCTTTTTCATAAATGATAGCTATAAAGTAATAAACATCAATCGTTTGGGCCCGCCATGGACAAAAACAGCTTGTCGGGCGGACTGTTTCTCGTTGCGGAGCGGAAAACTTCACAACGTGGTGTGTGGTGTAAACGGCAAGCCTCGGTTTGTACACATCAAGCCTTGGTTTGCAGCGAACGTGACGTCGTTTTGAACCGTCCGGCTGGCGGAGAAAGATTCGGATCTGCAGGCAGGCGGTTTTCACTCTGCCCGATGTATGGAAATCTTTCCGGTTGTGCTTAACATCCCATTACCTCGCGGTAGAAGTCGAGCATCTCGAAAATCTCTTTTTTATCCGCGTGCTGGTTGATGCGTATGTCGCCCACGTGTCCCAGCAAGGTGAAGTTGATGATGCCCGATGCGTTCTTCTTGTCGTGTGTCATGTACTCGTACAGGCGTTCGTACTGCCGGCAATCGAACGGGAAGACACCGTAGTGGTCTTTGATGAATTGTACGGTCTGCCGCAAGGTGTCGGTCGGAAAGCCTGTCCGGCGGTTGCTCAGATAAAGTTCGCATACCAGCCCCCAGGCCACGGCGTAACCGTGCAACACCGTCCGTCCCTCGGCCATCGCCAGACTTTCGAGGGCATGCCCTGCGGTGTGTCCCAGGTTCAGCGCTTTGCGGATGCCTTTTTCCAACGGGTCCTCTTGTACGATGCGTTCTTTTATGGCTACGCTGGCGGCTACCAGCCGTTGCAGGTGCCCGTAGTCGATATGTTGCAGGTCGAAATTCATCAGTTCCGCCCATTCTTCGATGCGGCTGATGAGGCCGTGTTTCAGCATTTCGGCATAGCCGGAGCGTATATTACCGTCGTCCAGTGTTTTCAGGAACTCCGTATGAAGCAATACGGCGTATGCGGAATTGAACACACCGATTTCGTTTTTCAGGCCGTTGAAGTTGATGCCTGTTTTCCCGCCTACGGAAGCGTCTACCATAGCCAGCAGGGTGGTGGGTATGTTAACATAGGATATGCCTCGTTTGAATGTAGAAGCCGCGAATCCTCCAAGGTCGGTAACCATTCCTCCGCCCAGATTGATGAGTAGGGAGTGGCGCGTGCCCCCGTGGCAGCTCAGTTCCGTCCACACGTGAGCCAGTGCGTCGAGGTTTTTGTGTTCGTCTGTGGCGCCGATGGTGATTTCATGCGCTTCTTTCAGAAAAGCGAAGTCGCGGATGAGGGGCCAGCATTGCTCGCGCGTTGTACGGTCGGTCAGCACAAAAAGGCGGTCGTGCGGACAGGAAACGACGATCTTTTTCAAATCATTCTCCAGGTCACGGGAGAGGATAATGTTTTGTGGGTTCATGTGTGCAATATGTAATGTACGTCACAAAGATAATCATTTTCGTCCGAAAAGTCTGTTGGCGACCACAGAAGAGCGCTTTTTTTATGTCTTTTGCCGATGCGGAACAAAAGAGGCGGCGTCGGGGGAGGGATTCATGTTCAACTTTTTGTACCTTTGTGCGGGCTAAGGAAAGCCGGCAGATGTTGTTTTATGTTAAAACAAGTCCAGCTGTTAAACCAATCGCTTCGTAAGGTATCCTACCAAGCGTGAACGGATATGCAAAATCAAAAAAATTAGAATAGAACTATGAAAAAGCAAGTAATGACGCTCTTGCTTTTGTGTCTGGCTGTGAGTACATGGGCGCAGAAGGTGACTGTCAGCGGTGTGGTGATGGATGGAGAAATGAACGAGGCGATGCCTTCGGCTACGGTGGTCTTGTTGAAAACGGACAGTACGCAGGTGACGGGTGTCACCACCGATATGAAAGGGGCTTTCAAGTTGCCGGCTGTGAAAATCGGCTCTTATATATTGAAAGTGTCTTTTGTGGGATACAAACCGCTCACCCGCAATCTGCAACTGGTCAAGGGGCAGAAAACCGTGGATGTCGGTGAGCTGACGCTGATGACGGATGCCGTATGGCTGAAGGGAGCCGAGGTGACGGCTCGTGCGGCACAGGTGGAAATGAAAGCCGATACGTTCGTCTACAACAGTGCCGCCTACCGGCTACCGGAAGGATCGGCTCTGGAAGAACTGGTGAAAAAGTTGCCGGGAGCCGAAGTCACTGAGGACGGTACCATTAAGATTAACGGTAAGGAGGTGAAAAAGATCATGGTGGACGGAAAGGAGTTTTTCGACAATGACACGAAGATGGCCATGAAAAACCTTCCCACCAAGATGGTGGACCGGATAAAGGCGTATGACAAGAAGAGCGATTATACGCGCGTGACGGGCATTGACGACGGTGAAGAGGAGACGGTGTTGGACCTGACGGTGAAGAAAGGAATGAAAGAGGGATGGTTGGTGAATACCGATGCGGGCTACGGTACGGAGCAACGGTATACAGGGAAAGCCATGATCAACCGTTTCACCGATCATTTCCAGTTCTCGGTAATCGGGTCGGCCAACAACGTCAACGATAACGGTTATCCCGGAGGCGGATTTCGCGGATGGGGCGGTTCCAGGGGCGGCCTTGTAGCCAGCAAGATGGCCGGTATGAACTTTGCATGGGACAATAACAAACGGGATAACGAAGCCGGAATGTTGAAACTGGGAGGTAACGTACGCTACAGCCACAGCAGCAGCGATTCGGAAACGAAAACCAATTCGGAAACGTTCCTGACGGGCAATGCGGCAAATTCCTTTTCCAATAGCCGGAACAAATCGTTGTCGGGCAACACGTATGTAAACGGAAATTTCCGCTTCGAGTGGGCGCCGGATACGATGACGAATATCCTCTTCCGACCCAACTTCTCATACTCGGAATCGTACGGAAGTTCCGGCAGCAAATCGGTTACTTTCAATGCCGATCCTTATGCGAAATATACCGATCCGTTGAATCAGTACCTTGAAGAAGACGAGACGCTGGTCAATAGCAATGAGCGCGAGTCCAAGAACGAAGGTAATTCCAAAAGTGTGGACGGGCGCCTGCAAGTCAACCGGCGCCTGAACAGTCGCGGGCGTAACATTACCTTGAATGCTTCGGCCGGATATATGACGAGCGAGAACACTTCTTTCAGCATCTCGCGCATCCGTTTTTATCAGGAGACGGATCCCGACAAACAGCAGAGCTATACCAATCAATATAACCTCAGTCCTTCGAAAAATCATAACTATCGGGGACAGTTGAGCTACAGCGAGCCGCTTTTCAAAGGGGCTAACCTGCAATTCAGCTATAGCTTTCAATATCGGTATTCCGATTCCAACCGCTCCATGTATTCATTGGATTCTTTGTTGTCGAAGGGGCTGGTGACGGAAGAAGAACTTTATCTGGGTTATATACCGGGAACGGATCTGCTGGAGTTATGCAAGAACAACGTGAACAGCCAGTATGCTACATACAAGGAGTATAATCAGGAGGCGGCCGTGATGTTCCGTTATGCGAAGGGGGAAATGAGACTGAACGCCGGTGTGTCGCTGCAACCGCAGACCACGGATATGGACTATAAGAAAAACCGCTTGGATACGACCGTCACACGCCATGTCTTTAACTGGGCCCCTCGTGTGGACTTCCGCTACAAATTTTCCAATACTAGTCAGATCCGTGTGCGTTATAACGGATATGCCAGCCAGCCTTCGATGACCAACTTGCTGGATGTCACGGATGACTCGGACCCGTTGAACGTGTCCCGTGGTAATCCCGAGCTGAAGCCTTCGTGGACGAACCGCATGAACCTTTTTTATAACAACTACGACCCGGAGAAACAGATGGGCTGGATGGTTCACGCCAATGCCAGTATGACGAACAACAGTATCAGCACGGCTGTGACGTATGACGAGCTTACCGGTAGGCGGACTACACAGCCGATGAATATCAACGGCAACTGGAATACAAACGGTGCACTGATGTTTAATACGGCTTTAGGACCGAAAAAGTATTTTAATGTGTCCACCTTCAGCCACATGGGCTATACCAATGCGGTTGGGTATATCAGTACGAATACGCGCGGAGGGCGGGTGCAGGTGAATGTGCCGGCCGGAGCTCCGGTCAAGAACACCACCCGGACCACGCAGTTGGGCGAGCGCCTGAATCTGAACTTCCGTAACGATCTGTTGGAAGTGGGCGTGAACGGCAATATCAATTATCAGCATGCCCGGAATGTGTTGCAGGAGAATGCCAACCTGGATACGTACAATTTCTCGTACGGTGCGAACGCTACTTTTAACTTCCCGTGGAATATGAGTTTGTCTACCGACTTGAACGAGGATTGCCGTCGCGGTTATGACGATGCTTCGATGAATACGAACGAATGGATATGGAATGCTCAGCTTTCGCAGTCTTTCCTGAAGAATAATGCGGCTACGGTGAGCGTGCAATGGTACGATATCCTGCGTCAGCGCAGCAATATCAGTCGTACGCTTTCGGCAACGCAGCGCACGGACACGTGGACCAATGCCATTAACAGTTATGTGATGGTGCACTTTATCTATCGGCTGAATCTGCTGGGCAATAAAGAGGCACGTAGCGGAATGCCCCGTATGGGCGGCCCGGGAGGTCCCGGTGGACGGGGCGGCAACCGGGGAGGAGGCTTTGGAGGCCCCGGGCGTCACTTCTGATCCGTACAGAGCCAGCGAAGGGAAAATGGCCGGTATCTTGGTGTGAGGTCTGGTGAGATATCCTTGGCGAAGCGAGATATTGCCGCCCCCCGGAAATAGCTGTCCGGGGGCGGTACTTTTTATACAGCCGATACCTTTTTACGTTGATTTAACGTCTGTTCTGTTCGTTTCTCGTATCTTTTGTGTAAGTTTGTCCGCATGACAGGCGTAAGTCTTAACAAAATGTAAAAGATGGATTACAAGGTTCTTTTGTATGGTGCGTTGGGAGCTGTTTATCTGATAGTGCTCCTGAGCGTAATGTTGGTCATCGTGCTGGAGAACCGGCAGCCGGTGCGGACGGTGGCATGGATATTGGTGTTGATGTGCTTCCCCGTGCTGGGTCTGGTTATCTATGCTTTCTTTGGCCGCAATCTGAAGCGCGGGGCACTCATCAGCAAGGTCTGTGCCGTTCAGTTGGCTCGCCGTTCCGCTCATCGCTTTTACCGCTCCTGTTTTCCGGTGGTGCCCGAAGAACATGCCCGTCTGATCTATCTTTTCCGTCGGCAGAGCGTTTCTTTTCTTTATCCCGATAACGATGTGAATGTGTTTACGGAAGGACCGGCGATGCTGGAGCAGATGTTGTGTGACATGGCGGCTGCGCGCGATCATATTCATGTGGAGTTTTACATTTTTGAGGACGACGAAACGGGCCGCAGGGTACGTGATTGCCTGATGAAGAAGGCTGCCGAAGGGGTGCAGGTGCGGGTGATATACGATGATGTGGGGTGCTGGAATGTGTCTTCCGCTTTCTTCGCCGAAATGAAAAAGGCTGGTATTGAGGTCTGTGCGTTCCTGCCGGTAAGGTTCCCGCTGTTTACCAGTAAAGTGAATTATCGGAACCATCGCAAGATCGTTGTTGTGGACGGCAAGGTGGGGTATGTGGGAGGCATGAACCTGGCCGACCGCTATTTCAACGGTGCCGCCGACCGCAAGGGGTGGCGCGATACCCATATGCGCCTTGCCGGGAATGCCGTACTGGGCCTTCAGCGGGCCTTCCTGGCGGATTGGTATGTGGCCGGGGACGAATTGATAGCTTCTTCACGCTATTTCCCGGAACATGTGGCGGAGGAAGACAAGGTTCCGGCAGGCGGCATATCCGCTCGAAAGGTACAGATGCAGGTGGTCACCTCCATCCCTACCGATGTCTGGCCCGATATTATGCAGGGACTGGTACTGATTCTGCTGCGGGCCAAACGATATTGTTATATTCAGAGCCCGTATTTTATCCCTACCGACCGTGTGCTGTTTGCCATGCAGACGGCAGCGATGTCCGGGGTCGACGTCAGGTTGATGCTTCCCGAGCATGCCGACAAAAAGATTCTGACGTGGGCCTCGCGTTCTTACTTGACTGATGTGATGCGGGCCGGGGTGAGGGTGTATCTGTACCGAAAGACTTTTTTACATGCAAAGGCGTGGGTGAGCGACGATTCGCTGTTTTCTTGCGGCTCCACCAACATGGATTTTCGCAGTTTTGAGCATAACTTTGAGATCAATGCCTTTGTCTACGATAAAAAGATCGCCCAGACCATGAAACGTGTATTCGTAAACGATCAACAGCATTGCAGGTTGCTGAACCTCGAACGGTGGATGGAACGTTCCACCTGGCGGCGTGTGTCGGAGTCGCTTATTCGGGTATTGACACCGCTGCTCTGAAGAAGGAGAAATTCACACTGCCGTAGGCGCGATGCTCTATGAACAGCGGATGAGCGCTGAAGTCGTTTGTCTTTCCGTGTTCCAGCACAAACAGTCCGTCTGCTGTCAGCAGGTTGTTTTCCAGTATCAGAGCGGGCAGTTTTTCCAGTTCCGGGAGGGCATACGGCGGATCGGCAAAAATAAAGTCGAACTGTTCGCGGCATCGGCTCAGGAAACGGAATACGTCGCTTCGTATGGCGATGCATTGTTCATCGCGGAGGGCCCGCAACACTTGTTGTATGAAAGCAAAATGCCGGTTGTCCTTTTCGACGGAGATTACGCGCCCGCATCCCCGCGACAGCAGTTCAAGAGTGATGCTCCCCGTTCCTGCGAAGAGATCCAAGGCGGTTGGCGCGCTGTCGAAATCCAAATACCCGTTGAGGACGTTGAAAAGGTTCTCTTTGGCGAAATCCGTGGTCGGACGGGCTTTGAAAGTGCGGGGCACTTCGAAATGCCGACCCTTGTACTTACCTGTGATAACTCTCATAGCTTGTTTTTGCTGGATAATAAGATAAAGATGTCAAACGGTATCTGAGAAATTGCCGTTTGGGGGAGATTCGGAAACAGATGTCGGGGAGTTATTTCTTTAACCTGGCGCAGGTAAGTTCTTAAGGTAGGCAACAGGCCGATAAACGGGCTAGTGCCGACCAGCAGACATTCGTCTGCGGATGCGTTCAGCTCCATCAGTTTCCAGGCATACAGGAGATAATATACGGCGTCTTGCTGTCCTGCCACAGCATACGAATTGGCGAAGTTGAGCTTTCCTTCCTGAAAGCGGAAAAGGAACATTTCTCCGTCGTGAAAGTAAACATACAACCGGCTGTTCTTGGCATTTTGCTGCTCGTTGTATGTTTGCAGTGCTTCGAGCATCACACCCTCCGTTCCAAGAAATTGCAGCCCTATGGGGTAGCGCTCCTGCAGGACGCGTTCTACGTCCTTGTCGATAGCGCTCAGCTCGACCACTTCCAGCGAGGGCAGGATATTATAGACAATGCGGTGCTTGTGCGGGTCGGCCTGTGAGAATGTAAGGCGGAAAAGTGCTTCTGCCTCGTCTTTTTTGAAGTGTTCAAGCGGTACGCGGGTGTCCGGCATAGTGGTCAGCACATACACGCCCGCATTGCTTTTGGAGCACAGCGAGGAGTTTTGCAACGCTTGTTGCAGTCTGTTTGCATATTCCTCACCCTCCCCTACGGTGTAGTCCTCTTTTTGGATGAACGCAAGATCCGAAGGGTTGTTTACGAAAAAAGAAAATCCATCCGTGCGGAGACGGATGGATAGACTATATGACCGGCCTGTTTTATTCCCAGTTACCTGCATTATTATTGTTGCTGTAAAGGTCACCGATCTTCAGACCCGGATAACGGCTGGTTTTATCGGCCAGATCGTTCAGGTTGTAAATCTCGCGTGCATTCATACCTTTTAAATAAGCGTCGTATTTGGCACCGCATTCCATTACGTTCATGATGGTACCCGATTTGTTTTTGATGAAACCGGTTACCAGTTCGAATTTCTCGCCTCCGGAGTAGGGGATATATTCTAATGAATCAGCAACGAAATCTTTTCCGAAGATCGTGTCTGCCAATGAAACCCATGTCGTGTCGCGGCGGAAATTCTCCAGACCGTTGGCAGCGATGGCGGCAGCATTTCCGCTGTTTACGATAGCGGCTGCTTTGGCTTCCGTCAGTCCTTTTTCCATTTGGGCGTCTGTCAGATCTCCTATTTTGTTAACGAAAGGAACTTTGCCTGTTTTAACAAATTCAACCAGTTTGGACAGCGTGTCGCAGAATTGTCCCTCGTGCTGCTGGCGATACTGGTCCTGAGCTTCCCTGATATGGATAAGGCGCTCTCTTACGGCTGCTTCGCGCACGGCCTTTTCTTCATTGAAATGAATAGGCTCCATGATACTGCCGTAGCAGATATAGAGTAAGCCCAGCGCGCAAAGTCCTAAAATGACATTAATTGCTGTTTTCATGATAAGTTATAATTATTATTGTTACATTCGCATCGCAAAAATAGAACAAATAAATTTAATATCCGACATTTCGGTGAATTTTTTACGCCACAATAATGATAAAAGATGAATTGCAGCGGCTGATATTGCGGAATTTGGGTCATCCTCCCACCGCAGAGCAGGAGGCTGCCGTAACTGCTCTGACGGATTTTCTCTTGTCGGGGTCGGCTGATTCCCTTTTTTTGCTCCGGGGGTATGCCGGTACCGGAAAAACCACCTTGATAGGGGCCTTGGTTAAGGTGCTGGACAGCCTGAAGCGGAAGGTCGTATTATTGGCTCCTACGGGGCGGGCGGCCAAAGTGTTCGCCCTATATGCCGGGCATCCGGCTTTTACCATCCATAAGAAGATCTACAGGCAACGGGCCTTTTCGGATGATGTAGATAATTTTACACGGAATGTGAACCTGCATCAACATACGCTGTTTCTGGTGGACGAGGCTTCCATGATAGCCAACGAAGGTTTGTCGGGGGCGGTGTTCGGTACCGGGCGCCTGCTGGACGATTTGGTTCAGTTCGTGTATTCGGGCGTGGGATGCCGGCTGTTGTTTATCGGCGACGCCGCGCAGCTTCCGCCGGTCGGCGAGGCGGAAAGTCCGGCTTTATCCGTCGAAAGTCTGCGGGGATATAATCTGGAGGTGGAGGCGGTGACACTGACACAGGTGGTGCGCCAGATCCGTGATTCGGGGATTTTGTGGAATGCCACGCAGATCCGGCGGATGCTGACGGAAGAGGAGGTGTTCGCTTTTCCCCGGGTGCGCCTGGCCGGCTTCCCGGATGTGCGCCGTGTGTCGGGTAATGAACTGATCGAATGTATTGAAGAGTGTTATAATAAATGCGGCACGGATCAGACATTGGTGGTGACTCGTTCCAATAAGCGGGCCAATCTGTATAACAACGGGATACGGGCGCGGATTCTGGGCTATGAGGAGGAACTTACCGGCGGCGACCGTCTCATCGTGGTTAAGAATAACTATTATTGGCCGGAAAGTAAGGAAGAGGACGGCGGGATGGACTTTATCGCCAACGGTGATGTGGCCACCGTGCTCAGATTCCGCCGGGAACGGTCGCTCTACGGTTTCCGTTTTGCCGATGTGGTGCTCCGTTTTACGGATTATGACGATTATGAGACGGAGGCTACCGTACTGCTGGATACGCTGCAGAGCGAGGCTCCCGCTTTGTCGCGCGAGCAAAGCCAAGCCTTGTTTCAGTCGGTATGGGCGGACTATCCCGAGGTGACCAATAAGCGCGAACGCATGAAGAAAGTGAAGCAGGACGTGCATTACAACGCTTTGCAGGTGAAGTATTCCTATGCCGTCACCTGTCATAAGGCGCAAGGCGGACAGTGGCAGAATGTTTTTGTGGATCAGGGATATATGACGGAAGACAGGCTTTCGCCCGATTATTTCCGGTGGTTGTATACTGCTTTTACGAGGGCCACGGAGAAACTGTTTCTCGTGAACTGGCCGGAGGAGTACCTGGAGGCCGTAGAGGAGTGAGGCGGTGCGGCGCCTCCTCCTCGGTGTGTGCGGCGGGGGGGAGGCGGTGTGGCTTTATTATAGAGGTACGTGCGTGCGGTTCCGCCGTGGGCGCTTTGCGGAGTGGCGGGGCCGCCTTCCTTTCTCCCGCCTTGGCGCAGCGGATGCTGCCGGCGCCCATGCCCTGTCTCGCTCGGCGCGTGAATATGCAGCCTCGCAGGTGCGTCCTTTTTCTGTCCAAAGGTTCATCCCACTCTTTCGTCTGAAAAATTCATTCTTCCCCGCAACAAACCTTCCGTTCTGCGGAGAGCATCTTGCGGGTGTGCGCATAAAAACTACCCACCAAGCCTTGGTTTGTACAGACAGAAGTTTTGTTTGTACGAATCAAGGTTTGGTGGGTACAGATCGTGCTTTGGTTGGTATTTCTCCCGCCCTCGGCGGGAGAAATAGTTCGGCACGGTAGTGCTTATCCTTGTCCGTGGACCGATTTTTATTTCACCTCCCACTCGAAGATGCCCGACGAATTGTCCTTCGGCAGGCGCAGTTCCAGTTTCAGGGCAGTGGTCACCACGGCGTCGAATGTCACGCTGTTGAGCGCGCCTTTCTGCACGTCGTAGGGCGAGGTGTTCTTCACCGGTTGCCACTCTCCGTTGGCGTCGCGATACTGAATGTTCCAGCTCGCCGGCACCCGGCATCCGCCCCACGGCGCGTCGTCGAACCAGTAGACGTTGCAACGGCTCACGCGTGTCAGTTCCTTGAATTCATAGGCCACCCATTCCGTGGCGTCCTTCTTGGGCCACCAGTGCAGGTAGGGCATACTGCGGTCGTCAGCGTCGGTCGGCATCAGTCGGTCGTTCACGGCGTTGAGCGAGGCGCTCTCCACGCTGGCCGTCACGCGGCTCTCGCTGCTGATGGTGGGCGGCAGTGCGGGCTGTGTGGCGCGCAGGTCCTGCGGCAGCCATACGCTCATGTCGCCGCTTCCCCGGTGCGCCCAGGCGTAGTAAGGTATCATCTCCAGCGTCACATGGTGCGAACGGAGCGTGCCGTCGATCTCGAAATATAGTGTCTGTGCCAGCGTGGTGAGGGCTTGTATGCCTTTGGCCGGAAGACCTTTCGCCTCGCGGAGATTGAACTCCGGCTGCTGGTTCATCAGCACCTGGTCGATGTCAAAATCATTGTCGGGCCATTCGGCGCAATATACCAACGGGCCCCGCTCCACGGCGATGCGTCCCCGGTCGGCCACCACCTTCTCGTTGGCCCGCACCGTGCGCACCGGCATGTCCATGTGCAGCTCCACGGTGTCGCCCTTTTTCCACTTGCGGGCGATGCAGTAGTAGCCGTTCTCCATCACGCCCTCGGCGGCCTGTCCGTTCACGCGCACCTCAAACTGCGGGTGCAGTCCGTCGGTGTAGCGGTAGAGGCCGCTCGGCACCACCTCGCCTCGCAGCCATCCCGGGATACGCACGCGCAGGGTGAAGTTCGTGCGGGCGGCCTTGCTCACGGTCAGTGCTATGCGGCCGTTCCACGGATAGTCGGTCTGCTGGCGCAGCTCCACGGTCTTGCCGCCCAAGGACAGCCGTGCCGTGTTGCTCATGAACAGGTTCACGTAGATATTATTGTCTTTCACAGCGTAGACATATCCCGGAAGAGACGGAATAAACCGGCTGACATTGCTCGGGCAACAGGCGCATCCGAACCAGGGCTGGCGCTGATGCTGCCCCATGCTTTGCAGCGGATTGGGATAGAAGAAGGCGCCGCCGTCGATGCTCATCCCGCTGATGACGCCGTTGTAGAGTGTCCGTTCCAGACAGTCGTAGTACTTGCTGTCGCCGTGCAACAGGAAGAGCCGGTAGTTGAGGTATACCTGTGCGATGGCCGCACAGGTCTCGCAATAGGCGCTCATGTTGGGCAACTCGTAGTTGGCTCCGAATGCTTCACCGTTTGAGGTGGCCCCCACGCCGCCTGTAATATAATATTTCTTTCTGACGATGTTTTCCCAGATACGGTCAATGGCCCGTATGTAGGCGGAATCGCCTGTCAGGGCGGCCACGTCGGCCATGCCGGTATACATGTAGCCGGCCCGTACGGCATGCCCCACGGCTTCGTCCTGTTCCGTCACCGGTCGGTGGGCTTGGCTGTAGGCGTCGCGTCGGGCCGTTTTGCCGCGCATGTCCAGGAAGAAACGGGCTTGGTCCAGGTATTTCTTCTCTCCTGTCACGGTGTAGAGCTTGGCCAGTGCCATTTCGGCGATCTGATGGCCCGGTACCACGCACTTTTGTCCTTCGGTCGGACCGATCTCCCGGCATACGCAGTCGGCGTAGCGGAGGGCTATATCCAAAAATTTGCGGCTCCCCGTGGCCTGATAGTGTGCGATGGCGCCTTCCACCATGTGCCCCAGGTTGTAAAACTCATGGCTCAGGTCTTCCACCTTCTCCCACCGCTGTTTGCCGGCCCAGTTGTGCGGATGTTCCGGGTTCATGGTGCGCGATGTGTACAGGTAACCGTCCGGCTCCTGTGCGGCGGCCACGATGTCGAGCACACTGTCTATATAATGTACCGTTTGCGGGTCGGGGTAGGTTTGCAGCAGATAGCTGGCTCCTTCGATCGTCTTGTACACGTCCGTGTCGTCAAATGAGAATCCGCCCACTTTGTATTCCTTGCTGGGATGGGCCGCTTTCACGAAGTTCTCATAGCGTCCTTCTTCCTCGCATTTGCGGAAGGCCAGCGGAACGGTCACTTTTCGACAGGCTTCCAGCCGTTGGCCCCAAAAGGATTCCGGAAATACTTTGACGACCGTGAAGTTGACCGGAGAGATCGGATAACCGTTATTTTGTGCCTGGATGATGTTTGTTGTTACCGTTCCTGTCAGCAGGGCTGCGGAAAGGATCATAGTCTTAGCCGGTTTTTTCATACCTTTTGTTTAGTTTTCTTTAAAAGGTCTCTTTCGGTATGCTGAGGCGTGAAATAAAAAGACCGTTCCTTCACTCACGTGAAAAAACGGCCTTTTTTTCCCTCACTAGAGAATACTTTAATTAACCCTTTATTATTTAACTTAATTTTAATACGGTCCTTTAAAGGAGGAATCAATCGCATCCTTTAAAAGACAATGCAAAGATACGTAAATCCTTTTTATCTGCAAGGCTATAAGTGTAAAAACAACACCTTGAAGACGATATTTAACCTCTATTAACAATGTAATCGGTTATGAAGCATTCCTTTAAGTAAAATCAAGGCCTGATTTAACATTTTTCGAGCGTTTTTTTTGCCAAAATTGGGTGCGCACACAAAAACGGACGTGATTGTCCGGCTCAAAAAAATACATAAAAAAGTATTCAAATTCGGGTGGAACTGCCCTTGCTCGTAAAAAAATGGTTATATTTGTAGGGTAGAATCTAATACTTGTTTAACAAAATTCTCAATTATGGAACAATCGACCTTAAAAAACATTGTGGCCCAATTTGCCATACAAGGAACCGTATCCGAAATCGCTCCTTTGGGTGCCGGCTTGATTAATGATACTTTTAAAGTAAAAACGGCAGAGCAGGATTGCCCCGATTATGTGTTGCAGCGCATTAACCATGCCATTTTCCCGGATGTGGCGATGCTTATGGACAACATTCAGGCGGTGACGTCACATATTCGTGGCAAACTGGAAGCTGCCGGTGAGACGGATATAGAGCGTAAGGTGTTGACTTTTGTGCCATTGAAAGACGAGGACAAATATTTTCTATATACGGGGGAAGCTTATTGGCGTATTATGGTGTTCATCCCTGATGCCGTAACCAAACAAGCCGTCAATCCGGAATCATCCTATACGGTCGGCGAAGCCTTCGGAAAATTCCAGGCCATGCTGGCGGATATTCCCGTACAACTGGGTGAGACTATTAAGGACTTCCACAATATGGAGTTCCGCTTGCAGCAACTGCGTGAAGCCGTCAAGGAAAACAAAGCCGGGCGGTTGGCCGAAGTGCAGTCTTATGTGGACGAAATAGAGAAACGGGCGGAAGAGATGTGCAAGGCCGAACGCATGGGCCGGGAGGGCAGTCTGCCCAAACGCATCTGTCACTGCGACACGAAGGTGAACAACATGATGTTCGACAAGAATGATAATGTTCTGTGTGTGATAGATTTGGATACGGTGATGCCGAACTTCATCTTCTCAGATTACGGCGACTTCCTGCGCACCGGAGCCAATACGGCCGAAGAGGATGAAGCCGATTTGACGAAAGTAAGTTTTAATATGGACATATTCAAAGCTTTTACACAAGGCTATTTGAAATCTGCCGGTAGTTTCCTTACTCCGAATGAGATCGAAAATCTGCCTTATGCCGCTGCTTTGTTCCCGTATATGCAATGTGTGCGTTTCCTGGCCGACTATATCAACGGCGATACGTACTACAAAATTAAATATCCCGAGCATAATCTGGTGCGTACGAAGAATCAGTTCCAATTGTTGCTGAGCGTAGAAGAGCATACGCCCGAGATGAAAGCTTTCGTGGCAGAGTGTCTGAAGTAACCCTTTTTTATATAACTTGTACGGAACGGTCGAGATGTTTTTTATCTCGGCCGTTCTCTTTTTTACACCTTATTTATATATATAAGAAGGGAGGGCTTTGTCGGAAGAAAGAGGAATGTTGCTTTTTAGTGAACGGGTAGTAACAATGTCGCATTTTTTGGTTAGCTTTGTAAGCGTATTCCATTAAAAACAGATTGTTTTATGTTTGCCATCCATTTTTTACGGGGTTTTATGAAAAGGAGACTGTCGTTTAGGGTCGTGCTCCTGGTTGTGGTGTTAGGATTCACGGTAGGGGGTGAATCAGGTTTTCTACGGGCTCAGGCGCCGCAGACAACTGTTCAGCGTCCGTCTACCGTGCGGGGATGGGCGGAACGCCTGGAGAAGTTCGGGAAAAACATTCCTCAGGAGAAAGTGTTCCTGCATTTGGATAATAACTGTTATTTTGTGGGGGACACCATCTGGTTCAAGGCTTACGTGGCACGTACGGACAGCAAGCAGTTGTCGCGCCTAAGCGGTGTGCTCTATGTGGATTTGTTCACACCGGAAGGCTATTTGTGCGAGCGCCGGCTCATACAGCTTAAACAGGGACAGGGGCACGGTTGCATCGCTTTGTCCGACTCCGTTTACGGCGGATATTATGAACTGAGGGCGTATACCCGTTGGATGCTGAACTGGGGAGAGTATGAGCATCCGCATACTCCCTATGCCGCCGGTTGGTTCTTCAATTCGGACATGGCGAAGGAATATTACCGTGATTACGACAAATTGTATTCTCGTGTGTTTCCCGTGTATGACAAACCGCAGACGCCGGGCGATTATGTGCAGGACATGACAACGCGTCCTTTGACCCGATATTTTAAAAACACCGATACGAAAGAGGAGGCAGTCCTCTCCTTCTTCCCGGAAGGGGGAAGCCTGGTGGCAGGAGCGGAGACGCGCATCGCCTTTGAAGCCAATAACCAGGACGGTAAGCATTTGGAGGGGAAACTGACGGTACGCGATCGTGGTGGAAATGTGGTGGCACAGGCCGAGACAGAGCATCGGGGCAGGGGGACATTTGTGTTGGCCTGTCGCCCCGGAGAACGTTATAAGGCCGTGTTCCAGAGTGGGGGGCTTACGGCGGAGAAGTCTTTTCCCGAACCGGTGGGGACGGGATGTGCGTTGCAGGTGGAACCGACCGAAGCGGAATTGCGCATTCAAGTGCATCCGGTGGGCTTGCCGGCTGAGGAAAAGTTGGGGATGACCATCATGAGCAGCGGTGTGTTGCAGACATTCCGGGAAATCGGCTCTTCCGGTAAGCAAACGATTACCGTTCCGATGGAAGATCTGCCGGCAGGAGTCAATCAGGTTACGGTCTTCAATGCCGACGGACGGGTGTATGCCGATCGCCTGTTCTTTGTTAATCTAGACGAACCGGCTTCCGGCAAGCTTGTGTTCGAGGGCATAAAGGAAGCGTACCAGCCTTTCGAACCCATCGGTTTGCGGGTGAAGAAGAGAGACGGCGACGGTGGCGGCACGGTGTCGTTGGCGGTACGTGATGCGGCTACGACCGACTACCTGTACGACAATGGTACGCTGCTGACGGAAATGCTGTTGGCGAGTGAAGTAAAAGGTTTTATCGAACAGCCCGGTTATTATTTTGAGAAGAACGACGAGGAGCATCGCCGGCATCTGGATTTGCTGATGCTCGTGCAAGGCTGGCGCCGTTTCAATTGGATGGATATGGCGGAACCGAACCGTTTTGTACTGAAGCATCCTATCGAGAAGACGCAACGGCTCTCGGGCGTGGTGAATAACTATACGGCGGAAGCGGAAGAGGACTTGTTTCGAAGCCGGGCTGAGGAAGACATGCCTGATGACGGGACGGAAAAAGAAAAACCGGCTGAGGTGGCAGGAGATTTTTATCTGCTGTCGGAACAGATGAAGAAGACTAACTCCAATGAGAACAGGTTGGTGAATGCGGTCGACCGCTTTCATGAAAAGGAAAGCCCTCTGAAACGGGAAGTGACCGTACACGCCGAATTTGTTCAGCCCGGCAGTGAACCTGTCATGGGAGAGATGATGACGCAGAAGGGTGCTTTCAGCATACAGGCTCCGATGTTCGAGGGACATTGTGTGTTCTTTCTGGCGGCTGCCGACACGACACAGTTAAAGAAGAACCAGAAGCCTTACGGGTGGGTCAGTCAGGATGAAGGCGAATATGCTCCTTTCTACGTCAGGCTTACTCCCTTTTATCCGCATTTTGTGAAACCTTATACGTATTATCAGCAAAACCGGCCCCCTTTGCCGGTCGGCAGTGCTCTGCAACAGTCGCTCGGGACCGACGAACGATTGCTTTCCACGGTGACGGTCCATACGAAACATGGCGGCAGACGTTCGTTCCTGTACAGCAAGCCGGCATTGGTGGTAGACGCCTATGAGGCTTTCAATTATGTATGCGATCAGGGACTTTGCACCGGAAAGTTTATCGGAGTCGACCGCTTTACAAAAGATGTGGCCCGTGCCTATATCGGTGATATGGGAGAATATCGCGGATATAAGTTCCAGATGCGTTACGATTCCCATGCCCCCGGTTATAACATGTCGCCGGGCGAAAAAAATAAATACAATAAGTTGTACAATCTGGATAAACTGTATATCTATACCGATTATGCTCCGCGACAGGAGGGAAGCAAGCGCTATGAAGCGGCCAATCAACCGGAAGTAATTGTCGATGTTCGCCGCATCCCTGACGAAGGCATGCGCGTCACATATCGCGATCGCCGTTATGTGCTGCCCGGTTTTTCGTTCTGCGAGGATTTTTATCATCCCGATTACAGTACGCGTCCTTTGCCGGAACAAAAGGACTATCGGCGCACGCTATATTGGAATCCCGACCTGAAACTGGACGAAAACGGAGAGGCGGAAATACAGTTATATAATAACTCCAAGGAGACCCGAATCGCAGTCAGTGCCGAAGGGGTGGGAGGCAACAGCGAATGGCTTTCCGGGAGCAGTCATCCCGAAGAGCGCTGATAGGCGTTCCGCTGCGGAGGAAGAAAAAACAGAGGACCGATAAACGTTGTGTGTATCGGTCCTCTGTTTTATGATTTACTGGCAAGCCAGTTCGATGAATTTGTCCAGTGCGGCACTTAACCCGTCGGTGTTCTTTCCGCCGGCTGTAGCAAAATGAGGCTGTCCGCCTCCGCCGCCCTGAATCAGTTTGGCGGCTTCACGGATAAGCTTGCCTACGTGCAGGCCCTGCTCCTTTGCCAATGCGTCGGAAGCGGCTACGGTAAGCATCGGTTTCGATTCGAATACGCTACCCAGCACTACCAAGGCGTTCTCTTGTTCGTTACGCAGTTGGAAAGCGATGTCTTTCACCACCTCGGGCGGCATCGGTAACATGTATCTGAACACAGTTATACCGTTGGTTTGGACGGCTGATTCCACGATATGCTGTTTGATTTGTGCCGCCTTCTCTTTCAGCATGCTCTCCATTTGTTTTTTCAGTACGGCGTTCTCTTCAATGGATTTGTGCACGGCTGCTTTGATATCCGGCACATTGTTGAACAGCATCTTCAGCTCGTTCAATGTGTCTTGTATGGTGTAAAGTGTCTCTTCCACCTTCGCACCGGTGATGGCTTCGATACGGCGTACGCCGGCAGCGACGGAACTTTCGCTCATGATCTTCATCATACCGATCTTTCCGGTAGCGTTCACGTGACAACCGCCGCAGAACTCCACGCTGTTGGCAAACTGTACCACACGTACCTTGTCGCCGTATTTCTCACCGAAGAGGGCGATGGCCCCCAGCTCTTTCGCTTTCTCGATCGGCATGTCGCGATGGTCCTGCAACGGGATATTGGCCCGTATCTTGGCGTTTACCATGCGCTCCACTTCGCGCAATTGCTCGTCGGTCACTTTCTGGAAGTGCGAGAAGTCGAAACGCAGGTACTCGGGAGTGACCAGCGATCCTTTCTGTTCCACGTGTTCGCCCAGCACACTGCGCAAGGCCTGGTCCAGCAAGTGGGTGCAGGTGTGGTTGGCGGCGCTGGCATCGCGCAGGTCGGTATCCACGCAGGCCATAAACGGTGCCTCCGGGTGTTCGGGCAGGTTTTTGGTGATGTGGATGGGCAGGTTGTTCTCCCGTTTGGTATCGATGATTTCCAAGGTCTCGAACTCGGAGCAGATCACGCCCCGGTCGCCCACCTGACCGCCCATCTCGGCGTAGAACGGTGTTTTGTCCAGTACAATCTGATAGAAGGTCTGTTTCTTCTGCACCGTCTTGCGGTAGCGGAGTATGTTACACTCGTATTCCGTGAAGTCCCAGCCTACAAATTCGGTTTCACCTTCGCGGACGACGGTCCAGTCGCTGTTCTCCACAGCGGCGGCGTTGCGTGCGCGCTCTTTCTGTTTCTGCATTTCGGTGTTGAAAGCTTCCTCGTCCACGGTCAGTCCGTTTTCCCGGCAGATCAGTTCGGTCAGGTCAAGCGGAAAACCGTAGGTATCGAACAGTGTGAATGCCTGCACACCGTCGATCACCGTCTTGCCGGCGGCCTTGGTCTCGTTCATCACGCCGTCCAGCAGGCGGATTCCGGTTTCCAGCGTGCGCAAAAACGAATCCTCTTCCTCTTTCATTACCCGGGCGATAAGCACTTTCTGTGCTTCCAGTTCAGGATAGGTGCCCCCCATTTCCTGAATCAGCACCGGCAACAGCCGGTACATGAATGCTTCTTTCCGTCCCAGGAACGTGTAGGCGTAACGTACGGCCCGGCGCAGGATGCGGCGGATGACGTAGCCCGCTTTGGCGTTGCCCGGCAATTGTCCGTCTGCTATGGAGAAAGCGATGGTGCGCAGATGGTCGGCGATGACGCGCATGGCCACGTCTTTCTGCTTGTCTTCTCCGTAACGGCTTCCCGACAGTTCGCCGATAACGCGTATGATGGGTTGGAATACGTCCGTGTCGTAATTGGAACGCTTGCCTTGCATTACGGCGCACAGGCGCTCAAAGCCCATACCCGTGTCGATCACCTTGGCCGGCAGCGGTTCCAGAGACTGGTCGGCCTTGCGATTGTATTGCATGAACACCAGGTTCCATATTTCGATAACCAACGGGTTGTCCTTGTTCACCAGTTCGCGTCCGGGCACTTGGGCCTTCTCTTCTTCGGGACGCAGGTCGATGTGGATCTCCGAACACGGACCGCAGGGGCCTGTAGCTCCCATTTCCCAGAAGTTGTCGTGCTTGTTGCCGTTGATGATGTGGTCCGCTGGCAGATATTGTTCCCAGTATCCGGCGGCTTCGTTGTCGCGTTCCAGGCCTTCTTCGGGCGAGCCTTCGAATACCGTGGCATACAGGTTGCGTTTGTCAATCTTCAGCACCTCCACCAGATACTCCCACGCCCAGTCGATGGCTTCTTTCTTGAAGTAATCGCCGAAGCTCCAGTTTCCCAGCATCTCGAACATGGTGTGATGATACGTATCGTGGCCCACCTCTTCCAGGTCGTTGTGCTTGCCGCTCACGCGCAGACACTTCTGTGAGTCGGTGCAACGTTTGCTGGTAGCCGGACGGTTGCCCAGGATGATGTCCTTGAACTGGTTCATACCTGCATTGGTAAACATCAGCGTCGGGTCGTCTTTGATGACCATCGGCGCCGACGGAACAATGAGATGACCTTTCGACTCGAAGAATTTTTTAAACGAGTCGCGGATTTCGTTTGCTGTCATTGTCTATAATCGGTTATGCGTTAATGTTCTCCTGTTAAAGTGGTGCAAAGATACTCTGTTTTGCCGTCTTGTGCAAAGGATTTGGCATAAAAGGTGGTGGCGCGTCTCGTGGTGGATAAATTCGAAAGCAAGTGAAAGAATGTCGGTGCGTGCCTGCGTCTGAGAGTACATCACACTTCTGCGACAGTCAACAATTGACACATGACGGTCGACATCTGTCGCCCTGAGGATGTGTACTGCATCCGTACCGAAGGGCGTCGAAGCAGGCCGATAAAAAGATGTTCATCAACTTGAAATAAGATTTGTTCAAACATGTGCAGGTTGATGCGGCACTTGAGAATAGCCGGAGAGGTATGATTGTGTAACAAGGAACTTATATCCGTTCGGAGAAGGTACGGTCGCATATCGCCTCCCCGGCTTACCCCTATCATTTGTCCGGAACAACAGCCTTGTGGCGCTCGTCTCTTGTATTTTTTTGGGGTGTTCGGTGCATACCTTTCCGGCATTGGTGAGCGGAAGAGGAGCCTTTACCCTTGCTTTTTTGACGGGTCTATATAGGGTACATGTACCTGTTGGGGTTCTCCTATTGTCTATATAAATTCTTTTATTGTATTGTAATATAGTAGCTTATGTGTTTGTAAACACCTGTGAAACGGCTTTTCAAACCGATTGTGCGCGCGTGCGTATACGCGCGCGTGAGAAGAAGACAAAAACGGGGTGCGCACCAGACTGGCACGTGGTGCGCATCCCGTTTGCACGCGGTGCTCGCCCCGTGATGACGAGATGCGCACCGCTGTCGGGATTTTGTACGTTCGGGATTGGATGAAAAGAGAGACAATATTCTCACAAACCGTTGCAAGGCTTATTTGTTTTGCCTACATTTGCAGAGTAATCGCTCATCAAAGAGGCATTTGACAAAGGGAACATGGCATTGAATCCGAACAAAGAGTTAAAGTTGTTTTACTCCATCAGCGAGGTGGCCGAGATGTTTGATGTGACGGAGACGTTGTTGCGCTATTGGGAAAAGGAATTTCCTACCATCGCTCCGCGAAAGAGCGGGCGCAATATCCGTCAGTACACCAAGGAAGACATCGAGGAGATCCGTCTGGTGCATAATCTTGTGAAGGTACGTGGCATGAAACTGGCGGCGGCCCGCGAAGCGCTTAAGGCCAACAAAGAAGGTACCTTGCAGATTACGGAGGTCATGGAACGCCTGCAAGGCATCCGCGAAGAACTGCTCCGCATAAAAAAAGAATTGGACGGACTGGTGTGAACCGATGATCCCGAGCCTTATAGAGGCGTGAGTGACGAACGGTATTGCCGGGGCGACATGCCCAGCCGTTGCGACACATAGCGGCTGAAATAGGCCGGACTTCCGAACTGCATGATTTCTGCTATTTGCGCAATGGAATACTGAGGGTTGTCGAGGTATTGTTTGATAAGAGGTACGGTGGCGCGGTCAATGAAATAGCTGACACTGTGGCCGGTTTGGCGCCGTACGGTATCCGAAAGGTATTTGGGCGTGACGTGCAGGCTCCTGGCATAAAAATCTACGGAACGATGATGTAGGCTCAGACCGCTTTCAAGCATTTGCATCAGTTCCTTTACTACGTATAGGCTTCGGTCCGACGAATAGACCGATTTTCGGCTGGCTTTATGAAAAGCAAAAAGATCGTACATCAACGTCCGGCTGAGGCTGCCGATAAGTTCCAGATAAAAAGAGTGTCCGGTCTCCGGCAGTCGGTTTCCAATGGCTTGCAGGTCGCTCTGTAACAGTGCGGCATCGGTTTCGGACAACGGGATGACCGGATTGTCAAACAGGCTGATGGTGCCGCCTACGGCAAAGCTGTTGGCCGGAAGTTGGTTGCCCAGGAAAGACAGGGGGCACTGAATACTACACCGCAGAAATCGGAGCTTTGGCGGTGACCTTCGGCGGCAGAGGTTTTTGTATAGATCAATACATCATTTTTCTTTAGTTGGAAAAGTCGGCCGGCGTAGACGACGCTGGCCGATCCGTTAGTGCAAAGCAGATGCATGCAGTAGCCTTCGGGCGGCAGGGCCGCCTTGATATCGGATACCGTTTGGTAGAAGAAACGAATGTCTTTGTATGTATATTCCATGTGGAACAAAGGTAGCAATAAGGTGTGAATTGCGCAAATCGGATAAATGTAGCCGTAAATCGGACAATATCGGCATACTCTTTTATGGTTACTTTTGCAAAGGAGAATCAAACACGATCAGTAAATCCAATCAAGTATCAATCGTATGTATAAATTTGTAACACGGTTATCGGCTTTGTTTTTGATCATTTATTCACCTATTATTATGGCACAGGAAAAAATAACACAGACTGCGGGACGCAGCCAGTTGGGAGGCTTTGCTCCCAAATTTGCAGAGTTGAACGATGATGTACTCTTCGGAGAAGTTTGGAACCGTCCGGGATTAAGCCCTCGCGATCGCAGTATGATCACCCTCTCTACGCTTGTGGGCAAAGGGATTGTCGATTCTTCGCTGACGCATCATCTGCAATTCGCCAAGAGCAATGGGGTGACCCGTGAAGAGATCTCCGAGATGCTGACACACATTGCCTTTTATGCCGGATGGCCTAATGCCTGGGGGCTTTTCGGTTGGCTAAAGACGTATGGTCCGATAGTACGGGTAATGACGCCAAGGCTGCGTTTCAACGTGAGATGATTTTCCCGATCGGCGAACCGAATACTGCTTATGCCCGGTATTTTACCGGTAACAGCTATCTGGCCCGTATCTCCGACGCGCAGATACCGTTTGCCAATGTGACATTCGAGCCGCGTTGCCGAAACAACTGGCACATTCATAAAGCCTCGAATGGTGGCGGTCAGATGCTTGTGGGGGTAGCCGGTCGCGGATGGTATCAGGAAGAAGGTAAGCCTGCTCGGCAGATACTGCCCGGAACAGTGGTTCATATTCCTGCCAATGTGAAGCATTGGCACGGTGCCGCTGCCGATAGCTGGTTTGCCCATCTGGCTTTTGAGATTGCGGGTGAGGATGTATCCAACGAATGGCTGGAACCTGTGACCGATGAAGTATACGATCGTTTGGATGCAGCGGAATACACGACAGAATAAGCTGTTGATCCGTTGGTTTGCTATTTGTTAACAGAAATATCGCAAAAAGTCTTGTTGCCATAGAGACTTTTTGCGATATTTGTATACGAATGATTCGTGCGTAACAGGGCCGACAACAGGGGGCCAGACATAACGGATGATTTACTGTAGATATAATTTTGTACCTTATTTGATATATATGAAACATTTGTTGGCATCTTTGTATTTTATACTGGCGGTTGTAGGTAATGCACAAACTGTTCTGCTCAATACGGATTGGGAATTTCAGAGATTGGATGAGAAACAGGAAAAAATGAAAATCAAGAACCAAGGGAGTGATTGGAGCTCACAATATAATATTCAACATCTCCATGTGTTGAATCGTGAATTGAGTGTGCCTGCTGATACGTTGCGCGCAGAGGAGGAACGACTTAAGGCAGATGGCTGGGAAAGTGTGTGTTTGCCACATACTCCTTGTATCGAACCCTTGGTGGTACGTCAGCAATGGCAAGGCATATGCTATTACCGACGTAAGTTGACTGTTAATACGGAGGATGCGGACAAGCGCATCTGGCTGGAATTTGAAGGAGTCATGCATTTGGCGGATTTGTGGGTCAATGGGCAGCACGCCGCTCAGCACGCTGGTGGTTATACGCCTTTTGTTACGGATATTACGGAATGGTTGCGTGTAGGAAACAATGAAATAGTGGTGCGGCTCGACAATCGGAACAATTCGCTGATACCTCCAGGAAAACCGCTGGAAGAATTGGATTTTAACTATTACGGCGGGTTATATCGTGATGCCCGTCTTATAAAGAAGAACACAATACATATTACCCATCCGATTTTGGCAGACGAAGTGGCTGGTGGTATATTCGTTACTTACCCGCATGTATCGACTGGGTCGGCTACGGTAGAGGTGAAAACGCACGTTGCAAATACGGGCGATGTGCCGCAGCAAATCAACGTGAGGCAGCGTCTGTATGAGTGGAGTAAAGAAAGGGGACGAAAACGGAAGGTGGCCGAATCGGTATGTTCTTTAACGGTGGACAGCAAGGATAAGGCATACGCTTCGCATCGTATTGAGATAAAACACCCTCGATTGTGGTATCCCGATTCGCCTGCGTTGTATGTTTTGCAGACAGAAGTGCTGGAGGGCAAAAAAGTATGGGATCGAGAAACGACACGCATCGGCATACGACGTGTAGAATTGTCGTCCGACCGGGGGTGCATGATTAATGGAAAGCCGTATCGGCTTGAAGGTAGTAACCGACATCAGGAATATCCGTATGTGGGGTATGCCTTGTCTGACCAGGCTCATTACCGAGATATGTGGCAGATTCGTAATAACGGATTCAATATTGTACGTTTGGGGCATTACCCTCAAGACCCTGCTGTTCTCGACGCCTGTGATGAATTGGGACTATTGGCTATAGAACCGATACCGGGCTGGCAATTCTTTAACTCTGCCGAGGGGTTTGTGGAACGTACTTACCAGGATGTGCGTGATCTGGTGCGTCGCGATCGTAATCACCCTTCCATCATTATGTGGGAAACGACGCTGAACGAATCCAATCCGCCTAAGTTCTGGAAAGACCGGGCTGTGCAAACGGCACATGAGGAGTATCCGGGTGATCAGTGTTATACTTCGGGCGACACGTATGGTTATGACGGCTTTGATGTTTGTTACAACGATTGGGAAGATCATTTTAATCGCCCTAATCATACGATGAAACCGGGGTTTATTCGGGAGTATTATGATTATGAGTTTGGCGGTCATTATAGCACAACCCGTGTAACTCGGGGGGACGGAGACCGTGCGTTAGTGCAAAATGCCTGGAACGCGCAATGGAGCCACAACCGTTATCGTGCTTATTATCCGCATACACTGGGACAAGCTGTGTGGAGCATGCATGATTATAATCGCGGATGTTGCGATAATATTTGTTACAGCGGAGTGGCTGACATATTCCGTTTACCGAAATTTAGTTTGCATTATTTTCGTCTGCAAGTTCCGGCTGGAAACTTTACACCGGCCGGTAAGATGCCTTATGGGGTTTTTGTCAACAGTCATTGGATGATGGATCATTCGGATACGGTATATGTATACGGTAATGTTGATGAAGTAGCTTTAATAATTAACGGATGTGAGGTTGCCCGAAAGAGTGCGGACAATAATCCAACGACTTATCAGTATGTAGTATCACCTGATGGTGGGAATGCTTCGAATCTGGAATATCCTCCTTTTACCTTTTTCAATATAAAATGGGAAAAAGGGGAACTGAAAGCTGTTGGATATAAAGATGGAAAGCAAGTGGCGGAGCATGTGGTACGTACGCCGGAGGGTGTTTCAACATTGGATATTACCTATTTGGAAAACGGTATTCCGGCATCTGCTTGCGATTTACTTTTGGTTTATGTCAGTTTGAAAGACGAACAGGGAACAACTTGTTTCGATGAAAATAAACGACAGGTCTCGCTCGAGGTTCTTCAAGGTGGTGAATTGCGTGGTCCGAGTACGGTAAAGGCTGAAGCGGGTGTGGCCTCGTTTGTGGTTGCAACGGGGGATGAAAAAAAGCTAGTACTGAAAGCAACTTCCGACGGTTTGGAAGAAACACGAAAAATCAGATTGCAACAAACATTGTTCTCGATTTTCTGAAAAAGTAATATAGGTATATATGAGAAAATATATTGTATTGGGTTTGCTGCTAAGTTGCATGAATATGCAATCGGCTTGGGCACAGGTCAATGTATGGAATCCCGATAATGGAGACGGAACTTTTACGAATCCTTTGATGTGGGGTGATTGGCCCGATCCAGATGTAATTCGTGTTGGTGATGATTTTTATTTGATTTCTACCAGTATGCATTATGTGCCGGGATGCCCGATAGCCCGGTCGAATGATCTGGTAAATTGGGAAATGGCAGGTTATGCTGTAGAACGCTATGAAGAAGATCCACGTTATGATATGCAGGGTGGAAACTTGTATTTGAACGGTTCTTGGGCTGCGACAATCCGTCATCACAAGGGCAAATTCTATGTCGGATTTTGTACTCCTTATGGTTGGGGAAGAGAAACCGGTCATTTTTCTATTTGCATAGCTGATGAGGTTAAAGGTCCTTGGAAACGGACTATTTTCCCGGATTATCTTTATGACCCGGGATTGTTTTTTGACGAAGATGATAAAGTTTATGTCGTTCATGGGCAAGGTACCTTGTACCTTACCGAATTGAATTCAGATGTACAGTCTGTTAAGGGAGAACCGGTGAAGATATGGTCGGGCGGTTTTAAAAATGCGTCTGAATTAGGCGGAGGCTTTGGTATGGAGGGGGCCCATATGTATCGTATCAATGGGAGATATTACATTACGTGTCCGGCAGGAGGTACGGAAGGTTGGCAGGTCTGCTTGCGGTCGGATAGTATTTATGGTCCGTACGAGCATAAACCTGTTGGTTGAATTAAATTAGAGAATATTTTATCTGCCCAATCGGACGA